>JBBRMH010000334.1:0-1536 GCA_038230935.1 Burkholderiales bacterium | reverse complement strand
GTCGATGCCCGCCTCCGGGAACAGCTCGGCCATCGACACCACAATGCCATTACCGATGGCGGTACCGCGTTGCAGCTGAAACTTGTCAATGGCGGCTACCAGGTCTTCGCGGCTCAGGGTAGGCGGTTGCACCACAGAGGCCGTGCCTGCAAAAGCCACAACACCCACTTTGATGTTGCGTGGCAGCTCTGCTAAAAACGCCTTGGCGGCCTCTTGCGACGCCACCAGCCGGTTCGGTTTGACATCGGTAGCGCGCATGCTGCCCGACACATCCATCGCCAGCATGATGGTTTGCTTGTCAGACGGCAGTGACACCACAGCCATGGGCCGGGATGACGCTACCAGCATGGCCGCAAGAGACAGCAAAAAAAGCGCCGGTGGAATGTGGCGGCGAACGCCTTGGGCCTTGCCCATGGCCTCCCGCACGATGGACAGGCTGGCGTATTGCAGCGCGTTTTTTTTCTTGCGCCGCAGCAGCCAGATGTACAGCAGCAGCAGCAGGGGCAGTGCCAGCAATAGCCATAAAAATTGGGGCCATAAGAAGGTCATGGTGTGCTCTCTGAAGCGGCTTGTTGAAGGTGTTTTGGAAACGTGCCGCCCGCTGCCGCCCGGCTGCGCTGCTTGCGCAAGTCTGTAAAGCGTGTCAAGGCGCTGACGAGGTCATCGCTGGTTGACAGCTCCAGCGTGTCAACGCCAGCGCGCCCCAAGGATTGCCGCAGATCGGCCTCGCGCTGCGCTGCAATGCGTGCAAAGCGCTTGCGAAACCCGGTGTCAGAGGTATCGACCAACAACTGTTCGCCGGTTTCGGTGTCCCGAATCGGTATCAGGCCGAGGTCGGGCAGCGCCAGCTCCAGCGGATCGGTCAGGCGCACGGCTGTGACTTCATGCCGCTGGGCCAGCATGCCCAGGGGCTTGTCCCAGCCGGATTCCGAGATGAAGTCAGACACCACAAAAACAGTCGAGCGTCGCCGAACCCCTTTGCTGGCAGATTCAAGCAGCTCATGCAGGCGTGTCGGCCCACTGATTGCTGCATGGCTGCTTTCAGGTCGCGTTTGCAGGGTGTGCAGCAACTGCAGCACATGCTGCCGGCCGCCACGCGCCGGGATCACCGTATCGACGCCTGAACCGTACAGCATGGCACCCACGCGGTTGCCGTGGCGGGTAAGCAAGCGTGCCAGCACGGCAACAAATTCACCCGCTACCTGGGTTTTGCGCTGCTCACCCGAGCCAAAGTCCATGGACGGGCTCAGGTCCAGCAAAAACCAGGCGTTCATGTCACGGTCTTCGGTGAAAACGCGTACATGCGGCATTTGCAGGCGTGCAGTGACGTTCCAGTCCATGTGGCGCACATCGTCATGGTGCTGGTACTCGCGCAGGTCGGCCAGGTCCATGCCTGCCCCGCGCATCAGGGTGCGGTAGTCGCCCTGCAGCAGGCCATCGAGACGGCGAAGTACCGTCCATTCAAGACGGCGCAGAAGCTGGTCTGCACCTTCTGTTGTCCGGTCAGGCGGCGAGGGCTTCATGCGCAAGGGGCTT
>JBBRMH010000333.1:0-1603 GCA_038230935.1 Burkholderiales bacterium | reverse complement strand
GGTGTGGGGCGGTGTGGTTGCAGTCAGTGTGTTCATGAGGAAACCTCCTGGGTTGTTAATGTTGTGATGGAGTTTCGCGGGCCAGACTTGGCGCAGGCATAGGGCGCGCCACGCAAGAATGTTTAATGGCGTATCCATCCGCGTTTGATCAGCGCACTGAAAAGCGCACGGTAAACGCTGACGGCAAGGCGGTAGAGCGACTGCAGATAAAGCCGTGCGCCAGCCAAAGCCAGCCAGGCACTGAAACCGGCCACCAGCACCGCGCCCAGCATGTCCAGCGGAAAGTGAACACCCAGATAAATGCGCGCCCAGGCCATCGGCAAGCCCAGCAAAGCCAGCGCCACAGCGGTCATGCGCTGACTCCGCTGTTGGCTCTGGATCAGCAAACTGAATGCAAACGCCCACAGCCCTGTCAGGTGGTCACTCGGAAAAGACGCATTAGGCGCATGGGTGATAAGGTTGTGTCCCAGCCCCAGCATGAAAGGCCGGGGGTGCGGCCACACAAATCCGATCAGCTGGTTGATACCCAGGCCCAGCAGCATCGCCATGCCCGCCTGCAACCAGACCTTGCGGCTGGGCTCGTCGCCGCGCAGCCAGCCCGTGACCAGCAGAAGCGGCACGATATCAACGGCATACACGCCAAAAAATTTGGCTGCGGCCAGCATCAGCCAGCCGGGCTGCACGGGTGCGGTGAGCCATAAAAAGAGGGTTTGGTTGAGGTGTTCCATAGTCGGTAAAAAAGCCACCCTGCCCCTGGCGGAGCGGGGCGGCATGCTGGTTGATTTAATCGGCTTTGTCTTCGCCGTCGTCATTTTCTGCCTTGTCTTCAGCAGACGAGATGACGGTGCCCTTGTCGGCATCAACCCGGACATCAAAAACCTTGGCTCCATTGACCACTTTCACGTCATAGACCCAACCTTGTTTCGAGTTTTCATACTCGGCATGCGTGGCCTTGCCGCCCGCGTGCTGCTCGGCGGTAGTGATGGCCTGGGTCAGGGAAATTTTGGCCGTGGCGATAGCCAGGGTGTCTTTTTCCATTGCGCCTGAGGCGGCATAAGCCATGGAGCCAGCGGCCACCAGCGTGACGGCCAGAAGGGAAAGTTTGCTGTAGCGATGCATGAAGATTCTCCGTAAGAAGCGCAAAAATTTGCACAAGACGGAGATTACGCAGGCAGACTTAGCTGACACTGAGCCCCTGAAAATACTTGCAGATCAGTGCCTGGCGCCATCAGCTGCCTTCAGGTTGCGACTGCCTAAAGCCTGCCAAAATTCGGGCATGCAATTTTTCAAAGACGTCAATCTTTCGGCCTTCACGGCAGGCTTTGTAGCCGTTCTGGTCGGCTTTACCAGCTCGGTGGCGATCGTGTTTCAGGCCGCGCAGGCTTTCAACGCCACACCCGCCCAAACCGCCTCCTGGATGTGGGCACTTGGCATCGGCATGGGGCTGTGTTCTGCCCTGCCTTCGCTGTGGCTGAAAAAGCCGGTCATGGTGGCCTGGTCCACACCGGGTGCCGCCGTGCTGGCCACAGCGGGCTTGACGGGCAGCTTCACGATGGGGGAGGCGGTGGGCGCGTTCATGGTCAGTGCGGCGCTGACCACGCTG
>JBBRMH010000332.1:0-1662 GCA_038230935.1 Burkholderiales bacterium | reverse complement strand
CAGCAAAGCGGCGAGACGGAAGTGACGTTTCATATCGTTGTCGGGCTGGCGGGCGGCACCGGCAGAGGCAGTGTGATTGACGCGGTGGCCCAGCTGCGTGACCTCTACCCTGACTCCAAACGCTTTCGTATCCTGATTTATGCGTTGCTGCCGGATGCCTACCCGCACCCGAACTGGGACACCGGTAATTACCACGCCAACGGCTTTGCGGCGCTGACCGAGCTGAACGCGATGTCGGTCGGGGTGTACCAACCGTACGACGTGACAGGTGTCAAAGAACGCTTGATATTGAATGACCCGTTCAACGGCTGCTTTGTGTTTGGCAATGAAAACGAGAACGGCCTGACGGTCGATGTTGACAAGGATTTGCCCGGCATCGTGGCGGACTTTTTGTACCAGAAAATTGTGGCGGTCAACAACGTCAACTGGGCGTCGCTAGGGCGCATGGAAAACGCCGAAAACGGCGATGGCTCGCCCGAAACCGCGCCGCAAGGCCGCACGCCCGAGCGCTCCAAACGGTTTCTGGCCTTTGGCATCAAGCGGCTGGCCATTCCTGAAGAAGAAATCAGCGAATACCTGACCTACAGCTTTGCCCGACAGGCGGCGTTGCAACTGCGCTTTAACCACTGGCAGGCGGCATCCGGTTTTATTGACGAGCCGCGCAAGATGGACTTTCACGAGTTTGTGCAGCAAAAAGAAACCCAGCTGCGCTGGCTGCTGTCCGACGAGCACCTGAGTCTGGCGCTGGGCATTCTTCCTGAAGACGTGACGAATAAAAAATGGAAATCCTTTACCGGCGAGTGGGAGGCGGTGATTCCCAACTTCAAGTTGCTGGTGCGCGAACGTGAGCGCGCCACCTGGCTGGACGAGTTGACCAAACTGTGCGAGAAGCGCTACCAGGACGACTACCGAACGCTCGGTGTGGCCGGGTTTTACCGCACCAAGCTCAAGGCCGCCAAAGACATGGCGCGTGAAATCCGCTCGCGCATTGAGCTTGAGCTGGCCAACGAGTGGCAGGTTGGCGTCAAGTCGGCATGGGACGTGTCACGCCTGCTGATTGCGCTGCTGGAGTCGCTCGACGAGCGTTTGAAAGCCTGTGACGAGCAGATTGCGCGCGCCCGCAATGCTGACGAGCAGGCCCAGTCGCGGGTGCTGGGCAATGCACAAAAGTGGGCCGGTATGGGTTTGCTGTCGCGCCACGTGCTGGGCACGCCCGACAGCCTGCTGGATGCGCACGGTGTGTTTTTGCAGGAAATGTATGTTTACCGCACCCGCGCTGAAGGCTGGGGTTTTGCCAAGTCGCTGCTGATGGAGATCATTGCCGAAGTCACTGACCTCAAAGGGGAGGTGGACCGCACTGCCAATACGCTGCAGCAGGCATTGAAGAAGTTCGAGGTCGGCATCAACGCCCGGCTCACAGACACTGGTGGCGGTGACATGCGCCAGCATCTGATACGGTTTTACGATCCCGGCCAGGTCAAGGCCATCAGTCGCCGTCTGGTCATGGACGAAGCCGAGCAGAAAACCCAGACCAGCCGCGTGCGGGCTGCGCTGGTTGAAAAGATCGGGCCAGACCTGAGTTTTGCGCGCTTTAACCAGCGGGTGTCCGAATCGACCTTTCTGGACGTGCTGGAGACCGTGTGTGAAGACAACGTGCGCATT
>JBBRMH010000331.1:0-1671 GCA_038230935.1 Burkholderiales bacterium | reverse complement strand
GTTGTCGCTGACGGTGACCGCCTGCAGGTCAGTCTCTTTTTTCAGCAGGCTTTTGACAGACGCGGCATGCTCCTGGTTGATGAGCCACATGGACAGGCCTGCAATCACCAGCATGGCGATGCCAGCCATCGCCGCTGCTGCATAGGCAAAGCGTTGGGCCAGACTTTCGAGGCGGTATGGGGCCATGTCGGGGCGTGCCTTTATTTTTGCACTGGCACCAGCACGCCTTCACGGCTGTAGCGTGCCATCAGTAACTCGCCCGGCCCAAGCGCTTCATGGCGCGTTGGGCTAAACGGCGGTTTATACAGCTTGACCAGGCCCCGGTGCTCGGGCACTTTCTCCAGCGCATCGCGAATGGCACTGCGCTCTGTGCTGCCCGCTAATTTGATGGCTTTGGCCAGAATGTGCATCAGGTCATAGGCGTGTGCCACGCCAGCTGGCGATTGAAGGTCTTCAATGCGTTTGATGCCACTGGTTTGCGCTGCCGACCTCATGAAGCGCGCCAGCTGCTGCTTGTCAGCGTTGAAAAAACTGAAGGTCTGAATCACTGAAAAATCAACGTCCTGCAACGCCGTGCCAGTCCGCTCGAAGAAATTACCGCCCGTGATTCCCCAGTGGCTGATGATGGGCACGCGCTGGCTTGGCGGCAGGGCGGACACGTCGCGCACCAGCGTCTCGGCCTGATCGTCATTGCAAACCAGCACCACAGCCTTGGCACCAGCATCCACCAGTTTCTTGTATTGCTTGATCAGGGGTTCGCGAGGGTAGAACCAGGCGATATCGACAATCTTTTGATCTTTAACCCCGCGCATGTATTTTTCTGCGCTCGCCTGGCTGCTTAGCCCCCAGGAAGTGTTGATCAAAAGCAGGCCGACCTTGTCGAAGCCCCGCTGTTCAGCTGATTTGAGCAGCATGGGCATGGCCAGAGCGTCGCGAAGCGACAGGCGGAAAATATAGTTGGGCTGCATGCCGTTGTCGATGATCTGGTCAGCCGCAGCCCAGGGCACCAGGTAAGGCAGTTTTGCATCATTCAGCGCCTGCACTTGCGCCAGAACCAACGGGCTGAAACGCCCGCCGAATACGGCAACCAGGTTGGGCATGGCTGCGAATTCGGCGTTGTTTTGGACACTGCGCGCCAACACCGAGCGGTTGTCCTTGGTCACCAGCTCAACCTGACGCCCACCCAGCACGCCCCCGGCGGCATTGATTTGTGCGATGGCCGTGCGCAAGCCCAGCTCGATGGCCTGTGCGGAAGTGCTGCTGTCCAAGCCAAATTCGCCGTCCAGACCGACCAGCACCGGCGCTTTGCCCGCTGCTTGCGCTGCTGCACACAACAGTACGCACAAACACCCTAAAAGCCTGAAGAAGAGTCTGGAGAACGCGTTCACGGTTTGGGCTCTTGTGTTGGTTTGAAGAGGCAATGAATCCACGGGTTTGCAAACGCGCAACCCCTTCAACTCAGTGACAGAGGTAAAATTGATAAATTCAAATTAGATTTTTTATTTATCAAATTTACAGAAATTAACACCTTAATTATAAATATGCTGATGGGGTGACTGCCCTATCGAAAACCCTGTCCCACAACGCCATTCGTCGCAATTGGCAGCCCTTGTCCTGGCCGCACAATGGCATGGCTGAAAACAGAAAATTGAATGGAAAAGGCCGATAGCC
>JBBRMH010000330.1:0-1677 GCA_038230935.1 Burkholderiales bacterium | reverse complement strand
CTTTTTTTCCTGCTCCAGCGCGATGTCCACATCGGGTGCGGGCGGCGGTGGTGGCGGTGCCTTGACTTCAGGTTTTTCAGGCGCTGGCGGCGCGGGTGGAGGCGGCACCGGTGCGGGCGGTGGTTTGGCTGCTTCGGGTGTGGGCTCGGGCGGGGTTTCAGCCAGCCGGGGCGCGACTTGTCGGGGTACTGCCGCCCACAGCTCAGCTTCGTAGCTGATGGACGTGTCACTGCGCTTCCAGTTCACGCCCCAGGTCAGTGCCGCAATCAGCAGCGCATGCACCAGGAGTGCCAGCGCAAACGCCCGCACCGAGCCTTTACCGCTGGGCGGGGCAAATTCAATACGGTCAAAGGCGCTGGGCATGGGCGGGTTGCAGGCCTGAGGTTACAGCAGGCTCAGCGGCTGGCGTTGCTGGTCTGCACCGACAGACCAATACGCACCACGCCGGCTTTTTGCAGCTTGTCCATGACCTGTACAACGGTTTCGTATTTGATGGACTTGTCGGCGCTGATGACGACCGGCACCGCCTGCTCGCCGGATGCCGTGCTTTTGACCTTGGGCTCCAGCTTCACGATGTCACTGGCAACATTCGCAACCGTGCTGGGCAGCGCGTCTTTTTTGAACCTGATCTGAAGCGCCTCGTCTTTGCCAATCATGATCTGTATCGGGTTCTGCGGCTGGCCGGATGCCTTGCCCACCTTGGGCAGTGCAATCATGCTGGGCGTGATCAGCGGCGCTGTGACCATGAAAATGATCAAGAGCACCAGCATCACGTCGATGAACGGCACCATATTGATCTCGCTGATGGTTCGGCGGCCCCGGCCTCTTGAATTGATGGCGGGCATGGCTAGTACCCCACCCCAGAAGTATCGGCGCATGAAAGCGCGTCTTCGCCCTCATGGCGGCGTTGCAAAGCCTCGCCACAGCCACAGCTATGGCTGCGTTTTGCGCCTTGCCCTGAGGGCGAATCCATCACTTTCATTGTGCTCCTCTACTTCTGCGTTGGGGTACTAATGCCCAGACGCTGATTGAGCGCCCAGATTGCGCTGCAAAATATTGGAGAACTCTTCAATGAAAGTCTCCAACTTGTTGGCAGTCCGGTCAATGTCATGCGAGAAGCGGTTGTAGGCCACCACGGCTGGAATCGCTGCAAACAGGCCAATCGCAGTGGCGACCAGCGCCTCCGCAATACCGGGAGCTACGGTTGCCAGTGTGACCTGCTCCAGTGCCGCCAGGCCTGTGAAGGCATGCATGATGCCCCAGACCGTGCCAAACAGGCCGACGTACGGGGAGACCGAGCCTACCGTAGCCAGAAATGACAGATGGGTTTCAATCGCATCGACCTCACGCTGGTAGCTGGCCCGCATGGCCCGCCGTGCGCCGTCCATCAGGGCGCCGGTGTCGGTGATGCGGCGCTCGCGCAGTTTTTGGTACTCGCGCATGCCACTGGCAAAAATGCGCTCCATCGAGCCGGAGTGCTTGGCGTTTTTGGCAGCGCCCGCAAACAAATCATTCAGGCTGGTGCCTGACCAGAACTCGCGGTCAAAGTCATCGTTGAGTTTTTGTACTTTTTTGAGCGCCACAATTTTTCTGAAAATAGCCGCCCAGCTGGCAATCGACACACCCACCAGCAGCGCGACCACCCCCTGAACGACCCAGCTGGCGTGGAGGATGAGG
>JBBRMH010000329.1:0-1679 GCA_038230935.1 Burkholderiales bacterium | reverse complement strand
GCCGCCCGGCCTGTGGACGAGTGGCTCGCTGACGCCAAGACGCCTGAGCCACTCAGGGCGCGGCTGGCCATGAGCCAGCGCATCCGCCGTTTTGCCGTGACCGAGCTCAAGCTGCCCGACAACCCCAGCTACCAGCGCTACGCCGATCTGCACCGCAGTGCCGTGGTGTGGAACGTGGTGGCAGCACCCGAGCTGTCCTTGAGGCTGAACACCTGGTGCTTTGCGGTGGTCGGCTGCGTCGGTTACCGGGGCTACTTCAACGAGCAGGACGCCCGCGCCGAGGCCGCACAACTGGCAGCGCAGGGGCTGGAAGTCAGCGTCTATGGCGTGCCGGCGTACTCTACATTGGGCTGGATGAACTGGGCCGGGGGCGACCCACTGCTGAGCACGTTTATCAACTACCCTGAAGGCGAGCTGGCGCGGCTGGTGTTTCATGAGCTGTCGCACCAGGTGATGTATGCCGCCGGTGACACCATGTTCAACGAGTCGTTTGCCACGGCGGTGGAGCGCCTGGGCGGCCAGCGCTGGCTGGCCACTTACGCCAGCGACGCAGCCCGCACCCAGTACGCCGGGTTTGACCAGCGGCGGCAACAATTTCGGGCGCTGGCGCTGGCTACACGTCGTGAACTGGCTGCCATTTATGAGTCAAAAGAGGCTCCAGCCCAGGTGTTTCCTGCGCAGGTAGCTATGAAAAAAATAGCAATGCAGAATTTTAGAGACCGCTATGCCGAGCTCAAGGCCAGCTGGGGCGGCTATGCGGGCTATGACCCGTGGGTGGCGCGCGCCAACAACGCCGCTTTTGGCGCACAGGCCGCCTACGATGAACTGGTGCCCGGCTTTGAAGCGCTGTTTGCGCGAGAAGGCGGCAACTGGCAACGGTTTTATGATGCAGTCAAACAACTGGCCGCGTTGCCGCAAGACCAGCGCCACCAGGCTTTAAAAACAAACTGATCAGAAAGACATTCATGGCAGACATCCACATCGAACGCGAACACGGCATGAGCCTGGCGCAAGCCCGCAAGACGGCCTTTAAATGGGCCGAACAGGCGGAAGAAAAATTCGACATGCAATGCACTTACGCAGAAGGCGCGACAGTGGACGAAGTCAGCTTCAAACGCTCTGGCGTCACAGGCACGCTGGCCGTGACCGCGCTCACGTTTACATTGCAGGCCAAACTGGGCTTTTTACTCGGGGCGTTCAAGGACAAGATCGAAGGCGAGATTGTGAAAAATCTGGACGCGCTGATTGCCAGTGGCGGCACCAGCCCCAAAACCCACAAAACACCCCACGCAGCCAAGGTTGACGCAGCGGGCGCGGCCCCCGCCAAAAAGACGGCAGCGAAAAAACCAGCTGTCAAAAAGACCTGAGCTTGCCCACCATGGCGACCTCTTTACCGCCTGACGCACCGCCCAGTTCAGGCCCCCTGACTGGCCTGAAGGTGCTGGAGCTGGGCCAGCTGATCGCCGGGCCGTTTGCTGCCAAAACGCTGGCTGACTTTGGTGCTGACGTGATCAAGATTGAAGCGCCAGAAGGCGGTGACCCGCTGCGCAAGTGGCGGCTGCTCAAAGACGGCACCTCGGTCTGGTGGCAGGTGCAGTCACGCAACAAACGCTCTGTCGCGCTCGACTTGAGACAGCCCGAGGCGCAAGACATTGTTCGCCAGCTGGCACTCAGTGCCG
>JBBRMH010000328.1:0-1704 GCA_038230935.1 Burkholderiales bacterium | reverse complement strand
TCGATGATTGGTTGATAAACCACAAACAGCTCGCCTTCCAGCAGCGCCTGGCGCAGCCCGCTTTCAACATTGCCCCGCCGTTCAACCCGCTCCTTCATCAATGGATCGAAAACACTGTAGTGAAGTTACCCCGATTTCGCGGACACTTTTTCAACTTGAGAAGGAGTCCGATATGCCCATCACCAAGCCACCCTATCCGGTCGCGTTTCGTCAACAAATGATTGAGCTGGTTCGAGCCGGGCGCAAGCCCACTGCGCTGGCTCGGGAGTTCGGCTGCAACGTCAGCAGCATTCACGCCTGGGTCAGGCAAGCTGACGGCAATCGCGATGGCGATGCCAACGCAACTTCCAACGGCGTCGCCGATGCCCCGCTGTCAGCTACCGAGCGTCATGAGCTGCAGGAGCTTCGCCGCAAGCTCAAGCAAGTGCAAATGGAGCGCGATATCTTGGCAAAGGCTACGGCCTGGTTTGCAGGCAAAAGCGAGAAGACGTTTATGCCGTCTACGAACTCGTGAAGGCGAACCAGGCCGAACTTCCCGTGCGTGCCCTGTGCAAGACGCTGCGCGTATCGCCCAGCGGGTTCTACGACTGGCTTGATCGTGCACCCAGCACTCGGGCCCAGGCCAACGCGGTGCTGCTGCAAGGCATCAAACAGGCTCACCACGCCAGTGACGACACCTACGGCATGCCGCGCATCCACGCAGAGCTCAGCGAGCAAGGTGTCGCGGCCGGGCGCAACCGTATCGCCAGACTGATGCGGTTGCACGGGCTGCGCGGGGTCAGCCGCCGTCGCGGCTGGTGCGTCACGACCAAGCGCGACAAAGACCGCCAAAGCGCACCGGACTTGGTGCAGCGGCGCTTTGTGGCAAGCGCCATCAACCAACTATGGGTGGCTGACATGACGTACATCCCGACCTGGGCGGGCTTCGGCTACCTGGCCGTGGTGCTGGATGTCTTTAGCCGCAAGATCGTCGGTTGGGCCTTCGGCCAACGGCAGACAGCCGATCTGGTGGTCGCGGCGCTGAACATGGCGCTGTTCACGCGCAAGCCCGACGCAACCGGTCTGGGGGTGATCCACCACTCCGATCAGGGCAGTCAATACACGAGCCTGGAATTCGGCAAGCGCTGCAAAGAGATGGGCGTGCGCCCTTCGATGGGCAGCGTGGGTGATGCCTACGACAACGCCATGGCCGAGAGCTTCTTTGCCAGCCTGGAATGCGAGTTAATCGATCGACGCACATGGAAGACTTTCGCTGAAGCGCGCATGGCCATCTTCACGTGGATTGAAAGCTGGTACAACCCGCGCCGCCGACACAGCGGCTTGGGCCACAAGTCGCCTGTGAACTTCGAGAAGGCGTTGAAAAAGCAAAGCTCAGCCATCGATAGCGCGACCACTAACGGGTTACCCAACGGGTGCTTCGCACCTGTGGACAAGCCGCCTCAAGGGCCTGCGAAAGGACCGTCGCCTTGTCCACAGGCAAGCCCCTTGGATAACCCTGCGCCTGCGAATATCAACAATCCAATTCCATCAACAACCGTTCAGAAAACGTAGTCCCGTTGTGTCCGTGGAATCAGGGTAAGTCCATCCCCCCCTGCGTCAGACTAGTTGTCGCTCCTCTTTCTCGCGGATGATCCGCAACGGAGCGACACCAAATGCAAAGAAATCAACGTTCACCTGAGTTCATAGAACAGGCGCTCAGCAAGG
>JBBRMH010000327.1:0-1711 GCA_038230935.1 Burkholderiales bacterium | reverse complement strand
CGCACCTTCTGCGTTGCCATAGACCCGCAGAGAAGCAATCTCAAGCGTGCAGCCATGCTCTTGCTGGTAAGCCAGCGCATGCTTGCGAATCCAGTTCATTTCAAGCGGCTCATCTGCTGACGCAGCCAGAAAGGCGGCTTCGGCCAGCAACTTGATCTGCAGCGGCATCAGGTCGCGGAAGATGCCAGACAAGGTGATCACGACATCGACACGCGGCCTGCCCAGCTCAGCCAGAGGAATCAGAGTGGCACCAGCGAGCCGGCCATAACTGTCAAAACGGGGCAGTGTTCCCATCAGTGCCAAAGCCTGGGCAATCGGCGCACCTTCATTTTTAAGGTTATCGCTGCCCCACAGAACCATCGCTATTGATTCCGGTAGCGCGTTGCCGTCCGCCATGTGGCGATCAAGCAGCAGCTGGGCCTGTTTGGCACCATCTCTCACCGCAAAACTGCTCGGTATGCGGAAAGGATCAAAGCCGTGCATATTGCGCCCGGTTGGCAGAACTGCAGGCGTGCGCAAAATGTCACCACCGGGTGCCGGACGAATGTAGCGGCCATCCAGGGCGCGCAACATGGCCCCCACTTCTGTGTCGATGGCCAGCATGGCGTTGGCATCACGCAGCTCTGTCAGTATGGTCTTGAACGTGTCGTCATGGCCCATGGCGCCCGCTTTTAGTGCCTGTTCAACCGTATGGCCAGCCACCAGCGATTCAACCGCAGCGCGGGGCAATTGTTGCCCGTGCGATGCGTCGGCCATGGCCAGCAGCATATCAACGCGCTCCATAGTGCTCGGCGCACGACCAGCCACATGCAGACCGTGGGGGATCAGGGTGTATTCCAGTTCAAGCATTTGCTCGGCGAGTGTTGCTACACGCGCGTCGGCATCACCTTCTGGTGCTGCATTCCACAAAGGGGCTGCTTCGGCAAGATTCAGCTCCGCCGCCTGCGACTGAAGTAATGCGGCGAACTCGCCCCGGTCGGCTGCGTGTGGGTCCATGCTGCGCCAGCGCTCAATGGAGGCCTTGAGGTCATTGAGCCCTTTGTACAAACCAGCCTGTGCAATTGGCGGTGTCAGGTAACTGATCAGCGTTGCGCCTGAGCGGCGCTTGGCAATGGCACCCTCGGAAGGGTTGTTTGACGCGTACAGGTAAATGTTGGGCAGATCATCAATCAGGCGGTCAGGCCAGCAATTTCCAGACATGCCGCTTTGTTTTCCTGGCATGAATTCCAGCGCGCCGTGGGTGCCGAAATGCAGTACCGCGTTGGCTTTGAAGTCTTCGCGCAGATAACGGTAGAAAGCAGAAAACGCGTGGGTGGGCGACAGGCCTTTTTCAAACAGCAGGCGCATCGGGTCGCCTTCGTAGCCGAACGAGGGCTGCACGGCAACCATGACATTGCCGAACTGTTTGCCCAGCACCATGATGGCACTGCCGTTGCTCAGTTGCTTGCCGGGAGCCGGACCCCACTGGGCTTCGATTTCCTTGAGCCAGCGCTCGCGTTTGACATGTTCATCCGCGCTGATGAGCGTGTGTACGTTGGCATCAGCGCCATACTGCGCTGCGTTACCAATCAAAATGCTGTCCCGCAGCGTATCGACACTTTCTGGCACATCGACTGCGTAACCCTGCGCTTTCATGGCGGTCAATGTGTGAAACATCGACTCAAAAACTGACAGGTATGCGGCACTGCCAATGTTGCCGGCATTCGGCGGG
>JBBRMH010000326.1:0-1720 GCA_038230935.1 Burkholderiales bacterium | reverse complement strand
TTGATGGTGCGCGTGAACCCTTACGACGGATCGCAGGCCGCAGCCGCGAAAGCCGAGGTGGACGAGGTGATTGCGCAAGGCGCTGACCTGATCATGCTGCCCATGTTTGCCAGCGCGGCGCAGTTGCGTGAATTTGCAGCGGTTGTGGCTGGCCGTGTGCCGCTGGTGCCGCTGCTTGAAACCGCCGGTGCGCTGGCTTGTCTGGACGACTGGATCACCACGCCGGGCAGTATGGAAGTGTTTGTTGGCCTGAATGACCTGCATGTGTCTCTAGGCTGCCGCTTCATGTTCGAGCCGCTGGTGCTGGGCCATGTGGACCGCGTGGCAACTGCAGCGCGCCAGCACGGCCTGCGCTTTGGTTTTGGTGGCATTGCGCGGGTCAATGAAGGACTGCTGCCTGGCCAGGATGTGCTGGCCGAACACCTGCGGCTGGGCTCGCAGGCGGTGATTTTGTCGCGTACCTTTAACCGCGCCGACGAAGCCACCCCGTTCGAGCAAGCCGTGGCCGAATTGCGGCAGGCCGAACGTGCACTGGCGCTGCGTACCCCAGCTGCCATCGAAGCTGACCGGCTCCGGGTAGCGGGCTTGATCAGGCAACTGGCCGGGCTGGCTGGCCAGGAAAGGCAGACCGCGTGAAGCGTTTACTCGACATTTTGATTGCGCTCGCAGCCTTGCTGGTGCTGGCCCCGCTGCTGCTGCTGGCGGGCCTGGCCATTGCGCTTGAAAGCGGCAGGCCGGTGCTGTTTCAGCAAACCCGCCTGGGCCTCAAGGGACGTGAATTCAACATGCTGAAATTTCGCAGCATGCACCAAGATGCCGCTGCCACCGGCCCTTATTTCACAGCCGCCAACGACGCCCGTATCACCCGCGTGGGCCAATTCATTCGCCGCACCAGCATGGATGAGCTGCCCCAGCTGATCAACGTGCTGCGCGGGGACATGAGCCTGGTCGGCCCCCGGCCTGATGTACCGGCGCAACGCGGCTTGTACAGCGACGCTGACTGGGCGCAGCGCTGCAGTGTCAAGCCGGGTATCACCGGTCTGGCCCAGGCCAAAATCCGTTCCGAGGGGACTGAAAAACAACGTCTTGACCTGGACCTGACTTACACCCGAACTGTCAGCATCTGGCTGGATATGAAAATCATGTGGTGGACGCTGGCCCGACTGAGCGGCAAGGGGAGCAACTGATGTGCGGCATTTTTGGCTACTGGAGTCGCGCCCGCAAGCCGCTGCCGGACGCCGCCCTGCGCAACTCGGCGCAAAAACTGGTGCATCGAGGGCCGGACGACGAAGGCATCTGGCACCAGCCGCAGCGCGGCGTGGGCATGGGCAACCGGCGGCTGTCCATCATTGACATTGGCGGTGGCCACCAGCCGTTTGTCAGTGATGACGGCCAGATCGCCGTGGTGCAAAACGGCGAGATCTTCAACTATATTGAGCTGGCCGCCGAGCTGCGCCAGCAGGGTGTGCAGCTCAAAACCGCGTCAGACACCGAAGTGATCTTGCGGTTGTACGAGCGCGAAGGCATCGCCTGCATCAAAAAACTCAACGGCATGTTCGCAATTGCGATTGACGACGCGCGCCAGGACGCGATGTACCTGGTGCGGGACCGCATCGGCGTCAAGCCCCTGTATGTGCTGGACGATGGCGAACAGGTGCTGTTTGCCTCAGAAATCAAGGCAATTATGCCTCTGGCCCAATCAAACAGTGCGCCACCAGCT
>JBBRMH010000325.1:0-1729 GCA_038230935.1 Burkholderiales bacterium | reverse complement strand
CTGCTCAATACCTCCAGCCCATCCTTGCCGGGCAGGCCCAGGTCAAGCAGCACCAGGTCATAGTGCTGGCAGCCCAGCGTCGTGAGCGCGGTCTGGCCATTTTTTACCCAGTCGGTGGCGTAACACGCGTCTTTCAAAGCCGACTCAATCGCCTCGCCAATCATGGCATCGTCTTCAACCAGCAATACCCGCATGCATGCCTCCTGTAGTGTGCTGCTCTCAAAGTATGCGTCAACACGGGCTGACCTGGGCGTTCAGCCTGGCGGAGCTGAAGTTGTTTTATCGGCCTGCGCTCAACTGGTCCATGGTCTGGATCATATTGGCCAGTGCCTGTTGGCTGTCAGCCTGGTTGGGCGTATCGGCCCGCAGTGTGGTGAGCGCCTTGTCAACGGTTTTGTCCAGCCGGTGCCAGTCTTGCGCGGCGCGTGGCTTCAAACCAGCCTCGGCAGAGTCCCAGGCGACTTCCAGGTCTTTGATACGCGCCCTGGCTGCTGGCAAATCGCCTTTGTCCACCGTGCTGACCACATCGGCAGCCACGCTGCGAAAGGCCGACAAATCGCCCAGTTTGGAGGCGCTACTGGCGGTAGCGGTTGCAGGCGTGGCGGTTGATGCTGGCGCTACGGCGGCAGGGCTGTTGACAGCCGGGAGCGTTCCAGCAGGTTTTGAGCAGGCAGCAGTCAAGGCCAGCAGGGCGATGGCGGACAGGGCGGCAACGCCACGGATGAGTGGTTTGAAAGACTTCATGATTCGTTTGTCAAGTTGTGGTGAATGGGGGTGAATGATGGTGAATGGTGTGGGAGGGGTACGGGACGCGCATGGCCCCCTAGCGGGCAACAACGCCTTGGGCCTGACCGTTCATGGCCATTTGCTCTCTGGCCACCAGCACGACGATGACCGTCAGAAACAGCACGCTGGTCCACTGCGCACCCAGCCCGAGGCCGCCGTAAGTCTTGGCCTGCGTCAGCAAGTCACCCAGCGCCGCGCCCAAAGGCCGCGTCAGGATGTAAGCCAGCCAAAACGTCAGCACCGCGTTGCCACCCAGACGCCAGGCCGTGCAGGTGGCAGCAATCATGGCGCTGAAAGCCACCAGACCCCATGTAAAGCCCAGGCCCAGCGCCTCGATGGCCAGGTCACCCGCAGCCGTGCCCAGTGCAAAGGTACACAAAATGGCCGACCAGTAAAACAGCTCGCGTTTGCGCGTGAAAATGTCGTGAATGGACAGGGTGCGCTCCACCGCATACCAGACTGCAAAAATGCCAGCCAGCAGCGCGGCAAACACTGACGTGCTGACATACAGGCTGACACTCAGGCCATCGGTGAGCAAGTCGGTAATTTGCGTGCCGACCACACTCACCAGCACCACCGTGAGCCAGTAAATCCACGGCGTGTAGCAGCGCTTGCGCAGCTGCACTATCAATGCGGCAATCAGTAACGATGTCATGCCGATGCGGGTTGCAGTCTGGCCCAGACCGGCATTGACGGCCAGGTAGTCAGCGCCCGTCTCGCCCACGGTGGTACACATGATTTTGATGACCCAGAACGACAGCGTGACTTGCGGGACTTTGTTGAGCCAGCTGTCTGTGGGCATGGTGTGGGGCGGTGTGGTTGCAGTCAGTGTGTTCATGAGGAAACCTCCTGGGTTGTTAATGTTGTGATGGAGTTTCGCGGGCCAGACTTGGCGCAGGCATAGGGCGCGCCACGCAAGAATGTTTAATGGCGTATCCATCCG
>JBBRMH010000324.1:0-1807 GCA_038230935.1 Burkholderiales bacterium | reverse complement strand
GGAAGGAGTGGTACCAACTTGCTATGGTCATCAGGCATAACTGTTTGACGGACTGTTCCAGGAACAGTCCATCGAATTCATAGAGCAAATCAGCTTTTATTTAGTAAGTTGCACACCGTCTGAATATCATGTTCAACGATGTGTCTTTTGAATGCGTCAACTTGGTATAACACCTTTGAATAATTTTTGAAATTTTTCAACTTCCCTCCGTTGATTGCCTTGCCTTGTTACAGAGCATTTTTATCAGCGGAGCTTGCCATTGTATCACGGTTTACCGCTCTGGGCAAAGGCTTGTGACTAAGTTGTGAAAAAAGCTAGTCTCTCACGCTATCAGCCAGGCGCGCCTGGCAACTTCGTTCGCCCAGCATCGGATAATCGTCTCTATATATGGCACTCATTACCCTTCTTGACGCTCAACTCGCTTTTGGGCACGTCGCACTGCTGGACCACGCAGATTTTTCACTCGAAACCAACCAGCGCATTGGCCTGATTGGTCGCAATGGCACTGGCAAATCTTCTTTGCTCAAAATCCTTGCCGGCCTTGAAAAGCCTGACGATGGCACCCTGCAACTGCAGCAGAACCTGCGTATTGCTTACGTACCGCAAGAGCCCAGCCTTGACCCGCACGCCACTGTGTTCGTAGCGGCGAGTGCAGGCCTGGCCAGAACCCGGCATGTTGTAGAGATGTATCTGGCGGCCGACGAGCATACCGACCTTGATGCGCTGCAGTCTGAAATTGAAGCTCTTGACGGCTGGACCTGGGAGCAGCGTGTTGAAGAAACCCTGCACCGCCTGCACCTCGATAAAGACGCCATCGTCGGCTCACTCTCAGGCGGAACCAAAAAACGCGTCGCTCTGGCCCAGGCATTGGTGGCCAAACCTGATGTGCTGCTGCTTGACGAGCCTACCAACCACCTTGACCTGGACTCCATCGCCTGGCTTGAGGAATTGCTGATCAACTTCAACGGCAGCATCATCACCATCACCCATGACCGGGCCTTTCTGGACCAGGTAGCGACTGCCATTGTTGAACTTGACCGCGGCAAACTACTCACTTACCCTGGCAACTTCGCCCAGTACCTGGTGCAAAAAGAAGAGCAGATGGCGCAGGAAGCCGTGATCAACGCCAAAGCAGACAAGCTGCTGGCACAGGAAGAGGTCTGGATTCGCAAAGGTGTTGAAGCCCGGCGTACCCGCAGCGTGGCCCGTATTGGCCGGCTCGAAGTATTGCGGGATGGCCGCGCATCGCGCCGCGACGCAGTGGGCCGCGTCAACCTGGATGTCTCCAGTGGCGAGAAAAGCGGCAAGATCGTGGCCGAACTCACCGAGGTCTCCAAAAGCTATGGACATCCAGGCGCAGAAAAGATCATCGTCAACCGATTCAGCGGCACCCTGCTACGTGGCGACAAAATTGGTCTGCTGGGCCCCAACGGTGCGGGCAAAACCACACTGCTCAAGCTTATTCTGGGGGAAATCCTGCCGGACGTGACCACACCCCCCGGCAAAATTCGCCAGGGTGCCAATCTGCAGGTCGCCTACTTTGACCAGATGCGCGACGCACTCGACCTGGACGCGACGCTGGAAGATTTCATCAGCCCCGGCAGTGAGTGGGTCGAGATCAACGGCCAGAAAAAGCACGTTAAAAGCTACCTCACCGATTTTTTGTTCAGCCCCGAGCGCGCCCGCTCCCCCGTGCGCTGTTTGAGCGGCGGCGAGCGTAACCGCCTGCTGCTGGCACGCCTGTTCGCGCGCCCCGCCAACGTGCTGGTGCTCGCCGAGCCGACCAACGACCTCGACATCTACACGC
>JBBRMH010000323.1:0-2036 GCA_038230935.1 Burkholderiales bacterium | reverse complement strand
TGCCTGGCCGGGTGCTGCGACGGACGCCCGTCGCTATGTGTGGGATGTGCTGGCAGCCGGTGCCAGTGCCTGCCTGGTTGAAGCGCTGGATGTCGAAAGCTTCGGCTTTTCAGATGAGCGGATTGCCGCCTACTCTGGGCTGAAAGCGACAACAGCATCTATCGCTGCAGACTACTTCAACGCGCCCAGCAAGCAGCTGCAAGTCATCGCGGTCACGGGCACCAATGGCAAAACATCAACCGCCTGGTGGCTGGCTCAAGCGCTGGGCTGCCTGGGCCGCAAGTGTGGGGTGGTGGGCACGCTGGGCGTTGGCGCACCCGATGCGCTGGTGCCCAATGGCCTGACCACACCTGACCCGGTGTTGCTGCAGCAACAACTGCGCAGTTTTGCAGACCAGGGTTTTGTCGCCTGCGCCCTGGAAGCCTCCTCGATTGGCTTGGCAGAGCATCGCCTCGATGCCACGCAGATCGATATCGCCCTGTTCACCAACTTCACGCAAGACCATCTGGACTACCACGGCTCCATGCAGACCTACTGGGCTGCGAAGGAGTCACTGTTCTCATGGCCCGGCCTCCAGGCTGCTGTGATCAATGTGGATGACGCTCAAGGTATTGCACTGAATGCTGCGCTGGTGAAGTCTCCGCTGGACACCTGGACGGTTTCGGCTCAAGGACCAGCACGCCTGCAGGCGCAGGCTATCTGTCAAGGCACGCAGACGCTGGCCTTTGAGGTGGTCGAGGGCGCGCAGCGGTACCCGGTTGCCCTGCCAACCGTGGGTTTGTACAACGTGTCAAATTTGTTAGGTGTGATCGCTGCGATGCGCGCCCTGGGTATTTCTCTTCACGATGCCGCCACGGCTGCCAGTGGTTTGCCGCCTGTGCCGGGCCGGCTTGAAACCCTGGCTGTGGCCGGGCAGCCTCTGGTCGCCGTTGATTACGCCCACACGCCCGATGCGCTTGAAAAAGTATTGCTCGCACTGCGGGGTGTGGCCAGTAGCCGGGGCGGCCAGCTGTGGTGTGTGTTTGGCTGTGGCGGTGACCGGGATGTATCCAAACGCCCGATGATGGCCGCTGCAGCACAGAAAAACGCAGACCAGCTGGTGGTGACCAGCGACAACCCGCGCCATGAAAACCCAAGTGTGATCATCGACCATATCCTTCAGGGGCTGACGCGCAGGAACAGGGTTCATGTGCAGGCTGACCGGGCACTGGCCATTGCGCAGACCGTGGCCCAGGCACAACCCTTCGATGTGGTGCTGATCGCTGGCAAGGGGCATGAAACCTATCAGGACATCGACGGGGTGAAGCACCCGTTTTCTGACGTGCTGCATGCCCGGACGGCGCTCGATACGCGCCGTTTGACTGACGCGGGAGCTGCAGCATGATGACCGTGCAGCAAGCCCACGACTGGCTCGCTGCTGGGCAAATACCCGCTCTATTGATCGGTGACGGGAACACCAGCATCAACCGCGTTCACACCGACACGCGAACGCTTCAAGGTGGTGACTTGTTTGTGGCGCTCAAGGGCGATAACTTCGATGCCCATGACTTTCTGGCCCAGGCCAGGGCCAGTGGCGCAACGGCTGCCATCGCCCACCACGGCCTGAGCAAGGCGGGCCTGCCCGGTCTGGAGGTCAGTGATTCAAAACTGGCGTTGGGGCAACTGGCAGCACTCTGGCGGTCGCAGTTTGACCTGCCCCTGATTGCGGTGACAGGCAGCAATGGCAAAACCACAGTCACCCAGATGATTGCGTCCATCCTGCGCGCCTGGAAGCTAAACGCAGCATTCGCGACTGAAGGCAACTTTAACAACGACATTGGCGTGCCCCTGACGCTTTTGCGCCTGAAGCCTGCGCACCAGATCGGTGTGGTCGAACTCGGCATGAACCACCCCGGCGAGATCGCCGGTCTGGCCGGGTTGACCCGGCCCGCCATTGCGCTGGTGAACAACGCCCAGCGTGAGCACCTTGAATTCATGGCAACCGTAGAAGCGGTTGCCCTTGAAAACGGCTCGGTCATTGATTCGCTGGACGAACG
>JBBRMH010000322.1:0-2081 GCA_038230935.1 Burkholderiales bacterium | reverse complement strand
GACAGGCCAAACTCAGCCCGAACGGAAAATGAATACTTCACCGGGCCGGATCAATTAAATTTTTCTACCTTCGCGTTCTTTGCGCTTTTGCGTCTTTGCGATGGATGTTCTTGCGTTGACACCCGAACAATTACCTCAGTCCCCCCAGGGCAGCATCAAGGTCACGATCGACAGCTTGGCAAACTCCGGCACAAACTCGTCAATGATCTGCTGCGGGTCCGGGCACAGGGTGCTGTCGGTGATCACGCCAAACTGCACGCCGCCGCCGTAGCTCAAGATCGACACGCCCAGCCCCACGTCGCCTGACTGCGGCACCCAGAACATGCTCTGCTCCAGCGTGCTGCCGCACAATTTGAGCTTTTCACGCGGGCCAGGCACGTTGGTCATGACCGCCGTGGTTTTTTTGGCGAACAGACTCAAAAGCGCGTCTTGCGCAGGCTTGATCAACAGGCCCGCCACAGCCAGCAGACTGAAGGCCAGCAGGGGCTGGTAGCTGCCCTTGAGCGTGGCCATGCGGCGACGCACCTCGTACACGCGCTCAATCGGGTTTTCGACACCAATCGGCAGTACCAGCGGCACCAGACCAAAGCGGTTGCCCAGTTTGTAGGCCTGGTCCAGGGGCCGCAGGTTGACCGGCACCATGGCGCGGATTTCCTGGCCGCTCACGTCGTCGCCATGCGATTTGAGGTAGGCGCCCAGCGCCCCGGCCACACAGCTCAGCAGCACGTCGTTGATGGAGCAGTTCAGCGCCTTGCCCACCGCCTTGACTTCTTCCAGCGGAATCGGCTCGCACCAGGCGACTTTTTTGGCCCCGCCGGGTTTGCCCTTGAGCCGGGTTTTGGAGTCGTCCGGCATCAGTGCCAGTGCTGCTCCGTCTTTGAGCACCTGCAGCAGCACCTTGGCCATGTCCAGTGAGCCGCTCAGGCCTTTTTCGATCCCATCAGCCAGGCCTTTTTTGGGTTCTTCCAGCATGCCCAGCGAACGGGACGCGCCTTCTCCGACGGCGTCGAGCGCCTTGACGGTCATGTGGGTGAAGGGCTTGAGCAGGGTCTCGGCAATCCAGTCCTCGGCGCTGGTGGCGGCAGCGTCTTTTTTGCGCCGTTCGGGCGGTGGTGCGCCGCCATCGACCAGCGACATGGTCACCGAAATCAGGGCAATGCCGTCGGCGATGCAGTGGTGAATGCGCACAATCATGGCGCTGCCCTTGACCCTATCCGGGCCGGTGTAGTCCTCGATCAGGTGGATTTGCCAGAGCGGGCGTTTCGGGTCCAGCCGCTGCATTGCCAGCTCGGCCACGCGGTCTTGCAGGGCGGGCTGCTGGTTGCCACCTGCACCTTTTGCAGCTTTGGGTAACTTGTCGCGCACAACATGGTTGGCCAGATCAAAGTTGCGGTCATTGACCCAGGTCGCGCCCGCTGTATCTTCGATCACGCGCTGCTTGAAGCGCGCGTATTTCAACAGGCTGTTTTCAATGCGCTCGCAGACTGCCTCGTACTTCACGCCTGGCTGCAGCTGCCACACGCCCACAATCATCATCAGGTTGGCATCGCAGTCCATGCGCAGCCAGGCGGTATCGACTTTGCTCATGCGTTCGCCGTTCAAACCCAGCGTACCGGCGACCGCGCGCTTGACGTTTTTCTGGACCTTGATGGCGGCCTGGCTGGCCATGTCCTGGGCGATGGTTTTGCCGTTTTTAATGCGCCCTGACGGTGCCGGGATGCGTGTGACCATGAATGCTTTCCTGTTTGAATCTCCTCCACCTGGAGAAGACCGCCTATTTTGCAGTGATTGACACCGCTAAGATACTGGGCAGTTACCCCAAGCACCACGATGGGTGACCCACTTCTACAAACGGAGCATTCCATGTCAGACCTGAAAGCCGCCTTCGACAAAGCCATGGCCGAGTCAAAAAACCTCAGCGAGCGCCCGGACAACGCCACATTGCTAAAAATTTATGCGCTCTACAAGCAGGGCAGCACCGGTGACAACACCGAGAAAAAGCCCGGCTTCAGCGACATGGTAGCGCGCGCCAAGTGGGACGCCTGGACCAAACTCAAAGGTACATCCACTGATGACGCGAT
>JBBRMH010000321.1:0-2102 GCA_038230935.1 Burkholderiales bacterium | reverse complement strand
GCCCAACGTGCCGACGCTGGCAGAAAGCGGCTACCCCGGTTTTGAAGCACCGGCCTGGTGGGCTGTGCTGGCCCCGGCCAAAACCCCGCCTGACATCCTCAAGCGCATGAATGAAGAGTTGAACAAGGTGCTGCGCCAGCCAGACATTGCCAAAAAACTCGAAGCGCAGGGCATCGACGTGATTGGTGGACCACCCGAGGTTGCCAAAGTCTTCATTGAAAAACAGATGGACATCTGGGCCAAGGTGGTCAGGGACAACAACATCAAGGCGGATTGAACGCCATCACTGCAGTGCTTCCAGTGGAACAGGCGGATCAGCATCTGCTTGACCACATTTGGCAATGACAGCCTGATTTAACATTGCAATTGTTCTTGCTCATGGAATAATCGCAATGATGTTTCAACGGCAAATCAGCAATTTATTGCAGCAGTATCTGGATGAATTTCCGGCAGTGGCCATTCTTGGACCACGCCAGGCGGGCAAGACAACACTGGCACACCAGCTGGCGCAGAGCCAGCCGCCCCGTGAAGGCAAACGGGCCGCACTGTACCTTGATCTTGAAGCACCTGACGATATCGCGCAACTCAGCGACCCTTCGGCTTTTTTTGCGGCACACGCTGACCGCCTGGTCGTGCTGGATGAAGTGCAACGCATGCCAGGCCTGTTTGCCGTGCTGCGTGGGATGATTGATCAACGCCGCCGGTCAGGCGCGCGCAGTGCCCAGTTTTTATTGCTCGGCTCGGTCAGTATGGAACTGCTGGCGCAATCGTCAGAAAGCCTGGCGGGTCGCCTCGCCTATGTTGAGCTTGGGCCTTTTGTCGTGACCGAGTTGCCTGCAGACCAGGCGGTAGCGCCGGGTGCCTTGTGGCTGCGCGGTGGTTTCCCGGATGCCTATCTGGCACGCAGTGATGCGGCCAGCCTGCGCTGGCGCCAGCAGTTCATCACGACCTATCTGGAGCGTGACATCCCCCAGCTCGGCCCGCGCATTCCGGCACAAACCCTGCGCCGTTTGTGGACCATGCTGGCGTACGAGCAAGCGCAGATGCTCAACGCCGCGCGTCTGGCTGCGTCGCTTGGCGTGAGCGGGCAAACCATCGCGCGCTACCTTGATCTGCTGTGTGACCTGCTGCTGGTGAGGCGACTGGAGCCGTGGGCCAAACAATCAGCCAAGAGACTGGTCAAAGCGCCCAAGGTGTTCGTGCGTGACAGCGGGGTGGTGCATGCGTTGCTGGGTCTGGGGAGCCAGCATGATTTATTGGCGCACCCTGTCGTGGGCGGCAGCTGGGAGGGCTGGATCATTGAAAACCTGCTGGCCTGCGCGCCGGCTGAGACCCAGGCCAGCTATTACCGCACAGCAGTCGGCGCTGAGATTGACCTGGTGCTGGAGTTGCCCGGCAACCAGTTGTGGGCGGTCGAGATCAAACGTTCCAGCGCACCGACGGTCACCAGGGGTTTTCATCTCGCCTGTGATGACGTGGCTGCAACGCGTCGCATCGTGGTCAGCAGCGCCAGTGCAACATTCCCCATGAACGGGGGCATTGAGCATGTGCCTTTGCTGGCGCTGATGCAGCAGTTGCTGGCGTTGGGTGGGCTGGATACTTTCAGGCCTCTGGCGATACGCTAAGCGCCACCAGAAACCGCGCCACCATGTTGTAAGTGGCAATCGCGGCGGTCAGCTCCACGATTTCGGTGGTGTCGAAATGCTGCCTGAGCTGCGCAAACAGCTCGTCAGAGACCTTGACGTCCAGCGTCATCTGGGCAGCATACTGAACCACTATGCTTTCGATAGCACCCAGCGCATGGTTTGATTGGGCCAGACGTGGATTTGATGCACAAACAACGTCCAACGCGTCCAATTCAGCCTGAGTGCCGCCAGCGGCCAGAAAGTCCGGCGCGTGGTGGTGGTACTCGTAAGCGGCACCCGTCAGCAAGGCCACAGTGCAAATACCGAGTTCACGCAGCTTGCGGCTGGTGGGCAGCTCAGTGCGCACGGCTTTGAGATACACGTTCCAGCTGCGCGCCAGCGGCTCGCTCCAGAGCAGGGCGCGGTCGAGGTTGATCAGCGTGCCGCCACGGCGCTCAAGGATGGCTTGCACCAGGG
>JBBRMH010000320.1:0-2132 GCA_038230935.1 Burkholderiales bacterium | reverse complement strand
ACGACCAGCCTGAACCCGTGCTTTACCGTGGGTTTTCAACTTGCCGAGACCTTGAAACTGCATTTGAAGCTGGACAGCAAGGCTGCCAAAAAGCGCTCGATTGAGCTGCTGGAGCAAGTGGGCATTCCCGCGCCTGAGAGCCGCCTCAAAGCTTACCCACACCAGTTGTCAGGCGGCATGAACCAGCGCGTGATGATTGCCATGGCGATTGCCTGCAACCCGCGTCTGCTGATTGCTGACGAGCCCACGACAGCGCTCGATGTGACCATTCAGGCGCAGATTCTGGACCTGCTGCGCGGCCTGCAAAAAGAACGCGGCATGGCACTGGTCTTGATCACCCACAACATGGGTGTGGTGTCTGAAATGGCGCAGCGCGTGGCAGTGATGTACGCCGGTCAGATCATGGAAGAGCGCGGCGCGCAGGTGCTCTTCAACACGCCGCAACACCCCTACACCGAAGCCCTGCTGGCGGCTTTGCCCGAACGCAGTGATGGCAGTGCCCGTCTGGCCACTATCCCCGGCATGGTGCCCGGCCTTTATGACCGCCCTGCCGGGTGCCTGTTTGCACCGCGTTGCGCTTACGCCACCGAGCATTGCCGGGCGGTCAGACCCGCATTGCGCGCGTGGGAGGACACCTCAAAGGATGGCGGCATGGTGCGCTGCCATTACCCGCTGGGTGATGCACAACGTGAAGCCGCCATAGCAGCTGACAAACCGCTGGCGGAGGCGCTTTCATGAGCACGGACACCATGAAACAGCCTTCACCAGCCGCGCAAACCGCCCGGCCAGCGTTTGTCGTTGAAGCGACCAACCTGAAACGCAGCTATGAGATCAGCCGCGGCATGTTCACCAAGCCGTCGGTTCTTCAGGCTGTCGGTGGTGTGTCATTTTCGGTCGCTGCTGGCAAAACGCTGGCTGTGGTGGGCGAGTCGGGTTGCGGCAAGTCAACGCTGGCACGCATGGTCTCGCTGATTGAAAAACCCACGGCGGGCGAGTTGCGTATTCATGGGGTCGATGCCGTCCATGCCGACGCAGCAGCGCAGCAGCAGCTGCGCAAAGCGGTACAGCTGGTGTTTCAAAACCCCTATGGCTCGCTAAACCCACGTAAAAAAATCGGTGCCATCCTGGAGGCTCCGCTGGAGATCAACACAACGCTTTCAGCCGCAGAGCGCGCCGACAAAGCCAAGGCTATGCTGGCACTGGTGGGCTTGCGTCCCGAACACTACAACCGTTACCCGCACATGTTCTCGGGCGGTCAGCGCCAGCGTATTGCGATTGCGCGGGCGCTGATGCTCAACCCTGCTTTGGTCGTCGCCGATGAGCCGGTGTCTGCACTGGATGTGTCGATTCAGGCACAGGTGCTCAATCTGCTGGCTGATTTGCAGCAGACCATGGGTCTGGCGTATCTGTTTATCTCACACGACCTGGGCGTGGTGCGCCACATTGCCCACGATGTACTGGTCATGTACTTGGGCCACGCTGCAGAGCAAGGCGAAAAGAAAGCCATTTTTGCGAACCCGCTACACCCCTACACCCAGGCTTTGCTGGCATCCACACCCGGCCTGGCGGGCAGCGGTGCCGCACGGCAGCGCATTGTGCTCAAGGGCGAGTTGCCATCACCCCTGAACCCGCCTGCAGGCTGCGTCTTTTCAACCCGCTGTCCGCACGTCACAGATCGCTGCCGGCAAGAGCGCCCAGCGCTGCGCGTTGTTGCCGACAGGCAGGTAGCGTGCCATCACGCAGAGCAGTTTTTACCCGCGTGACTGGCTTGCAGATTCCTGCTATTGTCATTATTGGGGGTTGAAGGTTGCGACAGTGTTTCACCCGCCCGGCCAAGGTTCGCAAAGTTTCATCTGAGTCTTTCCAACGGCACCCATGCTTCGGCCAGGTGTCATAACGTCCGCTGCGTTGCAGCATCATCCTAGAGGAGTCTTTCAATGATTCAATCCAAACCCCGCAGCGGCCTGCGTGCAGTCCAGCGTGCCGTGCTCGGCGCTGTGGCAGCGCCTGCCTTGCTGTCGCTCATGGCACTGACTGCAGTTGCACCTGTGTCTGCCAAAACGCTGGTGTTCTGCTCTGAAGGCAGCCCTGAAAACTTCTACCCTGGCATCAACACCACCGGTACCTCGTTT
>JBBRMH010000319.1:0-2143 GCA_038230935.1 Burkholderiales bacterium | reverse complement strand
TACAAGGGTTTGCACGTTGAATGCATCGCCCAGGTGCGCGTGGCCTATGCCCTGACGCCGTATCACAGCCTCGATGGCGAGCACCTGCTGGGTAAGCTGGAAGAACGGCTGGCGAGCACCTCACCCGATGACAAAAAGGCCGTTTTCTCGCTCGGAGACGTTGCGTCGATTACCCCGCAGCGAAGCCGGGCTCGCAACCGCCGTGAAACGACTCCCAGCCCGATTTGATCTCGCCAATGGAATGAGCTGGTGAATCCAGATTGCCGTCTGGGGTCGCAATGCGCCCAAGGTAGCCCGCCAACAATTCACCCAGTCAGTTTTTTGCCGGTATTTTTGCCTTGCTGCGCAAGCTGGCCGATGTTTGCGATGATCGCCCGGCCCGTGGATGAGCAGCGTCATAGACCGCCGCCAGATGCTGAAAATCAAGCTTGGTATAGACCTGCGTGGTGGTGATGTTGGCATGACCCAGCAGCTCCTGCACGGCACGCAGGTCACCGCTGGACTGGAGCACGTGGCTGGCAAACGAATGCCGCAGCATGTGCGGATGCACTGGCGTTGCCAACCCAGCCTTGAGGGAGCGTTGCCTGAGCCGCACGCGAATGTGCTGCGGCGTGAGGCGGCCTCCACGTGCATTGATAAACAGCGCCGGACTCTCGGTGGGGGTCGCGGTGGCGGTCGTCGATAAAGTGGCCCACCTTGCACGTGCGCGCAGCCATGCATCCAGCGCGTCCAGCGCCTTGGCACCCACCGGTACGCTACGCTTTTTTTCACCCTTGCCCGTCACATGCGCTTCGCCGGCTTCCCTGTCAATCCAGCATCTGGCCTTTGCGCTGGCACGCACATCAAGGCTCACCAGTTCGCCGATACGCAGGCCGCAGCCATAAAGAAGTTCAGTGATGCAGTGGTCACGCGCTTCAATGACTGGATCGTTTTTCTCATTGCCCTTGTCATCATGCGACTCATAACTGGCCAGTTGTACCGCTTCATCCACACTGAGTGCTTTGGGCAATGGTTTGGGCACTTTCGGCGACCGCACCCCCAGCACCGGGTTACTGGCCACCAGACCTTCACGGCCCAGCCAAATGTAAAACCCGCGCCAGCCCGAAAGAATCAGGGCGATTCCGCGCGCGCTGCGCCCACCGCTGTGCATTTGCGCCACCCAGCGGCGCATGTGGGTGTTGTTGACATCACGCAAGGCGACATTGGCCTCATGCGCATTGGTTGCCAGCTTGTACAAGTCGAGTGAATACAGCTCAACCGTGCGCGCTGCCAGCCGCTTTTCGACACGCACATGCTCCAGGTAGCGTTCGATAAGCGGGTCCGCCAGCGTGTCACTGTCCATGGCCGCGCTGTGAGCCATATTGTGGGCTACCCTGCGGTGACCTGCGGCAACAGGCGCGTCAATGCAGCTGCAGCAAGGTCACCGATCTGCGCCAGAAATTCAGTGCCCATATCGCTCTGAAAACGCTCTGCATCAGGCGATGCCATCACCAGCATTCCGAAGGCGTCAGCGCCGGGGGCTGTGCGTAGCGGTAACAGCGCCAACGACAGGGCCAGCGCGGGTTCAGGCAGCCATGTGGCCGCTTCAAAGCCAGAGTTAACGCCGCAATAGGGCGCGGTGAGTGATGAGGCAAATGCTTGCGCGTCGCTGCTGACACCCGTGCAAAAACCTTCACCTGAAAAAATGCCATTGACCTGCCAGACCTTGATGGCCGCCTGCGGAATCGAAAACTGTGTCTTCAACTCACGCACGATGGTTTCTGGCAAATCGCGCGCATGCGCTGTCAGAAGCAGGTTGCGTGTGCAGCGTTGCAGCTTGTCGGCAATACCCACGTTCTCCTGACCATGGCGAATCATGTCAACCATACGCGCCTCCAGCGCCTTGATCTTGTCGCGCAGCAAACCAGCCTGGCGCTCCTGCAGGCTGACGGCCCGGCTGCCATGGCCGCTGGACAGGTGCACAGTAGCCAGCAGCTCGGCATGGCGCTCAAAAAAGTCCGGTGTGTTGGCCAGAAAGTTGGCGATGTCGTCTTCAGTAATGGAGTGATCGGTTGTTTTCATTTTTTGATTGTCGTTAATTTCAAAGATTTAGGCTAGGTAGTCCCGCCGACAGGCCGCCCTCAGGCGGGACAGCCCCCTCAGG
>JBBRMH010000318.1:0-2143 GCA_038230935.1 Burkholderiales bacterium | reverse complement strand
TGGAGGTGCTGGACAACACCGAAGCCAAGTACATCTCGCGCGGCGGACTCAAGCTCGAAGGTGCCTTAAAAAGCACGGGTCTTGACGTGGCTGGCCTGCGCTGTCTTGACATTGGCCAGTCCACCGGCGGTTTTACCGATTACCTGTTGCAGCACGGTGCCGCACAGGTCGTCGGTGTGGATGTGGGTCACGGCCAGCTGCATGTCAGCATGCGTGACGACCCGCGTGTGGTGTGTATTGAAGGCGTGAATGCCCGGTCATTAACTGCAGACGATCTGGCGGAGCACTATCGCCGGGCGTTGCATTTGAAAAACGGCGGTGACGACGGTGATGAAGATGCGTACGACGATGATTCAAACCATGAAGGCGACGCTTCTTTTGACCCGCTGTTTGATTTTTTAACAGGCGACTTGTCTTTTATCTCGCTGACGCTGGTGTTGCCCGCAGTGGTCCGGTTGCTCAAACCCGACGGGCATTTGCTGATGCTGGTCAAACCGCAGTTTGAACTGCAACCCGGACAGATTGGCAAGGGCGGCATTGTGCGCGATGCGGTGCATTTTGAGTTCGTTGAAAAGCGTCTGCGTGACACCTGCGCCGCATTGGGTGTGACAGTGCTGGGCTGGCTGGAGTCACCGATCGCCGGTGGCGACGGTAACCGTGAGTTTTTCATTCATGCCCAAAAAGGCCATAACGCCGTGGGTGAAGACCAGCCACTGGCAGCAGCCCCGGCCCGCAACCTGCCCAAACGTACACCCCGCAGCGAGCAGCGCGCACTGCACGCGGCGCATGAGGACTCTGAAGAAGCCCACGCAGGACAACACGGCCCGGCCCGGTCCAAGCGCCGCGTCAAGCCAGAACAAGACTGAACCAAAATTCTGCAGACCCCCATGACACTCCCCATCAGCTTTGAATTTTTCCCACCCAAGACGCCCGAAGGCAGTGCCAAATTGCATGCCCGAAGGCAGGAGTTGTATGCGCTCAAGCCCGAGTTTTGTTCCGTCACGTTTGGCGCGGGCGGCTCGACGCAAGAAGGCACATTCACAACGGTCCGCGACATCCTCGCTGAAGGTGTTGAGGCTGCCAGCCACTTTTCATGCATTGGCGCGACCAAAGCCGCCGTGCGCCAGCAGCTCGCCAGCTTGCAAGCCATGGGTGTCAAACGGCTGGTAGCCTTGCGCGGTGACTTGCCCAGCGGCTATGGCGCGGGTGGCGAGTTTCATTACGCCAGTGATCTGGTGACGTTTATCCGCCATGAAACAGGCGACGCTTTTCATATTGAGGTGGGTGCCTACCCTGAAGTTCACCCGCAGGCGCGATCAGCCGATGACGATTTGAAAGCGTACGCCATCAAGGTCAAAGCCGGCGCGGACTCGGCCATCACCCAGTATTTTTTCAACAGCGACGCCTACTTTCGCTTTGTGGATGACGCCTACAAACTCGGCGTTGATGTGCCCGTGGTGCCCGGCATCATGCCGATCACCAGCTCCAGCCAGCTGATGCGTTTCAGTGACGCCTGTGGCGCCGAAATCCCGCGCTGGATACGCCAGCGCCTGCAGGGTTTTGGGGACGACACCGCATCGATCAAAAGTTTTGGTCTGGACGTGATCACTGATTTGTGTGACCAGCTGCGCAATGGCGGCGTCCCCGGCATTCATTTCTACACCATGAACCAGGCAGCGCCAACGCTAGAAATCGTGCGTCGTCTGCAGCCGCTCTGAGCTTGATTTTTGTGCGGGCTGGCGTCTTGAGATCATGCCCCCTCAATCTGGCGTTGACAGTCGGCCTGCTGGCAGTGCTGGCTGCCTGCACCACCAGCACCGTGTCATCGCCACCTGTGCCTTCGTCACCTGTTCCTGCGGTACAGGCAACAGTGCCAGCCATGCCAGCAGCCAGCGCAAAATTACCCGCTTTGCCGATGATGACCGAGCCCGCGCCGCTGCCGTTGTCTATAGTGGCCTCCGAGTCTGCAGACAGCCCTGACAACACGCCGCCAGCAGTGGACTATTCCCTGAGCAGCAAACCCCGGCCTGCCTTGCTGGGCGGAGAAGCTGTACGCGAGTTTGAACGCGGCAGTGCCTCCTGGTATGGTGGCGTTTTTCATGGCAGGCGTACGGCCAGCGGCGAGCGCTTTGACATGCATGCC
>JBBRMH010000317.1:0-2161 GCA_038230935.1 Burkholderiales bacterium | reverse complement strand
GCTGGCCACCGCACGCGAAATCGACAGCGCTGCGCGCCTGTCCGAGCGGCGCTTTGGCATGCTGGTGGAAGGCCCGTTCACCGCGGACGATGCCGCATCGCTGGGGCCACGCATCGTGGCGCGCTGCCTGATGCCCTACAAAGGTTTGCATATTGACTGCACCGCGCAGGTACGCGTGGCCTATGCGCTGGTGCCGTCACAGGGCTCGAACGCTTTGGGCCTGCTGCAAAAGCTTGAAGAGCGGCTGGGTCAAGCAACCAGCGACGACAAAAAAGCCGTCTTCATGCTTGGCGAATCCACATTGCCGTCCAGAGGGCGCAATGCGCGCCGGGTAACCCGCCAGGGCTCCACATAGTCAGCTTTTTGCCGGGTTTTTTGCCTTGCTGCTCAAGCTGGCCGATGTTTGCGTTGATCGTCCAGCCCGTGGATGCGCTGCATCATAGACCTTTGCTAAGTGCTGAAAATCAAGCTTGGTATAAACCTGCGTGGTGGTGATGTTGGCATGGCCCAGCAGTTCCTGCACGGCACGCAGATCACCGCTGGACTGCAGCACATGGCTGGCAAACGAATGCCGCAGCATGTGCGGATGCACCGGCGTTGCCAGCCCGGCCTTGAGCGAGCGTTGCCTGAGCCGCACGCGAATGTGCTGTGGCGTGAGACGGCCTCCGCGTGCGTTGATAAAAAGCGCAGCGCTCTCGGTCGCGGTCGTTGATAAAGTGACCCAGCTTGCACGGGCCTGCAACCATTTATTAAGCGCCTCCAGCGCCTTGCCGCCCACCGGTACGCTGCGTTTCTTGTCGCCCTTGCCCGTCACATGGGCTTCGCTGGCTTCTTTATCAATCCAGCATCTGGCGTGCGCACTGGCACGCACATCAAGGCCGACCAGTTCGCCGATTCGCAGGCCGCAGCCATACAGCAGTTCAGTGATGCAGTGGTCGCGTGCTTCAATGATGCGGTCACTCCGGTCATCATGCGACTCATAACTGGCCAGTTGTACCGCTTCATCCACACTGAGTGCTTTAGGCAGTGGCTTGGGCACTTTCGGCGAGCGCACCCCCAGTACCGGGTTGCTGGTAACCAGACCTTCGCGGCCCAGCCAGGTGTAAAACCCGCGCCAGCCCGAAAGAATCAACGCGATACCGCGCGCGCTACGCCCCCCGCTGTGCATTTGCGCCACCCAGCGGCGCATGTGGGTGTTGTTGACATCACGCAGGGCGACACTGGCCCCATGCGCATTGGTTGCCAGCTTGTACAAGTCGAGTGAATAAAGCTCTACCGTGCGCGCTGCCAGGCGCTTTTCGACACGCACATGCTCCAGGTAGCGTTCGATAAGCGGGTCCGCCAGCGTGTCACTGTCCATGGCCGCGCTGTGAGCCATAGGGTGGGCTACTCGGCGGTGACCTGCGGCAACAGACGCGTCAATGCAGCGGCAGCAAGGTCACCGATCTGCGCCAGAAATTCAGTGCCCATTTCGCTCTGGAAACGCTCTGCATCAGGCGATGCCATGATCAGCATTCCAAAGGCATCACCGCCGGGGGCTGTGCGCAGTGGCAGCAGCGCCAGCGACTGGGCCAGAGCAGGTTCAGGCAGCCAGGTGGCCGCTTCAAAGCCAGAGTTAACGCCGCAATAGGGAGCGGTGAGCGACGAGGCAAAAGCCTGCGCGTCGCTGCTGACACCCGTGCAAAAACCTTCGCCTGAAAAAATGCCATTGATCTGCCAGACCTTGATGGCCGCCTGCGGAATCGAAAACTGGGTTTTTAGCTCGCGCACGATGGTGTCCGGCAGGTCTCTGGCATGGGCTGTCAGCAGCAGGTTGCGCGTGCAGCGTTGTAGCTTTTCAGCAATGCCCACGTTCTCCTGGCCGTGGCGAATCATGTCAACCATACGCGCCTCCAGCGCCTTGATCTTGTCGCGCAGCAAACCAGCCTGGCGCTCCTGCAGGCTGACGGCCCGGCTGCCATGGCCGCTTGACAGTTGTACGGTGGCCAGCAGCTCGGCATGGCGCTCAAAAAAGTCCGGCGTGTTGGCCAGAAAGTTGGCGATGTCGTCTTCAGTAATGGAGTGATCGGTTGTTTTCATTTTTTGATTGTCGTTAATTTCAAAGATTTAGGCTAGGTAGTCCCGCCGACAGGCCGCCCTCAGGCGGGACAGCCCCCTCAGG
>JBBRMH010000316.1:0-2211 GCA_038230935.1 Burkholderiales bacterium | reverse complement strand
GGGTGCCTCCCAGCGCACACTGCCGTTCGACGGGTTCAGGCCCGCCAGCCGACCGGACAATCCGACCACCAAGGTATCGCCCACCGCCAGAAGTACACCAGATTGTCGCAATACCAAAGGTTCATTCGGGCGTTGCTGGGTCCACAGTTGACGGCCTGTCTGACCATCAAAGGCATTCACAGACCTGTCAGCCGCCAGCACAAAAATACGCCCACCCGCCACCAAAGGCGATGTGTAAGCCTGGGCACTGAGCTTGTGACGCCAGATCTCACGGCCATCCTGGAGTGCCACCACGTCGTTGAGCTGGGTGACGACTGCGGCAACTTTGCCGTCGCTGCCCACGCCAGCGGCAATGGAGGAACCTACGTTGGTCCGCCAGATGTCACTGCCAGTACGCGCGTCAAGCGCCGCCACCGAACCGTCGCTCCCAGCTACAAACGCAGTAGCCCCCACAACATGCACATCCAGCGGAAAGTTGACCGGCCCGATACGGGCATTCCACGCTTGCCTCGCCGATACCGCACCGCTGACAGCTTGCAATGCAGCAGGTTCAGGTTTGGTTGGGCTGCCGAACATTGAACAACCCGCAAGAGTTGCTACCAAAATAATAGCTAGAGGTGCGCGTGAAAACTGCCTGGAAGACAGAAAAGACTGATAAAGTTTTAAAAACTGAGCACTCATTTTTTTGTCTCCGGAGCAGCAACAGACAATACCGAACCGGGGCTGACTGCGACGGGGTCTACGCCCAGTGCATTGAGTTTGACCTCAACCAGACGTCGGTATTCGGTACGCTCGTCCAGTCCTTTGTAAGCCTTCTCATAATCTGCTTTGGCCTCGCTTTTTTTGCCTTGGGCCGTCAGGATATCGCCACGGCGATCCGCTGCCAAAGGGACAAAATCTCTGGGGAAGGAGCCATCGACCAGCTTCAAGGCCTCGTCGTAGGCTTTTGTTTCAAGTAACAGGCCAGACAATCGCAATTTGGCAACAGCCTGATAACCCTCATCAGCAGCGTTACCAGCCACCCAGGTCAATGCCGCTTTGGCTGCATCGACATTGCCTTTGTCATATTGTGCTTTGGCCACGATCAACCCGGCCTGCTGTGCATAGACGGTGCTGCCAAAACGCTCTTTCATGTCGGCCAGTGAGCGGTCAAGTCGGGCGGAGTCCCCTGACTTGACTGCACGCTCGACCTCCTCGTACAGGCTGGACGCCTGAGCGGCCTGTTGCCGTTGCCAATACTGGTAACCATTCCAGGCAGCGACTGCGCCAAAAACAGCGATCAATACCCAAGTGATCAGATCGCCATATTGCTTCCAGAAGTGCTTGAGTTCGTCAAGTTGCTCCTGCTCTTCCAAATCAAGGTGTTTTGCCATAAAAATCTGTTTTTTCTGCTTTGCTGCACTGCTTCGAATCAGCGCGAAGTCTGTTGCTGTAATTGTAGAGGCCCGGCAAGAGGCCAATTGTGCGTGCGCACTTGTCAGGATCGCAGCGTATGTGCCCAAGTGGCCACATCGTCAAGACGCTGGAGCGTTTGCGATGCCGTCGCCTCATATTTTGCAGCACGCAACGGTTTGACCGCCACACAACCCTGCGCCAGTTCGTCGATCCCGAAGATCAGCGCGAACCGTGCGCCGCTGGCATCGGCTTTTTTGAACTGGGATTTCATGCTGCCCATCGTGTCGGCCGTCGCACTGGCATGCATCTGGACACTGACGCCTGCTGAGCGCAACGATTGCAGTACCACCGAGGCCGCAGGCAAGGCGCTTGCGTCTGAAATCACGGCATAGGCATCCAGCGGTGGCGTGCCAATCACGTCACCCTGCTCTTTAAGCAACTCCAGCACCCGTTCCACGCCGAGCGCCCAGCCAACCGCCGGGGCGGGCTTACCGCCAATTTGCTCAATCAGATAGTCGTACCGGCCACCTGCACAAATGGTGCCCTGGGCACCCAGCCGGTCTGTCACAAACTCGAATACTGTCAGGTTGTAGTAGTCAAGACCGCGTACCAGCTGGTGGTTGAGCGTCCATGCGATGCCATTGGCATCCAGAATGGTTTTGAGGCGTTCAAAGTGCGCCAAAGACTCAGTCCCCAAAAAATCCATCAGGCGTGGCGCACTTTCAACCACTGCCTTCATGGCCGGGTTCTTGGTGTCGAGGATGCGCAGTGGATTGCTGTGCAACCGGCGCCGCGCATCTTCGTCAAGCACGGCTG
>JBBRMH010000315.1:0-2240 GCA_038230935.1 Burkholderiales bacterium | reverse complement strand
TGGACTGCTTTGCAATACGGGCAAGGAAACGAATTGCGAGAGGCTGCGGTTTGAAGATTCTGTTGTTCGGGGCCAACGGTCAGGTCGGCTGGGAGTTGCGGCGCAGCCTTGCGCCCTTGGGCGAGGTTATCGTCTTGGACCGCCACAGCGCTCCCTTGTGTGGCGATCTGGCTAACCTGGACGGACTGCGAGAAACAGTCCTGCAGCTCAAGCCCGACGTAATCGTCAATGCAGCGGCCTACACCGCTGTCGACAAGGCCGAGAGTGATGCCGGGATGGCGCGCCTCATCAACGCTGCAGCCCCTGCCGCTCTGGCACAAGCGTCTGCGGCAGTTGGTGCATGGCTAGTTCACTATTCGACGGACTATGTGTTTGATGGCAGCGGCTCAAAAGCCTGGGAAGAGGGCGACCCGACCGGCCCGCTGGGCGTTTACGGCCAGACCAAACTTGAAGGCGAGCAGCAGGTAGCGGACCACTGCGATAAACATCTTGTTTTACGAACCAGCTGGGTATATGCCGCGCGCGGTACAAACTTTGCCAAGACCATGCTGCGCCTTGCCCGTGAGCGGGATCGGCTGGCGGTTATCAATGACCAGTTTGGCGCGCCCACCGGTGCAGACTTGTTGGCTGATGTGACGGCTCACATGGTGCGTCAGGTGGTTAACGGTGCTTCGCAAAACTGCGCGGGAATTTATCACCTTGCAGCAGCCGGTGAAACGTCATGGCATGGTTACGCGCAGTTTGTTGTGGATGCTGCTGCGAAAGCAGGCGTTGTACTCAAGGCATCACCAGGCTCCGTCGATCCGGTGCCAACCAGTGCCTTTCCAACGCCAGCAAAGCGGCCCCATAACTCGCGCTTGAATACGCATAAACTCCAGCAGCGATTTAGCCTTGTCCTTCCCCCCTGGCAGCAGGGCGTTGCCCGTATGCTGGCTGAAATTACCTGAGGTCACCTGAAATTTACATGACTCAACGCAAAGGCATCATCCTCGCGGGCGGCTCCGGTACACGCCTGCACCCGGCTACTCTGGCCATCAGCAAGCAACTGCTGCCGGTCTACGACAAGCCCATGGTGTATTACCCCTTGAGCACTCTGATGATTGCCGGAATCCGCGAAGTACTCATCATCAGCACGCCGCAAGATACGCCACGGTTCGAGCAGTTGCTCGGCGATGGGTCCCAGTGGGGCATGAAACTTCAGTATGCGGTGCAACCCAGCCCCGATGGTCTTGCGCAGGCTTTCATCATCGGCGAGAAATTTCTTGACGGAGCACCCAGTGCGCTGGTTTTGGGCGACAACATTTTTTATGGGCATGACCTGCACAAGCTGCTGATTGAGGCTGATGTTCAGTGCAACGGCGCCACGGTGTTTGCCTACCATGTGCAAGACCCGGAGCGTTACGGGGTTGTGGCGTTCAACGCGTCTGGCAAAGCCAGCAGTATCGAAGAAAAACCCACTTCACCTAAAAGTAATTACGCGGTGACTGGTCTGTATTTTTACGATGCACAGGTAGTTGATATCGCAAAGTCGATCAAGCCTAGTGCGCGTGGTGAACTTGAAATCACCACCGTCAATCAGGTCTACCTTGAGAAAAACCAGCTTGACGTAAAAATCATGCAGCGCGGCTATGCATGGCTCGATACCGGCACACATGACAGCCTGCTTGAAGCGGGCCAGTTCATCGCAACGCTGGAGCACCGCCAGGGCCTGAAGATTGCCTGTATCGAAGAAATTGCGTGGCGCGGCGGGTTTATTGACGATAGGCAACTCGAAAAACTGGCAGCTCCGCTTGCCAAAAACGGCTATGGGCAATACCTGTTCGGCCTACTCAGGGAAAAGGCACAGGGATGAAGATAACGACTACTGCCATAGCGGATGTACTCATCATTGAGCCGCGTGTTTTTGGCGATGCGCGAGGGTTTTTTCTCGAGAGCTTTAATCAGCGCGATTTCAATTCTGCGACAAGCACCAATCTGACTTTTGTGCAGGACAACCACAGCAGGTCGGTAAAAGGCGTGCTGCGTGGCCTGCACTACCAGCTTGGGCAACCGCAGGGCAAGCTGGTCAGGGCTGTGCGAGGGGCCGTCTTCGATGTTGCGGTCGATATCCGGCCAGCGTCACCAACCTTTGGAAAATGGGTGGGTGTGGAACTGAGTGAGAGCAACAATCGCCAACTGTGGGTACCCCCAGGTCTGGCTCATGGTTTTCTGGTGCTCAGTGACAGTGCGGATTTTGTTTA
>JBBRMH010000314.1:0-2330 GCA_038230935.1 Burkholderiales bacterium | reverse complement strand
CATTTTCAGTCATCCAAAAGTTGATGGGCCAAATCATCGACCAGCGCAGGTGCACACAAATAGCCATGCCGGTACAGCCCGTTGATATGCCAGACACCGCCCTGCTGGCTGGTCGCCGGGCGGTGGTCGTCCAGCGCCGGGCGCAGTGCCGCGCTCATGCGGAGCACGCGTGCCTCGCCAAACGCCGGGTGCAGGCTGTGCAGCGCGCTGGCCAGCTCCAGCACCGAGCGCACCGTGACCGGCCCGGCGTCTTCAGACTCCAGCTCGGTCGCGCCGACCACAAACTGGTTGCCGGGGCGCGGGGCCACATACAGCTGGTAGCGCGGGTGCATCAGGCGTACCGGACGCTGCAAGGTCACACCTGCGCACTCCACCCGTAGCACTTCCCCACGCACACCGCGCAAGGTCGGCAATTCAGACTTGCTGCCCACACCGCGTGCATCTACCGCGATGTCCACCGCGTGGGATTGCTCTGCACAAACGATCGATTGCGCCTGGATGTGCTGCACGGTTTGCCCTTCATGCCATTGCACCCCCAGGCGGTCCAGCTCCACGGCCAGCGCTGCCATGAGTTGGTCATTGGCCAGCTGCCCCTCACCTGCCAGGTACAACCCTCCTTTGAAGCGCCCGGCCAGCGTGGGTTCAAGTTGCGCCAGTGCTTGCGCATCCAGCGTTTGTACCTGGGCTTGGCAAGCCGCTGGCAGCTTGTGGTGCAGCAGGCGGCTGAAGTGTTCGAGTGATGCGCCATCTTGCGTGTGCGCTACTACCAGCGTGCCGTCCTGTCTGAAATAAACCGGCGTGGCCATTTGTGCCAGCCACTCGGGCCACAGCTGCAGGGAGCGCTGGCCCAGCTCAAATACTGCGTCATCAGACACGGCCAGCTCTGCCAGCGGCGAGAGCATGGCGGCGGCGGTTTGCGAGGCGCTGGTCAGGTCATCACGGCGCTTTGCGTCAAACAGGCTGACGCGGCAACCGGTGCGCGCCAGGCGCCAGGCCAGCAAGCGCCCGGCCAGGCCTGCGCCTGCTATGCCAATATGGAGTTTTTTCATAACTGTATTTAAAAACCAGAGTCCTTCAACGCAGAGGCACAGAGAACGCAGAGGGCCGCAGAGTAAAAATAAAATCTGTTTTGTCGTGCTCTGACCTGTTTTCCTCTGCGTTCTCTGCGCCTCTGCGTTTAATGAACCCGCATCAGGAATAAATCTCGCTGCCACCCTCACGAAATGCTTTCGCTTTTTCTTCAAAACCGCTGTCAATCTGCTGGATGGCGATCACGCCGGGCTGCAGTGCAAGTGTGGTCGTCGCAGGGTTCAACCGTGCAAACTCGCGCACCTCCTGCGAGATTTTCATCGAGCAGAACTTTGGCCCGCACATCGAGCAAAAATGCGCCACCTTGGCGTTCTCCTTGGGCAGTGTTTCATCGTGGTACTTCATCGCCGTGTCCGGGTCAATCGCCAGGCGGAACTGGTCTTCCCAGCGGAACTCAAAGCGCGCTTTCGAGATCGCGTTGTCCCACATTTGCGCACCAGGGTAGCCCTTGGCCAGGTCGCCTGCGTGAGCTGCAATTTTGTAAGCAATCAGGCCTTGCTTCACGTCATCGCGGTTGGGCAAACCCAAATGCTCCTTGGGCGTGACGTAGCACAGCATGGCCACGCCATACCAGCCGATGTTGGCCGCACCCATGGCAGACGAAATGTGGTCGTAGCCTGGTGAAATGTCGGTAATCAAGGGGCCGAGGGTGTAAAACGGCGCTTCAAAGCAGGCTTGCAATTGCTTGTCAACGTTCTCCTTGACCAGCTGCAGCGGTACATGGCCAGGGCCTTCAATCATCACCTGCACATCGTGCTTCCATGCGATCTGCGTCAGCTCGCCCAGCGTGTGCAGCTCGGCAAACTGCGCCTCGTCATTCGCATCAGCAATCGAGCCGGGGCGCAGGCCGTCGCCGAGTGAAAAGCAGATGTCATACGCCTTCATGATCTCGCAGATGTCTTCAAAGTGCTCGTACAAAAAGCTTTCTTTGTGGTGCGACAAACACCACTTGGCCATGATCGAGCCACCGCGCGAGACGATGCCGGTCAGCCGGTTCGCCGTCAGCGGCACATAGGCCAGCCGCACCCCGGCGTGGATGGTGAAGTAGTCCACGCCCTGCTCGGCCTGCTCGATCAGGGTGTCGCGGAAAATTTCCCAGGTCAGGTCTTCAGCCTTGCCGTTGACTTTTTCCAGTGCCTGGTAAATTGGCACGGTGCCAATGGGCACCGGCGAGTTGCGCATGATCCATTCGCGGGTTTCATGAATGTTGTCACCCGTTGACAAATCCATCACGGTGTCTG
>JBBRMH010000313.1:0-2344 GCA_038230935.1 Burkholderiales bacterium | reverse complement strand
TAATTATAAATATGCTGATGGGGTGACTGCCCTATCGAAAACCCTGTCCCACAACGCCATTCGTCGCAATTGGCAGCCCTTGTCCTGGCCGCACAATGGCATGGCTGAAAACAGAAAATTGAATGGAAAAGGCCGATAGCCCACGATTTACATGCGCTACACGCTATAAAATTCAGAGCAAAGTGGTCGCCCACCAACCTGATTAACGGGTGGTCAGCCCGTCAAAACAGCTGCCCAGAACCAGCTCGACAATCTGCTCGTCGGTGTACTGGCCACCGGCCTTGAGAAAGCCGGGTACCGGGTCGCAGGCGCGCGCGTACAGCGTGTACAGCACCAGCAGTGGCGGGGTGTCCGGGTTCAGGCTGCCGTCCTGCTGGGCCGCTTCTATCCAGCTGCCGATCTGGTCGCTGACGCGCATCAGGCTGTCGAGATAGGCCTTGTTGGCCATCAGATTGGCGCGCAGGCTGCTGTTCTGGCTGGGCAGTGAAGGCATTTCACCTGCCAGCTGCTGGCGCAGCATCCAGCGGGCGACACTTTTGAGGCGCTCCAGCGGCGGGCTGCTGTCGTCCAGGCTGTCGAGAAACGCCTGCGCCAGCCCCATCACGCGCACCATGGCAGCAGCGGCGAGGTCTTCCTTGCTGGAGAAATGTTTGTACAGACTGGCTTTGGCAATGCCGACTTCGGTGGCGACTTCATCGACCGTCATGGCGTCAAATCCCTTTTCAGCCAGCAGACGGTTCACCGCCTGAACAATCGCGGCTTCTCTGGCCTGCAGCATCTGGGTCTTGAAAGATACTTTGGCGGGACCGGCGGCCTTGACGGACAGCGGGAGGGTGGGGGCTAGAGCACTTCGGTTAGACATATTCACGATTTTAACGAAAACATGGTTTTCACGGTCAAAAGAAAGTTACCGCACTTATTTTTTGAACTATGAGCCTGAAAAAAGACTCTACAGTAAAAACAATTTGTTCCAAAGATTGTTTTGCAAAGCCCAGCACTTTGCATATATCTTGCATGCTGGCTTTTTAGTCAGCCACATGTGCATCAAAGCATCAAAGCATCCAACTTAACCGGCAGGAGCGCATCATGAAAAGCACGTCTGTACACACCTTTGCATGGCTGGGAGCAGCCAGCGTAGCGACCGCATTGGCTTTTGTCGCACCGAATGAGGCCAGCGTGATGGGGCAGTTACCGCCTTTCATGACCAAAACCCTGATGCACCAGCCTATGGCACTGCCAGAAGGCTTGCCATCTGACCGGACGCTGGCGCTGATCACGTTTCAAAAAGGCCAGCGTGCCCATGCCGAAGGCTGGATTGAGGGCCTGAACCTGCGCCGTGACCCCTCTATTTCCTGGATGCGCATGACTGTGCTGAACGACCCCGGCACGCCCGGTGGCCGCAGCGAGGTTGAAAACCGCTTGTTGCAGCACTACCCGGCAGACGCCGAGCGCGCCAGACTGGTGCCCATCTTCACGGACCGCGCCAACTTTGTGCGCGCCACCGGGCTGCACAGCACCGACCAGTTCTACGCAGTGGTCGTGAACCGCCGTGGCGACGTGCTGGCGCGCATTGAAGGCGCGTTCAGCGAGGACAAGGCCCATGTCCTGCGCGAAACGCTCAAAGCACAAGAACTCTGACACCTTGCTACGTTTTCAATAGCTGCTGGCGTATATAAAACAGGCGCCTGTGGCACTTCTGGCTTGTTTTTGGGTAACTGCCCAAGTGCCAGAGGGCAAAAGAGCCCATCGCAGACACTGCGTAACATCAGCGACCCGGTCAAGCCCGCATCAAGGTACTTTTACCGAACAGGCTTTCAATCAGATCCACCGCCAGCTCTGCCGTGCCGTTGCGCACGTCGAGTGCCGGGTTCAATTCCATCACGTCCAGCGATGCGAGCAGGCCGGTGTCGGCAATCATCTCCATGCACAGCTGGGCTTCACGGTAAGTCGGGCCGCCGCGAATGGCGGTGGCAACGCCGGGGGCAATGGATGCGTCCAAAAAGTCCACGTCAAAGCTGACGTGCAAATGGGTGTTGTCGTCCATCCCGGCCAGGGCGGCTTCCATGACACGCTTCATGCCCATCTCGTCAATGGTGCGCATGTCGAACACCTCCAGGCCTGACTGGCGCACAAAGCGCTTTTCGCCTTCGTCCACACTGCGGATGCCGATCTGGCGAATCACGGATGGGTTGATGGCCGGGAACGCACCGCCAATGCCTGTCAGCTCGGTCGGGCCATGGCCGCACAGCACCGCGACCGGCATGCCGTGCAGGTTGCCTGTGGGCGTGAGGCCATTGGTGTTGAAGTCGGTGTGTGCATCCAGCCACACCACACGCAGTTGTTT
>JBBRMH010000312.1:0-2369 GCA_038230935.1 Burkholderiales bacterium | reverse complement strand
TTGCAGCAGCAGCGTCATCGGCTTCGTCCGCGCTGTCATCAGCGTGGTCTGCGTCCTGACTGGCTTGAAACGCAGAGGGCGGTATTTCCAGCCCGGAAAAGGTTTTGGCCTTGTCGGCCACACGCTGCACGCCGCCTGCCAAGCTGTCGGCCACCTTGAGCTTGAAAGCATTGGCGACATCGCCCATGTTGAAGTTCATGCCCTTGAGCGTGGCCAGCGTCATTTTTTGCACTTCAAGGGCCTGAATGGTGGCCTTCAGTGCAGTGGCGTTCTGGTCCAGCCAGAACTGCACGGCCTTGAGCTCGTCAATGCGCCGGTCCAGCTCTTCAACGTTGAGCGTCGGTGCAACCCAGTTGCCAAGGTTGGGCAGCTGCGGGATTTTTTGTGTCGCGTTGCCCGCTGCCTGCGCGGCCTGGGTGGCGAGGTTCTGCAAAAAGTCAAAACCGGGTACGAACTTGCCGAAACCGGCGAACGAGGAACTGGAAGAATTGTCTGCATCACTCATGCTTGTCTCCTGGAAAGGATTTTGTGGTGTGGGGAGCCCGTGGCTTGCCTTCATTGTGCAACGCTGGGGCCACACGTCAACCCGTTTTTGCCAGCCCTGGCGTGAAATGGCCTGGTAAAGACATGCAGGTCAGGCTGAAAGCGCGGGTTAACGATAAAAAAGGCAGCTGGGGCATGAAATACATGGGCTGGCAGCTATACATTCAATAGCATTGTCATTTATGGAACCTGACCCATGGGTTACACCTTCGCCTCTGCCACGATTTTGCTGCTGCTGATCACTGACCCGTTTGGCAACATTCCGATTTTTGCCAACGCGCTTAAAAACGTGCCGCCTGAACGCAGGCCGGTGGTGATCTTGCGTGAGGTGCTGATCGCCTTTGCCTTGCTGCTGCTGTTCATGTTTGTCGGTGAGGGGTTTTTGCGGCTGATGAACCTGAGCGCGCTGTCGCTGCAAATTGCCGGTGGCGTGATCTTGTTTTTGATCGCGCTGCGCATGATTTTTCCGGCACCGCCGCCGCCCGAAGACGCGGTGATGCCCCAGAGCGAGCCGCTGATTGTGCCGCTGGCCATTCCCGCCCTGGCCGGGCCGTCCGCATTGGCCACCGTGTTGCTGCTGGTCTCGCAGGCGCCAGAGCGCCGCTGGGAATGGATTGCGGCACTGAGCGTGACCATGGCGGTGTGCGCCGTGGTGCTGGTGCTGGCCGAGCGCATTCAGCGCCTGCTGGGGGAACGCTTTGTGGTGGCGGTTGAACGCCTGATGGGGCTGATTCTGGTGGCGGTGTCGGTTGAAATGCTGCTGGGTGGTTTGAAGGCGTTTGTCAAACAACTGCATTGAACAGCTGCGCTGAACAGCGCCCGTCTGGCAAAGCATTGCATGCAAAAAACCGTTAACCGTAGCGGTTGACAACCTTCTGCGCCAGCGCGCCGAACACGCTGTGCCCGTCTTTGCCCTTGGCCTCGATGCGGATGGTGTCGCCAAACTTCATGAAGTCGGTTTTGGGCTTGCCGTTTTCAATGGTTTCAATGGCGCGTTTTTCAGCAATGCAGCTGTAGCCGTGGCTCCAGTCCTTGTTGCTGACGGTGCCGGAGCCGATCACGCTGCCAGCGTGTACATGGCGGGTTTTGCAGGCGTGGGCGATCAGCTGGCCGAAGTGAAATGTCATCTCCGGGCCGGCCTCGCACATGCCCACTTTGCGGCCATTCCAGGTGCATTGCAGCGTCAAATGCACACGGCCTGCCTGCCAGGCATCGCCCAGTTCATCGAGCGTGACAGCGACCGGGCTGAAGGCGGTGGCAGGTTTGCTTTGCACAAAGCCGAAGCCCTTGGCCAGCTCGTCAGCAATCAGGTGGCGCAGTGAGACATCGTTGGCCAGCATCACCAGGCGGATGCCGTCGAGCGCCTGTTCGGGCGTGGCGCGCATGGGCACGTCGCCCGTGATGACGGCAATCTCGGCCTCAAAGTCAATGCCAAAGTCTTCGCTGGCCGCCACCACGTCGTCACACGGGCCGCCAAAGTCGTCACTGCCGCCCTGGTACATCAGCGGGTCGGTGTAGAAGGTGGCGGGCATTTCTGCATTGCGGGCTTTGCGCACCAGCTCGACATGGTTGAGGTAGGCCGAGCCGTCCAGCCACTGGTAGGCGCGTGGCAGCGGGGCCATGCACTGGGTGGGCTCAAACGGAAAAGCGTGGCGTGCCTTGCCTGCGTTGAGCGCGTCAGACAGGTCCTGCAGCTGGGGCGACATGAAGCCCCAGTCGTCGAGCACCTGCTGCAGTTTGCTGGCGATGCCCGTCGCATAATGAGCGGTCGAGAGGTCGCGTGAGACGACGATGAGCTGGCCGTCACGCGAGCCGTCTTTGTAGGT
>JBBRMH010000311.1:0-2371 GCA_038230935.1 Burkholderiales bacterium | reverse complement strand
TATTCCCTGAGCAGCAAACCCCGGCCTGCCTTGCTGGGCGGAGAAGCTGTACGCGAGTTTGAACGCGGCAGTGCCTCCTGGTATGGTGGCGTTTTTCATGGCAGGCGTACGGCCAGCGGCGAGCGCTTTGACATGCATGCCCTGACTGCCGCCCACCGCACCTTGCCATTTGGCACCCTGGTACGGGTCCACAGCCTGGTCAATGGGCGCGATGTAGATGTGCGCATCACTGACCGGGGGCCTTTCAGCCGCAACCGGATCATCGATGTCAGCCAAGCCGCCGCTGAAGAACTGGGCATGCTGGGCGCAGGCTTCAAAGAAGTGGTATTGCTGGTGCCCGAATCTATCCAGCCAGTCGCGGAAGCCTGGCCTGCCGTGGTCAAAAAGCGCCGGCACACCGTCAAACGCCCGCGACCACCAACGCGGCATTAAACGCACCACGTGCTTGAACTGTAACCAGCAGTTCTTCAGAAAACCCCATCAGCGACATCTTTATTCAGGGTTTTCCCTTATTTGGAACTTAAGCTTTCTATAATTTCAGAAATTACTGAAAATTCAGAAAGTTATGAAACTCGCACCCCTTACCCAGCGCTTCGTCCTGCATTTCGGTGAAATGGGCAGCCGCTGGGGCATCAACCGCACCGTAGGACAGATTTACGCGCTGCTCTATGTTTCCCCAAAAGCGCTCAACGCAGACGAGATCGGAGAGGCGCTGGCGTTTTCAAGGTCCAACGTCAGCATGGGGCTCAAAGAGCTGCAGTCCTGGAACCTGGTGCGACTGCAGCACCTGCCCAATGACCGGCGTGAATATTTTCAGGCACCTGAAGACGTGTGGGCAATTTTTCGTACCCTGGCTGAAGAGCGCCGCAAGCGCGAGATTGACCCGACGCTGTCGATGCTGCGCGATGCACTGATGGAACAGGCAGTGGTTGGTGACGACATCCATGCGCAAGCGCGCATGAAGCAGATGCACGATCTGATTGAGCTCATGACCGGCTGGCTGACCGATGTCCAGAAGATGGATTCCAGCACCCTGATCAGCCTGATGAAGATGGGTGCCAAGGTGCAAAAGCTGCTGGAAGTCAAAGACAGCATCAGCAGCAAATTCACCGGTCAGAGCACACGCAAAAAAATCGCTGGCCTGCCAGATGTGTCTCCGGGTGGCCCGCCATCACTTGCGGCGGCGGATACACCACAAAACCAGTCAATCAAACCTTCAGACCCCAGGAGCTAGACGTGGACCTCTTTGCAACAATGGACGCTTTGGTCATGGCCCGCATTCAATTTGCGGCCAACATGACGTTTCACATTCTGTTTCCGACCATCAGCATCTCACTGGGTTGGGTGCTGCTGTTTTTCAAATTGCGCTTTGTCAAAACCGGCCAGCAGCACTGGATGGACGCTTACCAGTTCTGGGTCAAGATTTTTGCATTGACATTTGCCCTGGGCGTGGTCAGCGGCATCACCATGAGTTTTCAGTTTGGCACCAACTGGCCGGGCTTCATGGAAAAAGTGGGCAATATCGCTGGCCCGCTGCTCGCTTATGAAGTGCTCACTGCTTTCTTTCTGGAAGCCACCATGCTGGGCGTGATGCTGTTTGGACGCGAGCGTGTCAGCGAACGCATGCACACCACAGCGACCTTGCTGGTAGCCGGTGGCACCACGCTGTCTGCCTTCTGGATACTGGCTTTGAATTCGTGGATGCACACCCCTGCCGGGTTTGAAATGATCAACGGGCAGGCACATGTAACCAGCTGGATTGAAGTGATTTTCAACCCGTCCTTTCCGTACCGCTTCACGCACATGATGCTGGCCTCGGGCCTGACCGTGGCGTTTTTGGTGGCGGGTATTTCAAGCTACCGGTGGCTGCGCGGGGACAAGGGCACAGAAGTCATGGCGGCCCTGAAAACCGGGGTGTATCTGGCTGCGCTGGTGATTCCGCTGCAGATCGTGGCGGGCCATGCGCATGGGCTGAACACCCTGGAATACCAGCCCGCCAAGCTGGCCGCGATGGAGGGTATCTGGACCACCGAAAAGGGCGCACCCGCTGTGTTGTTTGCCCTGCCCGATGAAAAAACCAAATCCAACCGCTACGAAATAGCCATCCCGAAACTGGCCTCGCTGTATCTCACAGAAAGCCTGGACGGCGAGATCAAGGGCCTGGACCAGTTTGAAGGCAAGCACCCTCCGGTAGCGCCCGTGTTCTGGGCCTTCCGGATCATGGTGGGCGTGGGCTTGCTGATGCTGGCAGTCAGATGGAGCACGGCCTGGACTTTTGCACCGTGGAAAAAATCACATACCCGCACGCTGCAAACCTGGCAGGCGAGGCGGCTGGTCGGCATGACCTTTGCGGGCTGGATCGCGCTGATTG
>JBBRMH010000310.1:0-2421 GCA_038230935.1 Burkholderiales bacterium | reverse complement strand
TCATTGACAAACGGCACGGCCCGCGCCAGCACCGCATTGGCCGTGCCGCCCGCCAGCCGCGTGATGCCCTTGACGCCGCCATACACCAGCCCCGTGATGCCCAGTGGTTTGACACCGCTGCTGCCCGGTTCGCGGTTGATGAAGCGCCTGCCCAGCGGCCCAAAGCTGGCGGCTACGGCCTTGTACACATTACCCTGCACCGTTTCAGCCAGCCCGGCCACGCCCAGCACGCCCTGCGTCGCCAGCTGCGACAGGCCGTGCAGGTCTGACAGGTGCATGTACGTTGGCAGCTTTGCCAAGGGGTTGCGGGTGGTGGCGGGTGTTTCGGGTGGGACTGGTTTGGACATGTCCCGATTGTGGCGGGTAATCTGGCGGGTTGTGACGAGTCATGTGACGGGTAATGTTTACTTTAATGTATATTTCATACATCATGAAAACAGACCAGACCCTGGCTCGAACCCAGATTTACCTGACGCAAGGCCAGCAAGCCCGGCTATCTGCGGCCTGCAAACGCACTTCAAGTACCAAAAGCGAATTGATTCGCCAGGCTGTTGACCAGTTTCTGGACCAACAACCCACAGACAGTGCGCAAGACAAAGCCCGGCGGCTTCAGGGCCTGGCAGGCATGTGGGCCGACCGTGCCGATATGGCCGACCCTGCAGCCTATATTCAGGCGCTGCGCGCGCCACGCTTTAAACCGGGCGCCTGATGGCGTTGCCTCTGGTTTCAGCCCAGGGCGTGCTGATTGACTCTGACGTACTGATCTGGCTCATGCGCGGTAACGCTGCGGCACTGGCTGCCATCAGCCAGGAAGCCGACTGGACCCTTTCAGCCGTGTCGTACATGGAACTGGTACAGGGCTGCCGCAACAAGGCCGAGCTGAAAGCGGTCCAGAAAGCGTTCAAATCCGGTGCTGGCGACGTGCTGCCGGTGACCGCAGGCATCAGTGATGCAGCGTGCCGTCTGGTTGAAAAATACAGTCTTTCACACAGTGTTCATGTGGCTGATGCGCTGATTGCTGCAACGGCCATGGCGCACAAGCTGCCCCTGCTCAGCGGGAATGGCAAACACTTCGCGGCCATTGACGGCCTGGTGCTGCGTACCTTCAAACCGTGACGGTTAAAAACTTTGGCAACAAGTTTTTGGGTCGTTTTTAAATACCTACTCAGTTTTCAAGACAGAAGTTTCCAACGCAAAGACGCAAAAGCGCAAAGAGCGCGAAGTAAAAATTTCAAAGAATCTCCTTTGCGATCTTTGCATCTTTGCGTCTTTGCGTTGGAAGCTCAATTCAGTCGTCTTGCTGAGTCGTTGCATTTTAATGGGCAAATCAAGCCCTAGCCCAAGCAAAGCATGCGCAGGCAGCTATCAAATCAATAGTAGCTAAAACCCCTCATGCGGCATCAGATAGCGCCACTGCCCAACCGGCAAGTGCCCCAGATTCACCCGGCCAATGCGCACCCGCTTCAAACCTGTGACGTACAGGCCGACCTGCTCGCACATGCGCCTGATCTGGCGCTTTTTGCCTTCCTTGAGCACAAAGCGCAGTTGCTCGGGGTTTTGCCAGCTGACCTGCGCGGGCCGCAGCGACTGGCCGTCCAGGCTCAGACCGTGGCAGAGCAGCGCCAGTTTGTCTGCCGCAAACACGGCCTGCACGTTGCTGCTTTCGCCCCTTTCACCTTTCTCGCCCAGGCTGACCCGCACCAGGTACTCTTTTTCAATGCCCGAGTCCTCACCAATCAGCTGCCGGGCCACACGCCCGTCCTGGGTCAGCACCAGCAGGCCAATCGAGTCAATGTCCAGCCGCCCGGCCGGTGCCAGGCCACGCAATTGGTCAAAGCCCCAGCGCATGCGGCTGTTGCATTCAGACCAGCGGTTGCCGGGTTGCACCAGTGCCACCGCAGGCTCATGCCCGTCTTCGGCCTGGCCGCTGACATAACCGACCGGTTTGTTAATCAAAATTGTGACCTGCAGGCGCTGTTGCTGTTCGGCCTGGCGGTCAATCTCGATACGCGCATCAGTCGCCACAGGCTGCCCCATGACAGCGGGCTGGCCGTTGACGCGCACCCAGCCGCGCTCAATCCAGGCATCGGCCTCGCGCCGCGAGCACATACCCAGCTCGGCCATGCGCTTGTTCAGGCGAATGGTCAATGGCGTGCCGTCAGGGTTGACCGGCTTGGGAATACGGACGGCAGCAGGTTTTGGAGAGTTTTGCATTCGCTATTTAATTGATAGCTGCTCAGGCAGGCTGTACTAGGGCAAGAGGCACATTTGGCATAAAAAGGGCTTGAAACGATGGTGAATCGCTCAACCGGGTCGATTTTAAGTGTTCACCAGCCGGTAACCCACCGCGGTCTCTGTGAGCAAATGCACGGGCTGGGTCGGGTCTGTCTCCAGCTTTTGCCGCAAATGGCCCATGTAAAT
>JBBRMH010000309.1:0-2436 GCA_038230935.1 Burkholderiales bacterium | reverse complement strand
GGTGGGATGCGGGGCACCACACAGCACCCAGCACCATGGCTTGCATGCCGTCATTTTCGAGGTGGCAAGACTCGTCGCAGTAAATGTGGATGCGTTCAGTCACGAAGTGACCTCCTTGATCTGCGACTCAGCTCTTGGCAACCGCAACTGCCCCGAGATCAGGCGCGGGAGCAGGGTGTCGCGGAGGGTGGCGAGGGTTTGGGCTTGCTTTTGATTCCCTGAAACCGTGGAAAGTAACGGTGCGGTTGCATCATGGAACCTACCCAAGACCGCAGGATCAGGGACAACGCATTGAAGTCCTGCAACCACGTCTGGCCGCACTGCTGGATAAGCCCCACCGTCCGCAACGTGAGCAAGATGCTCAATGCTTGCGCCTTGAGTTGCAGCAAGAAACACAAACTCAGAGTTCTCAACAGCAGTCGGCCGTAACACTGCAAAGCCGGTGCTTGCGGTCAAATTTTCTACAGGCTCATGGATAAACGCAAATGAGCGGTTGCCAGGACGCACGGTACCGACGATAGTGTCGCCCGATCGTAAAACTCGCCTCGCCCGACTTGGCGCTTCGTCAAAGGCGTAATCCGTAACCGACGTAATCTCGTTGTCTTTCGTGTTTGCCAGATCGACGTAGGTAATATGAGTTGGTTGATTTCGGGCCGTCCATGACTCGGGGTTCAGGTCAGACAGATCTGCCAACGTCCCAACCCGCCACCCACTCGGCACCAAGCCCAAAGCCGACTCCTCAAACCCATCTGGAAACAGCGCCGCTGTGGCCTCGTCCATGCCTTCGGGGGTGCGGCCTTCCATCTTGGCACGCACGGGGTCGAAATCGACAAACCATGACTTGAACAGCGCCTGGGCGATGGCCTCGAGCGTGGCATTGATTTCGCGCAGGAGGGTGATTCGTTCTGAAAACGAGAAGTACAAGTCGCCAATTGCCTGCTGATCTTCGAACGGTGGCACTGGAATGTTTAACTTACCAAAGTCACCCTTTTTGAAATGCGGAATCATTGTTCCTACATGCATATTGTCGATTTGTGACTGCACCAAGGATGATCGCAATGCGGCAAACAGAAACTTTGGGTAGACCTTTTCAGGGTCAGCTCGAACAGCGACCATATCCTGGGCGATACAGAAATCGACAGGATCGGGCACCCAGTTTGTCCGGCCTGGACTGCCCTTGCAAACAAAGAGAATATCTCCGGGCTGTGGATGACCGCGAAACCAAGTTTTATAAGTTTCCTCGGACACGTAGCGGGTTGTGTCGTACGCTGGATACAGATTGCTTCGGTCAACGCAATTGGTAGCTATCAAGGGAATGCCTGAATCGCCTACAGGACAGCTCCGTCCGCGGTTATCGACGATGGCTGATAGCAGGTCTGTGAATGGCCGCCACTCAAAACTCATACCCCAGCCCCCCCAGCTTCTGCCGAATCAACCCATCCAGCTCCGCCCCCTTGGCCATCTGCTCGCCCAGCTTTTCAGTCAGCTGCTGCATTTTGGTGGCGAAGTCTTCGTCGTTGTCTTCAACTTCTTCTGCGCCGACGTAGCGGCCGGGGGTCAGCACATGGCCGTGTTGGGCGATTTCGGCTAGTTTTACGCTGCGGCAAAAGCCCGGCTCATCCACATACTCGGCTGCGCCTTCTTCGCCGCGCCAAGCTGCCACTGTGCTTTCAATGCGCGCAATCACTTCATCGGTGAACTCGCTTTGCACTCTAGAGATCATGGTGGCCAGTTTGCGGGCATCAATGAACAGCACTTCGCCCTTGCGCTTGGTTTTTTGCTTGACCAGAAACCACAGGCAGGCGGGTATCTGTGTGTTGAAGAAAAGCTGGCCGGGCAGCGCAACCATGACTTCGACCACATCGGCCTCGACCATGGCGGCGCGTATCTGCCCTTCGCTGTTCTGGCTTGAACTCATGCTGCCATTGGCCAGCACAATGCCGGCGCGGCCCGTTGGCTTGAGGTGGTGCAGCATGTGCTGCAGCCAGGCGTAGTTGGCATTGCCTTGCGGTGGGTCGCCGTGTACCCAGCGGGCATCGCCCATCAGGCTGGCGTGCCACCAGTCGCTGATATTGAAGGGCGGGTTGGCCAGGATAAAGTCGGCACGCAAATCTTTGTGCTGGTTACGTACAAAGGTGTCGGCGGGCTCTTTGCCCAGGTTGAAGTCAATGCCGCGAATGGCCAGGTTCATGGCGGCCAGGCGCCAGGTGGTGGGGTTGGCCTCTTGCCCGTAGATGGACACATCGCCCAACTTGCCGCCGTGTGCTTCAATGAACTTTTCACTCTGCACAAACATGCCGCCCGAGCCACAGCAGGGGTCATACACCTTGCCGGTGTGCGGTGCGAGCACGGCCACCAGGGTTTTGACAATGCTGGCCGGTGTGTAGAACTGCCCGCCGCGTTTGCCTTCTGCGCTGGCGAACATGCCGAGGAAGT
>JBBRMH010000308.1:0-2474 GCA_038230935.1 Burkholderiales bacterium | reverse complement strand
TGCAACAACAACGGCCACTGCCGCAAGTTCGATGCAGGCACCATGTGCCCCAGCTACCGCGTGACACGGGACGAAAAGCACCTGACGCGCGGACGAGCCAACACCTTGCGGCTGGCGCTCAGCGGTCAGCTGGACGGCATGAAAGCCAGGGACGCGATGACCAGCGAAGTCGTCAACGAGGCGCTCGACCTTTGTGTAGGCTGCAAAGGCTGCAAGCGCGACTGCCCGACGGGGGTGGACATGGCCAAAATGAAGGTCGAGTTCTTGCACCACTACAAGGCCAGACACGGCTACACGCTCAAAGACAAACTGGTCGCCTACCTGCCCGACTACGCCCATCTGGCCAGCCGCTTTGCACCGCTGCTCAACCTGCGTGACACGGTTCCGGGTCTGGCGAGGCTCAGCGAGAAGTGGCTGGGTCTTTCAAGCCAGCGCACGCTGCCAAAGTGGAAAACCAGCACGTTTTTTAACGCCCGCATCAAAACTGCGACGCGCGAAGAGGTCCTTCAAGCCGCAAAACCCGTGGTGCTGTTTGTGGACACCTTCAACGGCTATTTTGAGTCTGAAAATGTGGTTTCAGCATTAAAAGTGCTTGCAGCCGCCGGATACACTGCCCATGTAGCTAGCAAAACCATAGCAGATGGCAAATCCCTGTGCTGTGGCCGCACCTATCTTGCCAGCGGCATGGTGGACATCGCCAAGGCTAAAGCACAGGAGCTGGTCACTGCCCTGCTGCCCTTTGCTGAAAAAGGCATCGCCATCGTCGGGCTGGAGCCGTCTTGCCTGCTGACGCTGCGCGACGAGGCACTGGTGATGGGTCTGGGTCAAGCCGCCGTCACGGTCAGCCAGCACGCCGTGCTGCTCGAAGAGTTTCTGGCGCGTGAGGCTGCAGGCGGCAAACTTGACTTGCTCAAGCAAAAGCTCAAGCCCGCTGGCAAACCGATTCTGCTGCATGGCCACTGCCACCAGAAGGCTTTTGGCGCGGTCAGCCCCATCATGGACGTGCTCAGACTGATTCCGGGTGCGCAGCCTGAGCTGATCGAGTCAAGCTGCTGCGGCATGGCAGGCAGCTTTGGCTACGAGGCCAGCCATTACGAGGTGTCCATGCAAATGGCAGAGCTGAGCCTGCTGCCAGCGATACGCCAACAGCCCTTGTCAATATTGGTGGCCGATGGCACCAGTTGCCGGCACCAGATCAGGGACGGTGCCCAGCGTGAAGCGATTCATGTGGCGGTGCTGCTGGCAAGGCAGTTGGGCTGAATGCTACTTTTTTGATAGCTGGTAGCCCACGTAAAACCTGCCTGAAAGGCCTTTTTACGTCATCAAACGCGTCTGGAGGCCCATACCCAAAGCGCCAGACCCGCCACAATCATCGGCACGCACAGCCACTGCCCCATGCTCATGCCCAGCGCCAGAATGCCCAGGAAGTTATCGGGTTCGCGGAAAAACTCGGCAGCGAAACGAAACACGCCATAACCGAACAGGAACGCGCCGGACACCTGGCCCAGCTTGCGCGGTTTGCGGGCATACAGCCAAAGCAACACGAAAAGCAGCAAGCCTTCAAGTAAAAACTGATAGACCTGCGACGGGTGGCGCGGCAACAGCGAGCCGCTGTTTCTGAACACCATGCCCCAGGGCAGATCAGGTGCGCTAAAACGCCCCCACAACTCACCATTGATGAAGTTGCCGACCCGCCCCGCTGCCAGCCCGGTTGGCACACAAGGCGCAATGAAGTCCATCACCTGCAGCCAGGGCCGCTGGCGGCTGCGCGCAAACCATAACTGCGACGCCAGCACGCCCAGCATGCCGCCATGAAAGCTCATGCCGCCCTGCCAGACATAAAAAATCTCCAGCGGGTGCGACAGGTAGTAGCCAGGCTTGTAAAACAGGCAGTAACCAATGCGCCCGCCAATGACCACGCCCATCACGCCCAGAAACAGAATGTCCTCGATATCGCGGCGTGACCATGCGCCCGGCCCGGTGATGGACGCATACGGCTCATGCTTCAAGCGCAGGGTGGCCAGAAAATAAAACAGGCCAAAAGCGGCCAGATACGTCAGGCCGTACCAGTGAATCGCCAGGGGTCCGAGTTGCAGGGCAACCGGGTCAATGTAGGGGTGAATAAGCATGGCGGTATTTTGCACGGTTAGCGCGCGTGCATTTTTGCCGAAATGTGCTGAGGGCGTGTTGACGATCTTCGAAGTGATTCCATTTTCAGATCGATAGGAAATTAGGCGCGAGGCTGCAAACAGTGCCTTGGCGCGGCAAGGCAAGGCAAGGCAAGGCAAGGCAAGGCAAGGCAAAGCAAAGCAAAGCAACAACATATCGTATTGATCAGGACTTACGCATTGAAGCAGAGCAAAAAAAGTGCTACCAAAGCAATTGTCTGCTGCACAAAGCTGGCACGCTTGTGCAAGATGAGAAAAATATCGCGCCCGGCCACAGCAAAATGCACACTACCGATGTACATAGGG
>JBBRMH010000307.1:0-2544 GCA_038230935.1 Burkholderiales bacterium | reverse complement strand
TGCCGCCAGCATTGGCGAGGAGCCGGGCACGATTGAAGACGTGATCGAGCCTTACCTGATTCAGCAGGGCTATTTGCAGCGCACACCGCGCGGGCGCATCGCCACTGTGGCGGCTTACCGGCATCTGGGGGTTGCACCGCCCGCAAGTGGGAACGAGCTGTTTAGCGATTGAGCCAGCGGCGCGCAGATGGAACACTTTCTGCGGGGAACGACTACGCTGGCGATCAGTAAAACTACTGCCAAAAACGCCAAACAACATGCTGACAACAGCTGCACTCACTCCTAAAAAAGGAGCAGATAACGTAGCAAATACGCTAGCCAAGGCCGTTTTTCATGCTTTTTTGTACAAATTGATGACAAACAGGCTTACGCGATTCAAAACCTGTGCGGCATGACAGCCAATAAGCGCTGCAAATTCAGCCAGATCAGGCGAACACTGGAGAAGCGGGAACTTCGCTAAAAAACACCTGCCTGCCTTGAACTATAAAGCGGGTGTCGGGCACTTTCAGCGCACCCTGACGCTGGCACCAATGCAGGGCACAATCGAATAACAATGAAAAAACCCTGGATATGGCTTGCTGCAGTCATTGTTGTCGTTGCAGCGGCGGCCCTGACATGGCTCAGCCTTCGTGGCCCACAGGTCGCTGCTGTTGAAACCCGTTATGCGCCGCTGGTGCGCAGCCTGCAGTTCTCGGGCCGCGTCGCGACCTTGTCGCGGGTGGATGTGGGCAGCACCATCACCGCCCGTGTGGTCAAGGTGCTGGTCGATGATGGGGCTGTGGTGCGCCAGGGCGATGCGCTGGTGCAGTTGGAGTCCAGCGAGCTGCGTGCAGCCCTGAGCCAGGCCGAGGCCAGCGCCAGCCAGGCCCAGGCGCGACTGGCCGGACTGCGCAGCACTGGCAGAACATCGGCCCGGGCCGCTGTGATGCAGGCCGATGCCACGCTGCGGGCGGCGCAGGCAGAGCTGGCGCGCAACCAGCAACTGGTGGCGCAAGGCTTTATCAGTGCCTCGCGCCTGGACGACGTGCAGCGCGCGCTGGACGTGGCGCGTGCACAGCAAGCCAGTGCCCAGGCTCAGGTTGTGGCCAATGCCGACGCGGGCACCGACGTCGTGCAGGCACGGGCGCAACTGGACCAGGCGCGCGCAGCCATCGCCACGGCGCAGGCCCGGCTGGCACAAACCCAGGTTACAGCCCCGGCCAACGCGAAGGTACTGACCCGCCAGGTGGAGCCGGGGCAAATTGTGCAGCCCGGCAAGTCGCTGCTGAGCCTGGCGCTGGCCGGGCCGACGCAGCTGGTTGCCCAGGTGGATGAACGGTTTTTAGACCAGCTGCGGGTCGGGCAGAGCGCGAGCGTGGTCGCCGATGCATTTCCCGGCCAGCGCTTTGCTGCGCAGGTGCTGTCGATTGCGCCTGCCGTCGATGCGCAGCGTGGCGCTATTGAGGTGAAGTTTTCGCTCGATAAGGCACCGCCGGATTTTTTGCGTGAGGACATGACCTTGTCGGTAGAAGTAGAAACCGCCAGACGCGAACGCGCGCTGGTACTGCCATTGAGCGCCCTGCGCAGCCAGGCCGACAGCACCAGCGCCACGGTGTTGGTAGCGCAAGATGGCCACGCCCAGACGCGGCCCGTGCGCCTGGGCTTGCGCACACTGGATGCGGTTGAAGTGCTGGAGGGTCTGGCGCAAGGCGATGTGGTGCTGCTCGGTGGCCAGCTCAAACCGGACCAGCGTGTGCGCCTGGACATGCAGGCCCGGCGACCCAGCACATCGGCAGGGCCCGGCACTTTGGCGGTCACGCCTGCGGCATCGGGCAAGACTGGCACCGCCACAAATACACCTGATGCGAACAATGCGACCGGGCGCTGACAGCGTCACCCACCCATGATCTTTCTGCTGGGATTTGAGTGGCGGGTAGCCATCCGCTTTTTGCGCGAAGGCCGCATGCAGACGGTGTTGATCATTGTCGGTGTGGCTGCGGGTGTGGCGGTGATCGCTTACATCTCGGCGCTGATCGTCGGCCTTCAGTCGAACCTGGTCGCCAAAACGCTGGGTACGCAAGCGCATATCACCTTGCGGGTGCCTGACGATGTGGTCACGCCTGCCATGACCAACGCCCCAGAGACTTATGTGCTCAGCCAGACCCAGCCGCGTGCCCAGCGGATCCGCTCGATGGCCAACTGGCAGGCACTGGTGCCCTTGCTGGAAGCCAACCCGGTAGTGACCGCTGTCTCGCCGATGGTCGCGGGTGGCGCGCTGGCCTTGCGCGGCGAGGCCACGCAGGCGATTTCTTTGCAAGGCGTGGAGCTAGACCGCTATGACGCCATCATTGGCCTGCGCAGCAAGGTGGTCAGCGGCACCGCGCGCTTGCTGCCGGGCGAAGTGATTGTGGGCCGCGAGCTGGCCAGCGACCTGGGCGTGCGCGTCGGTGACCGGTTGACGCTGCAAAGCGCGGCCGTGACAGACTCTGTTCGGGTCACGGCATTGATTGACCTGGGTTTGAAAGACCTGAACCGGCGCACCGTGATCGTGCCACTGCGCTCAGC
>JBBRMH010000306.1:0-2562 GCA_038230935.1 Burkholderiales bacterium | reverse complement strand
TGGCCAGCTCTCGCAACCGGCCAAGCTCAAGGCCCTTCATTTGACCGAAGTGCTTGACTGGGCCACCGATGCCCTGAATCGGGTCGATGAGGCGGCGTTTTTCAAAACCTTTGAATCGACCCGCTCCATTCAGTACTTTTACGAGCCCTTTCTGGCCGCGTTTGACCCCGAGCTGCGCAAAAAACTAGGCGTTTGGTACACGCCTGAAGAAATCGTCAAATACCAGGTGGCCAGAGTTGACCAGGTGCTGCAAACCGAGCTGGGCCTGCCCGACGGCCTGGCCGACCCCAACGTGGTGGTGCTGGACCCCTGCTGCGGCACTGGCGCGTATTTAGTTGAAGTGCTGCGCGTGATTGGTGAAAAGCTTAAAAACCAGGGCGCTGACGCACTGGCCGCGCACCAGCTCAAACTGGCCGCCACCACCCGGCTGTTTGGCTTTGAACTGCTGCCCGCCCCTTACGTGGTGGCGCATCTGCAAATTGGCCTGCTGCTGCGCCAGCTGGGCGCGCCGCTCGGCCACAACGCAGACGGCACCGACGAGCGCGCAGGCGTGTACCTGACCAACGCCCTGACCGGCTGGGAGCCCGCCAAAGAACCGAAAAGCGCGGTGCTGCCCTTCCCGGAGTTTGAGCTGGAGCGTGACGCGGCTGACCATGTCAAGCAGACGCAAAAAATCATCGTCATCATCGGCAACCCGCCGTATGACGCTTTTGGTGGCGTGGCACTCGGTGAAGAACAAGACCTGGTGGCTCCCTACAAAGAGGGGCTGATTAAAAAATGGGGCATCAAAAAGTTCAACCTCGACGATTTGTATGTGCGCTTTTTCAGGCTGGCCGAAAGGCGCATTGCCGAGCAGGGCGGCACCGCCAGCGCGGGGGTGGTGTGCTACATCAGCAACGCCTCCTATGTTCGCGAACCGTCTTTTGTGGTGATGCGCGAGCACCTGAGCCGAAACTTTGACCGCATCTGGATAGACAACCTCAACGGCGATAGCCGTGAGACGGGAAAAACCACCCCCGAGGGCTTGCCTGACCCGAGTGCGTTTTCAACCCCGTATAACAAAGAAGGCATTCGCAAAGGCACGGCGGTGGCGCTGCTGATCAAGCATGGCAAATCCAGCGAAGGCACCGCACAGGTCAAGTTCAGGCAGTGGTGGGGGGTGAGCAAACGTTTGGATTTGCTGGCGAGCTTGGAAGATTCCCAAAGCGACGCACATTATGAAATCGCCACCCCCACTGCAGCAAGTCGATTCAGTTTTAAACCAAAACAAAGTGGCCAAACTGACTATGCAAAATGGCCAACAGTTGCCGAACTTGCTGAATTGCGCAGTGATGGCGTGTTTGAAAAGCGGGGTGGCGCTTTGATTGACATTGATGGCAAAACACTCCTGGGCGCCATGAAAAAATATTTTGACCGCGAGGTGTCCTGGGATGTCTTAGCTACTGTTCGCCCGGCGATTGCGGTTACAGCGTCAGGTTATTCACCGCAGGTTATCCGCGCTAAAGCACTTTCTACGGAAGTATTTCAGCCTTCTCAGCTGGTGCGTCTGGCGGTGAGGCCTTTTGACAATCGCTGGGCTTACTGGTCAAGTGTAGGTTCGCTTTGGAATCGAAGTCGGCCCGCGTTGTGGAAGCAGTGCTGGGCAGGTAATAAATTTTTTGTCAGTCGACGCGTGTCTGGGACCAATTCAATTGCAAGCCCTGTTTATTTCACTGGCTACTTGACAGACGGACAAATAATTTCGGTCAATCCGGCAGCTATTCCCGTTTTTTTACGCACCAAAGAGATCAATGCGCAATCGGGGTTCTTTGAAGAGACCACAGCCAACCTCTCTTCTAGCGCTCGCACCTACCTTACGGCGCTTGCATTCCCCAACCCAGACACAAACCAAGAAACCGCCGAACTCATCTGGATGCACGCCCTCGCCATTGGCTACAGCCCAGCCTATCTGAGCGACAACGCCGACGGTATCCGTGAAAACTGGCCGCGCATCCCCCTGCCTGCCACGCGTGAGGCCTTGCTGGCATCCGCCGCTCTGGGCCGTCAGGTAGCTGCACTGCTCGACACTGAAACGCCCGTACCTGGGGTGACCAGCGGCACGCTGCGGCCAGAATTAAAAACCATTGCAGTGGTTAGCCGCGTGGATGGCGGTTCGCTCAAGCCCGAAGAGTTTGCGCTGACTGCGGGCTGGGGCAGTGGCGGCAACGGCAAGCCGGTGATGCCGGGGGTAGGGCGGGTGGAGCGTTATCCAGCGAGCCATTCGGAGAGCCCTCAGTTCCTCGATGTGTACCTGAACGCAAATGCTTACTGGCAAAACGTGCCGCAGTCGGTCTGGGACTTCACCATTGGCGGCTACCAAGTGATGAAAAAGTGGCTCAGCTACCGTGAGCAGCGGGTGCTAGGCCGGGCACTCACACTGGCCGAGATCATGGAAGTCACGGCCATGGCACGGCGGCTGGCCGCGCTGGTGCTGCTGCAACCCCGGCTGGACGACAACTACAACGCCATAGCTGCAGACACCTGGGTTTTCAATGGCGGGCCGTGAAATGCAACTGAATTTCA
>JBBRMH010000305.1:0-2570 GCA_038230935.1 Burkholderiales bacterium | reverse complement strand
TACACCGGACAAACGGGGTTCAGCCTTCAAGTCAGGGTCGGGGTTTGGTGGTGATGGCAGGCTTTTTGTTGGCCACCGCAACCGGTGCAGCCGCTACCGGCCGGTGGGATTTCCAGGATGCCTCCAGCAAACGCATGCCGCGTACCCGTTTGACGGCCACCACAAAATACACCGCACCGAAAATAGGCCACCAGCGCTTGCCCGCCTGGTCCATCCAGTCAAACCGGGCCAGCCACTTTTCACTGGTCATTGCCGGGCGATAGCAGCCAAAACGTGCAGACTCTACCTCAAAGCTGAGCAGCCTGAGCCAGTCGCGCAGACGCCAGTAGCCAATAAATTCTCCGGCCTGGGGCAAAAACATGTCCTCATGGCCGAAACGCCGGTAAAACCGCCCCCGGCTTTGCCGCATGCCCCACAAACTTGCCGGATTCAGGCCACTGATGACCACGCGCCCTTCAGGCACCAGCACCCGCTCGACCTCCCGCAAACTGGCATGCGGGTCGTGGCTTTGCTCCAGCGTGTGCGGCAGCACCACGAGGTCCAGAGAGTTTTCAGCAAAAGGCAATGCACAGGAATCTGTTATCAGCGCAGCGCGTGGCCGGGAACCCGACACGGCGGTCTCACCCTCATGGGGCAGCATCGGAGCCGACAACCCTGGCGGCTGCACAGCCAGCCATTGATGCGGCATGCGGTTGGCCTGAAGGGTGTCCAGCTCTGGCAGACCCAGTTGCAGGGCGTGGTAGCCGAATATGTCGCTGACGGCCTCTTTGAATTGCCCGTCCTCCCATGCCAGCAGGTACGCGCCGGGCGGGGTCTTCAGCCAATCCGTCAAGTCAATAATTTTTGAGTTCATCCAGGCCATTGCATGTTGAAAAGAATGTTTGCTCTGGCCTTATCGGCATGTCCCGGTAGCCAATTCAATGACATTCCTGAGTATGTGGTAGGCCTCGATTCTAGTCAGGCCAGGTAACGCCTGCGCCTGTTGTTGCAGTAGCCGATTCAAGGCTTTACAGGCATGACGGCCCGCTGCTGGTTGCCATGCCTTAGCCCGAGAATGGTGAGCCTCGGAATTTCCCGTGCACAATGTCGAGACTTTCGGGGTGCAGGTTGGGCTTCGTTGTCCACCGAGTTGTGTGTGTGCCTCGCTTCAACGCTGGGCCCCTGTGCATGGGAATATGACATATGACTCCTGTTGGTCAGCGGCCAGCTGACCGGCCATGGCAATTTAAATCCAGATTCAAATGACATCTCACTATCGACATTCACACTTTTCCAGTCTGCTCACAAACCGCGTTGCGTTTTCAAACCTTTGTTTGGGGATTTGCCTCCTGGCTCTGGCTGCACTGGGTGGCTGCGCCAGCAAACCTGGCCAGCTGGGCACTTCAGGTCTGGCCAAAGACCCCGTGCTCACCAGCGAAGCGGCAGCCAGCCGAACCGTCCCCTCGCTGATTCCCATGGGTCCCCTGCAAAACATCACACCGGGAAGAATCGGTGCGCATGCCATCTCCTCTACCGAGCCGCCAAAAGATTTATGGGATCGCATACGCCGTGGCTTTGCCATGCCGGACTTGCAGACCCCTGATGTGACCGATCGCGAGCAGTGGTATGCCAGAAAGCCTGAATACATGCAGCGCATGGCGGGGCGCTCCAATAAATACCTGTTTCATATTGTTGAAGAGCTGGAGCGCCGCCAGATGCCGACCGAGCTGGCTTTGCTGCCTTTTATTGAAAGCGCCTTCAATCCGCAAGCGGTTTCAAGCGCCAAGGCAGCTGGTATGTGGCAGTTCACACCGTCCACTGGCAAGTACTTCGACCTCAAGCAAAACGCTTTTCGTGACGACCGCCGGGACGTGCTGGCCTCTACGCGCGCAGCACTTGACTACCTGCAGAAGCTTCACCGCATGTTTGGAGACTGGCATCTGGCACTGGCCGCCTACAACTGGGGCGAAGGCAGCGTCAGCCGGGCCATAGCGCGCAACCAGAAACTGGGTCTGCCCACTGGCTACCTTGACCTGAACATGCCCCTAGAGACCCGGCAGTACATTCCCAAACTGCAAGCCATCAAAAACATCGTGGCCAACCCGCAAGCCTTCAGTTGTGAGCTGCCCCTGATTGAAAACCACCCCTACTTTCAACAGGTGGATATCTCGCGTGACATCGACGTGGCGCTGGCTGCCCGGCTGGCGGATGTGAAGATCGAAGACTTCAAGGCACTCAACCCATCGGCGCATCGCCCTGTCATTCTGGCTTCTGGCACACCGCAAATCCTGCTGCCGTGGGACAACGCCATCGTGTTTCAGCGCAATCTTCAAGCCTACGGTCAAGGTCAATACGCCAGCTGGACCGCCTGGATTGCGCCCGCCACCCTGAGCAGCAGCGAAGCTGCCAGACGTGTCGGCATGAATGAGACGGACCTGCGCGCCGTCAACAACATCCCGGTGCGTATGCTCATCAAGGCTGGCTCGACGCTGCTGGTGCCGCGCTCGGCAAAGTCAGACACCGATGTGGCCAGCCACGTCGCAGACAACGCACAGGTGTCACTGGCACCGGAGATCGTCAACCGCCGCACC
>JBBRMH010000304.1:0-2576 GCA_038230935.1 Burkholderiales bacterium | reverse complement strand
GCCCGCAAGCGGTTCATGCGGGCGCATGGCAAGGTCTTCCTGGTGCTGGGCATCATGCAGTGGTTCTGGTACGGGGGTGAAAAGCGCCGCGAACGCTTTGTCAAGATGTGTGAAGACCGCGATGTGCAGCAACTGACCTTTGATGCCTACATGAACAAAGAACTGGTACGCGCCAAGCCGATGGCGCATGCACGCATCTTTTTCAAGGACATGGCCCACCTTCTGGGGCTGGCAAAGGTTTGAAGCTCTGCGCTTCAGGCGTGGAAACAAAAAAGCCGCTGGTTAAAAGCGGCTTGTACAAGCGCCGTGGACAAACCACGGCACCTGTTCGATGTGCCGCTGGCAACGCCAGCGGCCGTGAGCTGAAGATCAGCCCGCTTTCATGACGTAAGCACTGCACCAGCCGTTGGCTGAGACTTGTTTGCCCGCAAACAGGGGGCAAGGGCCAGCGGCTTCTTTTGCCTTGCCAGCGTAGAGCTGGCAGTTGCTGCATTTTTGCGTTGCAGCGTGTTTTGGGTATTTCTTTGCATCGACCTTGGTGGTGTCTGCAGCGTAGCCCAGGCCAACAGCCTGAGCATCTTTTTCATTGACCATAGGAGCAGCGGCTTGCGCCATGGCCTGTGATGCAGCGATGACCGAGCTGCCTGCAGCGACTTGCAGCATGAAAATTCTGCGGTTGGTATTTTTCATTGAAATGCCTTATTTGGTTAACGTGGGGGACCAAATAATGCCATAAAAGTACCGCCCCCGTCTTATGGTTTACTTTATGGTTATCTCTATGCATTTTTTGCATCATCAGGTATTGACCTGACAACAGTGTGCAGGCTGGCGTGTCTCACGGGATGGGTGTCAGCGTTCACCCAGACCACCTCTTGACAACACCAGACCAGAGCACCATGCACAAACAGCAGTCAGCTATTGAATTCATAGCTTGGAGCGCCCGTCCACATTGCCTCACCAGCGATTTTTTCTGCTCATCTGCAAGACTGTTTTGACCGCTCCTCCGTCTTTTTGATCACGGTGCGCGTGTATCAAGGTGAACGGGGCGCTGTTTTACCCGCAGTTTTCCGCGCTTCATAACGCCTCATCAGCGGCGTGACCGAAATGCCATGCGCCACGACCGACGCCACCACCACCGCCAGCGTGATCGACAGCAGCTCTTGGACCAGCGCGGGCCGGATGCCGTGACTGATTGCATACAGCAGGTAATACAGCGAGCCAATGCCGCGAATGCCAAACCAGCCCATCAGCCCGCGCTGCGCACGGGTGACCGGTGTGCCCAGCAGGGCTGCGCCCACCGCCAGCGGGCGAATCACCAGAAAAAGCACCGGCACAAACCACAGCACCTCACTGCGGAATTTGACCGTGGCCAGCAGCACCCCCACCGCCAGCACGATGCCGACTTCGGCAAAACTTTCCAGCTGGCTGTTAAAGCGCTGCACCGCACGCATCATCTGTGCGGGCTCGGCAGTCTTTGATGCGTCAGGCCTGGCGAGGTTAATGCCCGAAGGTGACGCGCTTTGCTGCGCAGCAGGGTCATCCACCCGCCGCAAGGCCAGTCCGGCAGCAAACACTGCCAGAAAACCATACGTCATGCTGGCCAGCGCCAGGCCATAGGTCAGCGCAATCAGCCCGAGTGCTATGAATTCGTCGGAGCCCAGCGCCTCCCGGTGGCGCACCCGCAGGTACAGAACAGCCCGGCCAACGCCGGCTCCCAGCGCATAACCCAGCCCCAGGCCACCTGCCACAGCCCACAGCACATCCAGCGTCCACCAGCGCCAGCCGTACTCGCCCAGGTCATGCAGGCCCAGCAGTCCCAGGCCCAGCACCACCAGCGGAAAAGCCGTGCCATCGTTGAGCCCGCCTTCGCCCGTCAGGCCAAAGCGCAGGCGGTCGCGGTCACCCGGGTTGGCTACTTGCACATCGGAGGCGAGGACCGGGTCTGTCGGGGCCAAGATTGCTCCCAGCAGCACCGATGCACCCAGAGACAGGTTCAGCACCCACACGCCCAGTGCCGTGATCGCTGCCACGGTCACCAGCATGGACACTGTGGCTAGCAGCACCGGAATGCGCCAGCGCTTGTCTTTAAAAGGCAGCTCCAGCTTCATGCCTGCGGTGAACAGCGAGATCAGCACTGCCACCTCTGTCAGGCGCTCCAGCATGGCCACGTTTTTAAATGCATCGAGCTTGACCAGGCCCCAGCCCCACGGGCCCACTGCCATGCCCACGCCCAGGTACAGCATGGCGGCGCTCAGTGGCAGGCGGCTGATAAAGGAGCCGCCCAGTGTCATCACCACCAGCAGCACGCCGACCACAATGCAGCCCAGTGTGAACGTGTCCAGTGCGTTCAAGCAGCGCCCCCAGGCGGCAGGTGCTTGAAGTGCCGATTCATATCCATCGTTTTAACCGTTAGAAATTTCATAAACAAACATGCCATCAGGACTTACGCATTGACAACCGAGCGGAACTGTGGCCGTAGGCTGTCCTTGCCAGGAACAAAGCTCTTGATAAAGCTTGCAACGACTTCACAGAACAGTTCCCGCTTCCACTGGTAAGCATTGGCAAAAGTATCGCAG
>JBBRMH010000303.1:0-2634 GCA_038230935.1 Burkholderiales bacterium | reverse complement strand
GGACGCATTGAAAGCAGCCCTGACAGACAACCCTCGTGCACCAGCCCTAAGCATGGTTCTCGGCCCTGTCGAAAGAGTCGTCATCCAGTACGCAGCCCAGATGACGCTGGACGTGAAGGTCAGCGACGATGTGTTCGCATCGTTAAAGCAGCATTTCGACACCACGCAGATTGTGGAACTCACCAGTGCCATCGCCACCTACAACATGGTGGCGCGTTTTCTGGTGGCGCTGGGAGTATCGCCAGAGGAGTGACTATGGGAGAGACTGGCCGCAGCGCCGGGCCGCCCCAAGCAAAACCAGCGTGGGGGCCATCTAATCTGCCTTGATGTTGTTGTCCTTCACAACCTTGGCCCAGATATCCATCTGCTTTTCAATAAATACTTTTGCAACTTCGGGCGAACCACCGACCACATCAATGCCTTGTGCGTCCAGCTTTTTGGCGATGTCTGGCAGGCGCAACACTTTGTTCAGCTCTTCGTTCATTCGCTTCAAAATCTCGGGCGGGGTTTTAGCTGGGGCCAGCACGGCCCACCAGGCAGGCGCATCAAAACCGGGGTAGCCGCTTTCAGAAAGCGTCGGCACATTGGGCAGGTCGGGGCTGCGTTTTGGGGTGGTCACTGCCAGTGGTCGCATACGCCCGCTGTCGATGTGCGGCTTGGTCACAAACACCGAGCCAATTGACAGTGGCACATGGCCGGCAACCGCGTCGTTCATCAAAGGGCCACCGCCTTTGTACGGAATATGCGTCCAATTAATACCGCCGTTTTTACCGAGTAGCGTCATCGCCACGTGGCCCAGACTACCCGAGCCAATGCTGCCGTAGCTGACGTTCTTTTTGGCCTTGCTGGCAGCCACCACATCGGCAAAGGTTTTGTACTCGCTACCTACATTGGTTGCCAGCACCATGGGCGATGTGCCGACCAGTGTGATCGGGGTGAGGTCTTTTTTGCTGTCAAACGGCAGGTTGGGAATGAGCGCCGGGTTCACCCCGTGGGTGTCAAACACCACAGCAAAGGTGTAGCCGTCAGCGGGTGCCGCGGCAACCGCTGCCGCGCCGATGGAGCCCGATGCACCACCCTTGTTTTCGACAATCACGGTTTGGCCCAGAGCCTGCTGCAAAGGCAAAGCCAAGATACGCGCCACCTGATCTACCGAGCCACCAGGCGGGAAAACTGCCACCAGTTTGATGGGGCCACGCATCGGCCAGGCAGGGCCGCTTTGCGCCAATGCACCGGTTGCGACAAACAGCCCGAGCGCGGCTGAAACAAGCGAACCACGCAAAACAAAAGAACGTCTGATCAACATTGAATACTCCATGATTTAATCACCTAATGGTAAGAGCAAATCAACTACTGTACGCCCCCCAAAAACCCGCAGAACTACGTAGTGCTGCCACAGTATTGCTGCTACGCGATGGGGCGAAAGACCTTGAAGTGCTGATGACGCGGCGCTCCATGACGGCGAGCTTTGCTCCCGGTGCCTATGTGTTTCCCGGGGGCGGCATTGACGAGCTGGACAGCCAGGCCCACGCGCAATCCACCAGACGTACCGGACAGACCGATCTGCACCTGACGCAGGCCATCGCCGCCATCCGCGAAAGCTTTGAAGAACTAGGCGTACTGCTCGCCCGGCGGCCCGACGGCAGCCATGCCAACACGCAGGACATTGCCGCGCTGGATCGCAGGGCACCGTTTGCCCGGCAATGCGCAGAGCGCGGTTTGTTGCTGGCAGGAGGCGACGTATTTGTACTGGCGCACTGGGTCACTGACCGCGATTTGCCGCGCCGCTTCGATGTGCCGTTTCTGCTGGCGCGCATGCCCGAGGGCCAGGAACCCGTCGCCGACGAAACCGAGCAGTTCGAACCGGTATGGATACGCCCGGCTGATGCGCTGGAAAAACACAAGGCAGGCAATTTTTTCATCATCTTTCCGACCATTCGCACTCTGGAGCGGTTGCAAGCCTATGCGGATGTTGACTCCGCACTGCAGGCCTGCGCGTCAGAAAAGCCGCTCTGGAGTTCCTGCCCGCGCGCCGGGCTGCTGTCTGGTGAAGTCGCTCGCTACATGGAGCATGAAACGCCGTTCGGTGAACTCGCCCTGACCTGCCCCGATGGGCAAATTGCCCATACCCTTGACTGGCAGACTGATGCCCCCGTCGCATTGCTGAAAAACGTCATGCGCCTGACCGCGCCCAATCCGGGCGTGATGACGGGGCCAGGCACCAACAGCTATCTGGTCGGTGATGCCACCAGCGGCTACATCGCCATCGACCCCGGTCCTGCCGACCATGACCATTTGGCGCGTTTGTACAAGGCAGCGGGCGGCGACATCCGCATGATTGTGTGTACCCACTCACATCCTGATCATTCACCAGGAGCCAGGCCGCTTCAGCAGATGTGCGAGGTGTCCAGTCAGGCAGCAGGTAAACCAAAGCCGCTGATCTGCGGCCTGCCGTCACTGCCCACTGCACGCGCAGACAGCTATTTCCAGCCAGACAGGGTGCTACAAAATCAGGAGCTGCTTACGCCCATATCCATTGGTCTACAGCCTGAAAATACCCACCATTTAAAGGTTATTTACACGCCTGGACATGCGGCGAACCACATTTGCCTGGTTTTAGTCGAAGACGGCCTG
>JBBRMH010000302.1:0-2643 GCA_038230935.1 Burkholderiales bacterium | reverse complement strand
GGCTGGACCAGATGAGCCAGGAAGACGGTATCGCTTTTTGCGAACGGCTGTTTGCAAACTATCTGGACGGCAATCCGCTGATGAACAACGCCACGCATGTTCGCGGCTCCGCCATCTGGATACGCTTTCCGCGTGTGGTGTGCGCGCACTGGGTTCACAACGCCTTAATTGACGGCAAGCAGGTGCCAATCGTGTTGATGGGCGACGCCGCACACACGGCCCATTTTTCAATCGGTAGCGGCACCAAGCTGGCACTTGAAGATGCAATTGAGCTGGCGCGCTGCTTTGCCAACACCAGCGATATGACCCAAGCACTGCAAAGCTACGAAGCCGTGCGGTCCGTCGAGGTGCTGAAAATCCAGAACGCGGCGCGCAACTCCACGGAATGGTTTGAAAACGTTGACCGCTACAGCAGTATGGAAGCCGAGCAGTTTTTCTATTCCATGATGACGCGCTCGCAACGCATCAGCCATGAAAACCTGCGCATGCGTGATGCCAGCTGGCTAAAAGGCTATGAGCAGTGGTTGGCAAAATCCACGGCCACGCCAGAAAAAGCCGCCCCGCCACCCATGCTGCTGCCACTCAAGGTGCGCGACATCACGCTTAAAAATCGCATCGTCGTCTCGCCCATGGCCACCTACAGCGCCGTCGATGGGCTGGTGCAGGATTTTCACCTGGTGCATCTGGGTGCGCGGGCGCTGGGCGGGGCCGCGCTGGTGTTTGTGGAGATGACCTCACCCACACCTGAAGGCCGCATCACACCGGGCTGCCCAGGCTTGTGGAGCACCGAACAGATGCTGGCCCTCAAACGCATTGCTGACTTTGTTCATGCCTCAAGCCAGCACGACAAGACGGGCGCAAAAATCGGCCTGCAGCTGGGCCACAGCGGCCCCAAAGGCTCTACCCAAGTCGGTTGGGAGCAGGCCGATGAGCCACTGCCAGCGGGCAACTGGCCGCTACTGGCTGCCAGCGCGGTTGCTTTTGGCCCGACCAACCAAACACCCCACGCCATGACCCGTGCAGATATGGACCGGGTGACTGAAGCGTTCGTGCAGTCCACCCGCTATGCAGCCCAGGCAGGCTTTGACTGGCTGGAGCTGCACTGCGCGCACGGCTATCTGCTGTCGAGCTTCATCACGCCGCTGACCACCCAGCGCACGGACGACTATGGCGGCAGCCTTGAAAACCGCTGCCGCTATCCGCTCGAAGTGTTCAGCGCCATGCGGGCGGTGTGGCCTGCGCACCTGCCCATGAGTGTGCGCATCTCGGCCCATGACTGGGCACCGGGCGGCAACACGGACGATGATGCGGTCGCTATTGCCCGGCTGTTCAAGGCCGCAGGCTGCGACTTCATCGATGTATCGTCCGGCCAGACCACCCGCGCGGCCAAACCGGTGTATGGCCGCATGTACCAGACCCCGTTTGCAGACCGTATCCGCAACGAGGCGGGCATCCAGACAATTGCCGTCGGCGCGATCTCTGAAAGCGATCAGGTCAACAGCATCATCGCCGCAGGCCGCGCCGACCTGTGCGCCGTTGCCCGCCCGCATCTGGCCGACCCGGCCTGGACACTGCATGAAGCGGCAAAAATGCAAAGCCGTCACGTCAGCTGGCCGTTGCCCTATCTGAGCGGTCGTGACCAGCTCTACCGTGAACTTTCAAAGAAAAACAGTGCTTAGCGCACGGTTTACCTGGGCCTACAGCTATTATTTTTATAGCGCTTGATACGAAAGGTTTCCCCATGGACATGGAAGAACGATGCCACAGCGAGCACCCCGAAGCCCTGCGCCTGTGGCTGCGGCTGCTGACCTGCACCCAGCTGATTGAAAAGCAGGTGCGCTCGCAATTGCGGGAGCAGTTTGACACCACGCTGCCACGCTTTGACCTGATGGCCCAGCTGGAGCGCAATCCCGACGGTCTGAAGATGAACGAGCTGTCGCGCCGCATGATGGTCACCGGCGGCAACGTCACCGGCATTACCGACCAGCTGGTGGCCGAGGGGCTGGTCGAGCGGATGGAGGTCGATGGTGACCGGCGCGCTTACCGGGTACGGCTGACCGCACATGGCCACAGCGTGTTTGGCGACATGGCGTGCCAGCATGAGCGCTGGATTGTGGCCGCTTTTGAGGCCTTGTCACCGCGTGAGATCGAGTCGTTCTACAAGCTGCTGGGCAAGGTCAAGCAGAGCCAGCAAACCCTGAAATCCGTTGGCACTGGTCTGCCCGACAAACTGGAAACCGTATGAAGCACTACATAGGCCCCGCCAACCCCATGCACGCGCAGTTTGACGCGCTGGCCAGCTACCAGGCACAGCACTTTGCTTATGCTTTTGACGCAGGCGTTGCCACCTTGACGTTAAACCGCCCCGAGCGTAAAAACCCGCTGACGTTTGACTCGTATGCCGAACTGCGCAACCTGTTTCGTGCGCTGAATCAGGCCACAGATGTGAAAGCCGTGGTGTTGACAGGTGCAGGTGGCAACTTTTGCTCCGGTGGCGATGTCCACGAAATCATTGGCCCGCTCACCCAGATGCGCATGCCCGAGCTGCTGGAATTCACGCGCATGACAGGTGATTTGATCAAGGCGATGCGGCTGTGCCCGCAGCCCATCATCGCGGCGATTGACGGTATTTGCGCCGGGGCC
>JBBRMH010000301.1:0-2653 GCA_038230935.1 Burkholderiales bacterium | reverse complement strand
TTTTCCATCAGCGCCGTAAACCGGTCAAATAAATAGGAAATATCGTGCGGGCCAGGTGACGCCTCCGGATGGCCCTGAAAGCAGAACGCGGGCTTGTCTGTCCACGCGATGCCCTGCAAGGTGTCGTCAAACAGGCTGATGTGGGTGGCGCGCAAGTGGGCGGGCAGGCTGGCTGCATCCACTGCAAAACCATGGTTCTGGCTGGTGATGCTGACGCGGCCGGTGTCCAGGTCTTTGACAGGGTGGTTCGCGCCGTGGTGGCTTTGCTTCATCTTGAAGGTTGTGGCCCCGGCACTCAGCGCCATGATCTGGTGGCCCAGGCAGATGCCGAAGGTGGGTGTGCCGGTTTCAATCAATTCACGTACCGCTGCAATGGCGTAATCGCACGGCTCGGGATCGCCCGGGCCATTGGACAGAAAAATACCGTCTGGCTTGAGCTTGAGAACGTCTGCAGCAGGCGTTTGCGCAGGCACCACGGTGATGCGCGCGCCGCGCTCGGCCAACATGCGCAAAATGTTTTTCTTGACACCAAAGTCGAAGGCCACCACATGGAATTTCGGCGTGATTTGCACGCCGTAGCCCGAACCCAGCTTCCACTCGGTTTGCGTCCACTCGTAAGTCTGCTTGACGGATACCACCCGGGCCAGGTCAAGCCCGGCCATGCTGGGCGCGGCTTTGGCGGCGGCGATGGCTTTGTCGATGGCGGCAGTTGATACCGCCTCGCCTTGAGCCAAGGCCATGATGCAGCCGTTTTGTGCGCCTTTGCTGCGCAGGTGGCGTGTCAGCTGGCGGGTGTCAATGTTGGCGATGGCCACCGTGCCTTCTTTGACCAGGTAGTCAGACAACGTCATGGACGAGCGAAAGTTCGATACCAGCAAGGGCAGGTCTTTGATGATCAGGCCTGCCGCGTGGACTTTTTCAGACTCGACGTCTTCGGCATTGATACCGTAGTTGCCAATGTGCGGGTAGGTCAGCGTGACCAGTTGCTGGCAATAGCTGGGGTCGGTGAGGATTTCCTGGTAGCCGGTCATGGCGGTGTTGAACACCACCTCACCCGTGGTGGTGCCTGAAGCGCCAATTGAATGGCCGGTAAAGACTGTGCCGTCTGCGAGCGCCAGTAGGGCGTGGGGGGGGCCGCCTGATGTTCCCTGTAGAGACAAAAGCACTGGGTTCTCCGATTTAATGACGGTTCGCCCAAGCGCACGCAAATGTCCTGATGAGACTTTTGCTGGCTGCTTTTTGAGGGGGTGTGGCTTTAAATGCGCTTGGGCGAAGCTGTGTTTTGAAAAGCCTCCGATTATATAGCCCGCACGGTCGCGCACTGCGTGTCACACCTTGCAGCCTGGACAAGCGGGGTCTCACGCTATCATCAATTGCATGTTTTCACGATCCCTTGCCCTGCCCGTCTGGTCCCTGGTTGCGCCGCTTGCGGGCTGGGCGTTGCTGGCTGGCATGGGGTGGGCTGGCCTTGCGGGCGGGCTGTTCATGACCCTGCTGGCAGCGGGCATGCTGGGCTGTGTGCTGGCGGCGGTTCATCATGCGGAGGTGATCGCGCATCGCGTCGGGGAGCCTTACGGTACCTTGTTGCTGGCCGTGGCCGTGACCATCATTGAAGTCGCGCTGATTGTCTCGCTCATGCTCTCGGGTGGGCCTGCCACAACCGCGCTGGCGCGCGACACCGTATTTGCAGCCGTGATGATCATCCTCAACGGCATGGTCGGGCTGTGCATGCTCATGGGTGGCAGCCGGTTCGGTGAGCAGCGCTTTGGCCTGTACGGTGTGAGTGCATCGCTGGCAACGCTGGCCGCGATTGCCGTGCTGACGCTGGTTTTACCAAACTACACAACGACGGTGGCCGGGCCTTTTTACAGCGTAGGGCAACTGGCCTTTATTGCGGTGGTGTCGCTTGTGCTGTACGGCACGTTTGTACTGGTTCAGACGGTACGCCACCGGGATTATTTTCTGCCAAAAGAAGCCGCTGAGAATAAGGAAGTCCACGCAGCGCCGCCCAGTGGCGGGGTCGCACTGGCCAGCCTGGCGTTGCTGATGGCCTGTCTGGCCGCTGTTGTGCTGCTGGCCAAGTCGCTGGCACCCAGCATAGAAGCCATGGTGGCCAGCGCCGGAGCACCGGTTGCAGCAGTCGGTGTGATCATTGCAGCAGTGGTGCTGCTGCCGGAAGGGCTGGCGGCCCTGCGGGCTGCGCGGGCCAATCGCCTGCAGACCAGTCTGAACCTGGCACTGGGCTCGGCACTGGCCAGCATCGGTTTGACGATTCCTGCGGTGGCGATTGTCTCCATCGCCACGGGCTGGTCGCTCACGCTGGGGCTGGACAACAAGTCCACCGTGCTGCTGCTGCTGTCGCTGTTTGTCGCCACGATGTCGCTGGGAACGGGCCGTACCACCGTTTTGCAAGGCGTGGTGCATCTGGTGATTTTTGCGGCTTATCTGTTCACGACTGTTATCCACTGAAGCGCCTTGACGCCCCGTGTAAACGCGAGCAATCTACCCTTGCCGTGACAGCGAGCTGGCGTACAGGCAAATCGCCGCAGCGGCGGCCACATTGAGGGACTCTTCACCGCCTGGCTGGTCAATGCGCACTTTCAGGCTGGCTTTGTCCATCAGATCCTCACGCACGCCCTGCCCTTCGTGGCCA
>JBBRMH010000300.1:0-2706 GCA_038230935.1 Burkholderiales bacterium | reverse complement strand
TGCTGACGTGGCTGTACGGCGCGCTCTTGAACCTGGCCGTTAACGGTTAAATGAATCGTATGGGGTTTGACCATGAATGTCTTTCGAAAAGAATCAGCCAACCAGCGCGCTGCGGCTGGCATGGGCAGCGCCCAGCAGGCGCCGCGCGAGCACGGTGGCCAGGTGGCGCTTTGTGGCACTTTCGTTGGTTAAATCAGCAGCTGGGTCCAGCTCTGCTTTTAGTGAAGCAACGGCTGCGTCAATCTCGGTTGCATCGAAGGTTTTGTTGCGTAGCAAGGCTTCTGTCTTGTAAGCCCGTATGGGGGTATTGCCAATGCCCAAAAAAGACAGCCGTACCGAACGTGCCGTCGTACCATCAAACTGCGCTGCCACTGCAAGGCCTGCAACTGCATAGTCTCCTTGGCGCCGCGCCAACTCGTCAAAGGCAAACCAGTCTGCGGTAGTTGCCAGGGCGACGTCGGCACCGATGACAATTTCATCAGGCTGCAAATCGGTGGTGTACAGGTACCGGAAAAACTTTTCAGCAGCGATGCGTCGCTCACCCTTTGGCCCCTGCACCACCACGACCCCATCCAGCGCGGCGAGGCAACACGGCCATTCAGCCGCAGGGTCACCATATGCAATCGAGCCCCCCCAGGTTCCCGAGTTTCGAATGGCGCAGTGGGCAATATGCGGCGCTGCCGCCGTCAGCATGGGCGCGTGCTCTGCAACCAGGCTGGACGATTCAATTGCCGCGTGGGTGACAAGCGCGCCAATGTGGAGCCGGTCGCCACGCACTTCGATGCAGCGCAGGGCTTCAATACCGGTGATGTCAATCAGCAGCGCTGGCTCGGACAAGCGCATGTTGAGCGTTGCCAGCAACGTTTGTCCGCCCGCAAGGATGCGTGCGTCATCGCCATGCTCAACCAGCAAGGCCAGCGCTTCGGAAACGCTTTTTACCTTGACGTAATCAAAGTCAGGAGATTTCATAACAGACGTGCCCCCAACCAGACACCAAAACCGGTGGAGGCAACACCCATCAGGAACCACACGATGCGCGGCATCTCGCTTTGCGATGCCGCCTGCGGGGCAGGCATTGGTCGTAGCACTAGCCGTGGCTGCGCAGATTGCTGTGAAGCCGGCACCAACTGCTCGTCCAATTGAGACTCCAGAACAGGCGCCGGTCTTAATTGCGCGCCCAGTGCGGCAAAAAACTGATCGGCAAGCTGCTTGGCCGATGCGTCCATCATGCGACCACCAATCTGCCCGAGTTTGCCACCTACCGATGCCTTGACCGTGTAGGTCAGGCGCGTGGAGGTACCCTCTTCAAACAGGGCAACCTGCGAGCGGCCTGAGGCCATACCGGCAGCGCCACCAGAGCCTTCAAACGACATCACGCAGCTTTCTGGCTCCAGCACTTCTGACTGTGTCACACGACCCGAGAAACGCGCACGCACCGGTCCCATTTTGACCATCAGTTTGACCAGGCGCACGGAGGGTGATTCATCGGTGACCTGCTCGCAGCCTGGAATGCAGGCCTGCAACACCACCGGGCTATTCAATGCGGCCCAGACTTCGCTTCTCGGGGCCTCTATCAAGACTTCGCCAATCAGTTCCATTTACATACCTGTATGAGTTTTTGCGTTCGACTGCACCGGCTTGCCCTGACCCGTTGATTAGGGGTTTCTGCGGATAGTCGTATTAACCAGTTGTTCAATAATGGTACGCATGGTTGACAGTTTGGTAAATAGCAATCGTCTCAGGACAAACCCTGAAGCATCTCCTGCGGGTCTTTCGGACTCAGGCGGCGCACCGCTAGCGTCACGGCGACGCATGACTGTGGCGGATCGCGAACACCACATCATCAGTGGTGCAATCAGTTTTTTTGCCGAGAACGGTTTTAACGCGCAGATGCGCGATCTGGCCACCGCCATCGGCGTGACGCACACGCTGGTCTACCACTACTTTCCGACCAAGCAGGCCTTGCTTGACCGCGTTTATCTTGAGGTTTTCGAAGGCCGCTGGAAAACCGAATGGGAGACGCTGCTAGACAACCGGAAGCTATCGGTTGAAGAGAAACTCACCTGCTTTTATATTGACTATGCGCAATGCGTCCTGACCCGCGACTTTGTGCGTCTGCTGATTTTTTCCGGACTGACGGATCGCAGCATCACAGACCGCTTCTTCGGACTGTTGGGCGAGCGGCTGTTTCCACGCCTGATCCGCGAAACCCGGCGCTATCGGGGTAGCCGCAGCCGCGCACGCCCCACCGTGCGTGAGCACGAGCTGCTGATGGGCCTGCATGGTGGCGTGTTTTATGGCGGGCTGCGTTGGTTTGTTTATGCGCAGGCGGTACATCCAGACCAGCCCGAACTGGACGACGCAGCCACCATTGCAGACCGCGTGCGCGGCTATCTGTCTGCCAGCCTGGGGCTGGAGCCTGTTGGATTACGCAGTTAAATAACGTTCGAACTTCATTTACTTCATGGCATTTACATCGTGGCACTAACACTCAACCACTACTCTATTCGCACCACCGACCTTGATGCGTCGCGTCACTTTTACGAAAACCTGTTGGGCCTGACAGTGGGCCCCCGGCCAGACTTTCCGTTTCCCGGCTTGTGGATGTACCGCGGCGACCATGCCGACGTGGCCAATGCCGTGGTTCACATCATCGGCATTGATGCCAAAGACCCCGAAGGCTTGAAAAAATATTTGGGTGACCGC
>JBBRMH010000299.1:0-2732 GCA_038230935.1 Burkholderiales bacterium | reverse complement strand
ATGCCCGGCGACAAATTGCGCAACATCAACCGCTGGTCGTATTCGCTGCAGCATTCAGGCAGCATAGACAGCGGGTTGTCCGCCATTGGCAGCCTGGGGCTCAACGTCAACCTGAACCGGGTCAGTGACGATAACTACTGGCGTGATTTTCCGATCAGCGGGTCGTCGCTGACCCAGCGTTTGCTGGCTGACGACATCGGTTTGAACTGGAGCAGGGGTTACTTCGCCACGTCCTTGCGCACCCTGCGCTGGCAAACCCTGCAGGATGTGACAGCGCCCATCGTGCCGCCCTATGACCGCCTGCCGCAACTGACGGCAAGCTACACCCGCATCAATGCACCTGTAGCTGGCTTGGGTGGCTTTGACTGGTCTCTGGACAGCGATTACACCCATTTTTCAGCAGACCGAAAGCTCACTGGGCAACCCAACGCCGAACGGCTGGTGGCCCGGGCGCAATTGAGCCGTCCGTGGATTGCACCAGGCGGGTACGTGACACCCAAGCTCCAGCTGAATGCCACCAGCTACAGTTTTGATGCGCCGCTGGCCAATGGGCAGGCGAGTGCATCACGCATATTGCCGACGTTCAGCCTGGACAGCGGGCTGCAGTTTGAGCGCCAGGCCAGCTTTTTAGGCCGTGACTTTACCCAGACGCTGGAGCCGCGCGCTTTTTATGTGCGCACACCTTACCGGGACCAGAGCCTGTTGCCTAACTACGACTCAGGTGCCAACGACTTCAACTTTGCCACGGTATTTACCGAAAACTCGTTTACCGGCAATGACCGCATCTCGGACGCCAACTTGTTGACGCTGGGGGTCACATCCCGCCTGCTGGACCCGGCCACAGGGGCCGAAGCCGTGCGTGTGGGTGTTGCCCAGCGTCTTGGGTTTGAAGACCAGAAAGTCACTTTGCCGGGCGTGTTGCCAGCCAGTAACCGCGTCAGTGACCTGCTTTTTGGCACCACCATCAACTGGGACCCGCAATGGTCTTTCGATGGCACTGTTCAGTACAACCCGAAAGCGCGCCAGTCCGAGCGCAGCGTTCTGGGCGTGCGCTATACGCCTGGCAATTACCATGTGATCAGTGCCTCGATCAGGCGGCAGCGAAATGTCAGCAACCTCATTGATGTCAGCACGCAGTGGCCCCTGAACGATCTGTGGGGCGACAAGGGGCGTGACCTGGGCGCAGGGCAGGGTCAGGGTGGCGGGCGCTACTATGGCGTAGGCCGTCTCAACTACAGCGTGCTGGACAAAAAACTGGTCGATGGCGTCATCGGGCTTGAGTACGATGGCTGCTGCTGGATTGGCCGCGTGGTGCTGCAACGCTCGCAGAGCAGTGCCGCCTTGTCCAACACCCGTATCCTGTTCCAGCTGGAACTGGTTGGTTTTTCCCGTATTGGGTCGAACCCTCTGGAGACCCTGAGGTCAAACATTCCGCGCTACCAGTCCCTACGCGGCCAAGTGAGCACGCCCAGCCGTTTTACCAACTATGACTAAATACAACCTTCTGCCCAACTCGCTTTCCCGCTTGCCATCGCTTCCGGTTTCCCGGCTGGCAGGGCAGCGCACTGCATTCGTCCTGCTGCTTTCACCGTTGCTGCTGTCTGCACTGATGGCGCAGGCGCAAGGCCTCAAGCCTACCCTGCAGATGCGTGCGCCCGAGCTCTCAAGCGTTCGCGGTGCGAGTGTCAGCCGCGGGCAACAGGCCGCAGACTACATTGTTGCCGTGGTCAACTCAGAGCCGATCACCAACAACGAGGTACGCGCCAAACTGGTCCGTGCCGAGCAGCAACTGAGCCAGCAGGGGGCCGCATTGCCACCCCGCAGTGAGCTGGCCCGGCAGGTCATGGAGCGTTTGATCAACGACAAGGCACAACTTCAGCTGGCGCGCACATCAGGCCTGCGGGTTGAAGACAATGCGATTGAAAACGCGGTGCTCGGCGTAGCCCGGCAAAACGAGATTTCGCTCGAAGAGCTGCGCCGCCGTCTGGTGACCGACGGTATCTCCTATGTTCAGTTCCGATCCGATTTGCGCGACGAAATTCTGATCAGCCGCTTGCGCCAGCGTGAGCTGGAGTCCCGCGTGACCATCACCGAGCAAAACATTGACCAGTTTTTGCGCGAGCAACAGCAAAACACCGCCGGTGCCGCAGCTGAAATCAATCTGGCGCAAATTTTGATAGCGGTACCTGAAAACGCCACCCCACAACAAGTTGCCACCCTGCAAGCCAAGGCGGTGCAGGCAGCAGACCGTGCCAGGGCTGGCACGGACTTTGGTGTTGTGGCCAACGAGATGTCGGACTCCCCGACACGCGCTACCGGCGGGCAGATGGGCTTGCGCAGTGCAGAGCGTTACCCACCCCTTTTCCTGGAGGCGACAAAAAACCTGCCCGTGGGCGGCATTGCCGGGCCGGTTCGCAGTGGAGCCGGTTTTCACGTCCTCAAACTGGTAGAGAAAAAGCAGGCCGGCGCGCCAGGCATGAATGTCACCCAAACACGGGCACGCCATATCTTGCTGCGCATCACACCTGCGCTCAGCGAAGCGGCTGCCCGCGACAAACTCGCGGTTATCAAGCAACGCATTGCGGGTGGCCAGTCTGACTTTGCAGCGCAGGCCCGTGCCATCAGCGAAGACGCCTCGGCCAAGGAGGGCGGCGACCTGGGCTGGGTCAGCCCGGGCACCTTTGTTCCCGAGTTTGAACAGGTGATGAACAGCCTGGCACCGGGCCAGATCT
>JBBRMH010000298.1:0-2740 GCA_038230935.1 Burkholderiales bacterium | reverse complement strand
TGGCCCTGCTGGAAGAGCTGATGGCCACAGCCTCCATCATTGGCCGCTCCTGACGTGAGCCGCCTGCTGGGTTGCGACTTTTCAAGCAGCCCGACGCGTACCAAGCCCATCGTTTTAGCCCTTGGCGGCAGCAAAGGCGGGCGTGTCACGCTATCAAAAATAGAGCTGATCGATTCGCTCGATGCGTTCGAAGCCTGGTTGCATCAACCCCAACCGTGGCTCGGCGTGTTTGATTTGCCTTTTGGTCTGCCACGCGAGCTGGTCGTGCAACTAGGCTGGCCGCAGCAGTGGCCTGAACTGATCGCGCACTATGCATCGCTGAGCCGCGAGGACATTCGCAATACCTTTGCCGCATTTTGTCATGCACGGCCTGTCGGGCAAAAGTTTGCACACCGGGCCTCTGACAAGCCTGCGGGTTCAAGCCCGTCGATGAAATGGGTCAACCCGCCGGTGGCCTACATGCTGCACGCTGGTGTGCCCCGCCTGCTGGCTGCTGGCGTCCACCTGCCAGGGCTGCATGAAGGTGACCGCACTCGCGTGGCGCTGGAAGGCTACCCTGGTCTGCTGGCGCGCGAGGTGCTGGGCAGCCGCTCGTACAAAAGCGATACCCGGACCAAACAGACACCCGACCGGCTGATCGCCCGCAAAGACCTGATTCACGCTCTGGAACTGGGCCAGACCCGCCTGCAACTGCGCCTCAAACTCACGCATGCCCAGCGCGACACGTTGACTGACGATGCCAGGGGCGACAGCCTGGACGCCGTGCTGTGCCTGATGCAGGCGGCCTGGGCACAGGCCCGTCATGAGGAAGGCGCGCCCAACTACGGCCTGCCATCAGGGGTTGACCCGCTTGAGGGCTGGATCATCACGGCGTGATGCGTGCCAGCCTGAAAATTGACGCACTGAAGCTTTCCTGTCTGATGCCACCTTGTCTTTATTTTTACCCCTCATTTCGTGCTCTGGGGCAGACAATGCGTGGGCGAGGTGCTATTGAATTAATAGTAATCACCTGTCTGGCCGTTGCGCTTTCGGGCTGCCCTGACCTGGCTCAGGCACGCACATGGGTGCGCTCGGGCGTGGTCACGCGTGTGGTCGATGGCGACACGGTGTGGGTCAAAGTCGCCGAACGATCCAAAGGCGCAAGGTCGGGCGAGGTCCTGAAGGTTCGTATTGTGGGCATTGACGCGCCTGAAATCTGCCAGCCGGGCGGGCCGCAGGCGCTTGACGCACTGCGCGGTCATGTGCTGGGCCAGACCGTCACGCTGAGCAGCCCGTCGTCCCGCAGTCACGACGACTACGGGCGGGTGCTGGCCACCCTCGACAAGCAGGGGGAAGATGTGGGCCGCTGGATGGTGCGCCGTGGTCAGGCCTGGTCTTATAGCTACCGGGGCCATCCTGGCCCTTACGCCGTCGAGCAGGCCCAGGCACGCTCTTCAGGGGCTGGCCTGTTTGCCCAGGTGGCGGCAGAAAATCCGCGCAGTTTTCGCAAGCGCCATGGCAGCTGCTACCCCTGAACTGCCAGACAAAGCTGACAGTTCGGGCTGGCAGTTCAGGCTGACAGACAGTTTCCTGCGGCTTGTCCTACAGCAAAACCAGTGCCTTCTGACCTGCAATCCACAGCGGGTGTTTTAAATTCACAGTACAGGTTTCTGTGGATCTGCACTCATGGGCTACCAAGGCCGATGCATTGAATTTTTAACTTTCAAAGGAGTTTTTCATGAACAAGGATCAAGTCGAAGGCCGTGTGGACCAATCCATGGGCAAGGTCAAAGAAGCGGCTGGCAAGCTGGTAGGCAACGAGAGGCTGCAGACCGAAGGCTTGGCAGACCAGGCCAAAGGCAAGGTTCAGACCGTTTATGGCGACACCAAAGAGCACGCCAAAGACCAGGCCAAGAAAATCATCGATAAAATCTGATGCCCTGATGCCGCACCCCGTGCGGCCGCTGGCATTCAATAGCAGCCTTCAGGGCTGCTTTTTTTTAAGGAGGTTTTCATGAATGTATTTGCATCCAGGCGCTCGCTGGCCATTTCGTGTTCCCTGGTACTGCTGACGGCACTTGCTGCCTGCGGTAAAAAAGTGGACGACCAGACCGTCGGACAAAAACTTGACGCTGCCGTGGCCAAAACCGAGCAGGCCGCAGCAGAGGCCAAGGCCAAGGCGGAAACCTCCATGGGCAAAGCCGAAGACGCCATGAAAGACGCCGCCAGCAAGGCAGAAGCATCCGGCAAGTCCACCGCCGACAAAGTTGCCAACACGATGGACGACGTGTCCATCACGACGGCAGTGTCTGCCGAGCTTGTGCGCGACCCGGATTTGAGTGCCTTGAAAATCAATGTTGATACCAAAAACGGCAGTGTCACGCTCAACGGCCCGGCGCCTACTCTGGCTGCCAAGGAAAAAGCCACCACGCTTGCAAAGGCCGTCAAAGGGGTTCTGTCGGTTGATAACAAACTGGTTGTCAAGGGCAGTTGACAGCATGCCTATTGTGTGAGCGACACACCTCCCTGATTCCATTTTCAGATCGACAGGAGGTCAGGCGCGAAGCTGCAGGCAGTGCTTTGGCACCGCAAAGCGGAGCAACAACATATCGTATTGATATGGAAATGGAAATGGAATGAGACCTCAAAACTCGAATCTGGGACAAAAAAAACAGGTGGTGGCTTACAGCCAGCACCTGTTTTATCGTCAGCCCTTGCGGGCTGGCCTGCAGTTGCAGATTTAAGGACGAACGACGATGTC
>JBBRMH010000297.1:0-2807 GCA_038230935.1 Burkholderiales bacterium | reverse complement strand
GTTTTATGTGCAGGTGTTTCAGTACATTGATCCCGCCATCGGCTATGGCTCCATGACCTCGGTTGAAGCTCTGGTGGCCGCTATTGTGGGTGGTATTGGCACAGTGTGGGGCCCTGTACTGGGTGCGGTGGTACTGCATGTGCTGGCCGATGTGACACGCAATCTTTTTGGTGCGTTGCCCGGTATCAACCTGGTGATTTACGGCACCGTGCTGGTGCTGATCGTGATGTTTTTACCGCGCGGGATTGCAGGCATCGGGCAATCGGTGGTGGCTGTGTGGAAACGCTCGGGGGGTCGCCATGGCCAGTGATCTGCTGGTGCTCCAGGGTGTGAGCAAGTCGTTTGGTGGTCTCAAGGCTGTGCAGGGTGTCAGTCTGGCGGTGCCAGAGGGCTCGCTCACAACCTTGATTGGCCCCAACGGTGCGGGTAAAACCACGCTGTTTGCGTTGATGTCCGGTTTTATCCGGCCTGACACGGGTAGCGTGCGCTTTGCCGGACAAGACATCACGGGTCAGGCACCGCATCTGAATGCCCGGCTGGGCATGACGCGTACTTTTCAGATCGTGCAGCCTTTTGCGGCCCAGACCGTGCGCGAAAACATTGCGGTGGGCGCGCACTTGAAAGAGCCTAACCGCCGTGCAGCCCTGGCGCTGGCTGCTGATGTGGCGGCGCGGGTAGGGCTGGCATCGCAGCTTGACAAGCCGGCCGCCGACCTCACTGTGGCAGGGCGCAAGCGGCTGGAGCTGGCGCGCGCATTGGCCACACAGCCGCGCCTGCTGTTGCTTGACGAGGTACTGGCTGGTTTGAACCCGCAGGAAATTGCCGAGATGATTCCTGTGGTGCGCGGCATTGCCGATGGCGGTGTGACGGTGCTCATGATCGAGCACGTCATGCAGGCCGTGATGAACCTGGCCCACTACGTGTGGGTACTGGCCCAGGGCCAGCTGATTGCCCAGGGCAGTCCGGCGCATGTCACGGCTGACGAGCAGGTCATTGAGGCCTATCTGGGTCATGGTACAGCGGCCCGCTTGCGTGCTGCTGCCTCCAAGGCGGCTCCAACATGACTGAGTCCCAGGCAATTCATACAAAACCTTTGCTGTCCATTCAAGGGCTGCGCGGCGGCTATGGCCGTGTGGAGGTGCTGCGCGGTGTTGACCTGTATGTCAACGCCGGGGAAACCGTGGCACTGCTGGGCAGCAATGGCGCAGGCAAGTCAACGCTGAACAACGTCATGTGCGGCATCTACCGGGCCTGGGCGGGCTCCGTGATTTTTGACGGTGCTGACCTGAGCGGCGCGCACTACACCGAGGTTGTCAAGGCCGGACTGATCCAGGTCCCCGAAGGCCGCAAGATTTTCCCCAACCTGAGCGTGACTGAAAACCTCGCGCTTGGCAGCTTTGTTCGTGCCCGTGAACGCAGGGCAGAGAACATCGACAAGGTATTTGCCACTTTCCCGCGTCTGAAGGAAAGGGCCGCGCAGCTGGCCGGCACCATGAGCGGCGGCGAGCAGCAAATGCTGGCCATTGGCCGGGGCCTGATGGCCGAGCCGCGCCTTCTGATTCTTGACGAGCCATCGTTGGGACTGTCGCCTCTGCTGGTCGAGGAAATGTTCAGCCTGATTGAGCAACTGAGCACCACTGGTCTGGCGGTGCTGCTGGTCGAACAGAACGTGGGCCAGTCGCTGGAAGTCGCTGACCGCGCCTATGTGATGGAAAACGGTGGCATCCGCTTTTCAGGCTCGCCCGATGAACTGCTGGGTAGCGATGCGCTACGTCAGGCCTATCTGGGGTTGTAAAGCCTGGCACCCCCCCGTAATCCCAGTAATTTTAGAGACCTCTGCATGATTCAACGACGCAAACTTTTGCTGGCTATTGCTCCGGTGTCCAGCGTTTTGACGGGCGCGCCCGCACTGGCCCAAAACACGCCTGTTCGCCTGCTGGTTGGCGCACCACCGGGTGGTTCTACCGATACCCTGGCGCGAACCATGGCTACCGAGATGGGGCGGCTGCTGGGGCGCACCGTACTGGTTGAAAACCGTGCTGGGGCGGGCGGCAACATTGCAGCCGATGCGGTGGCCAAAGCGCCTGCAGACGGCAACACGCTGCTCATGAGCTTTACCAGTCACGCCATCAATGCCAGCCTGTACCCGTCGCTGCCGTTTGATCCCGTCAAGGATTTCACGCCGCTGACCTGCGTTGCCACCTCGCCATCCATTTTGGTAGCCAACCCTGCTGTACCTGCCAAAGATGTGCGCGAGCTGATCGCACTGGCCAAGGCCAGACCGGGCAAGCTCAATCTGGCCATTGGCGCTATCGGCTCATCGCTGCACCTGGCGGGCGATGCATTTAAAATGCAGTCGGGCACATACATCGTGAACATTCCCTACCGGGGTACGGCCCCTGCGCTGCAGGATGTACTGGCCGGGCAGGTCGAGCTGATGTTTGCCGCCATCGGCAATGCCCAGTCGCACATTCGCGCTGGCAAGCTCAAGGCCCTGGGGGTAACGAGCCTCAAGCGTCTGGCGGCTTTCCCCGATGTGCCTGCGATTGCGGAAGTGCTGCCCGGTTATGAGTCCAGCGCCTGGTTTGGGCTGTTTGGCCCAGGCCAGATGGACCCGGCGCTGGCACGCCGCTTTAGCGACGCAGCGCGTCAGGCCCTCGGCTCGCCCGAGGTACGTCGGCGTCTTGAAACAGAGGGCGCTGTGCCCGTAGGCAACAGCCCTGACGAATTTGCCCGTTTCGTGCAGTCCGAAATCACGCGCTGGGCAAAGGTCGTCAAATTCTCGGGGGCCAAGCCCGAATGAGCCT
>JBBRMH010000296.1:0-2830 GCA_038230935.1 Burkholderiales bacterium | reverse complement strand
TGCAGACTTTCCCGTAAACCAGGCAGTTTTATCCAGGAGTCTGGGCGGCGCTCAGGCTGCGGGGCTGGCCACCAGCGATGCCGCAGCCGACTGCCTGAGCGTTGCCGACAAGGCGTCGAGCACGTCTGAAGCCAGGTTCCAGCAGTGCCAGTAGAGCTGTATGGGCAGCGTGTGGGCCGGTGCCACGTTGACCAGCTGGCCCTGCGCAATCAGTGCATCGACCATCAGGCGTGGCACCACACTGACCCCCCAGCCTGCCAGCACAGCCCCGACCATGCCCTGTGACGAGGGCACAAACAGCTGGTTGAGCGTCACGCGCTTCAGGCCAAAAGCCTTGCCGACAAACTCGCCCGGTATCTCGTCCTTGCGGTTGAAGGCCACAAACGGCACGTTGCGAAAGTTGTGTTGCGTCAGCGCAGGCGTGCCTCGCTGGCCCGCTGCGTCCAGCGGCGGGGCCAGGCGCTGGTGGGCAAACTCGGGTGTGGCCACGGCGATGTACTGCATGGCACCCAGCGGCTCGACCTTGCAGCCGCGCAGGGCCTGCCTGACGGTGGTCACGCAGCCTAGCACCTGCCCTTCACGCAGCCATTCGTGGGTGCAGTTCTGGTCGTCGTGAATGATCTCCATCGGCAGCCCCTGCCGGGCCAGCCCGGTCAACGCGGGCAACGCCCAGGTGGCAATGCTGTCGGCGTTGATCGCTATCGAGATGCGCTCTTCTTCCCGCGCACCGCCCAGCGAGCTGGGGGCCAGCTCTTTCAGGTCACGCTCCAGGTCGGCGCGCAGCAGGCGCAGCATTTTGGTGTGCTTGAGCAGCAGCTGGCCCGCCGACGTGGGCTTGAGCGGGCGACTGCGCACTATCAAGACAGTGCCAACTTGCGACTCCAGCGCACGCAGGCGCTGCGACACGGCGGACTGGGTGATTGACAGGCGCTGCGCGGCGCGCTCAAAACCGCCCTCTTCGACGATGGCGGCCAGACATTCAAGGGCATCGGGGTCAAAAGTACTCATGCTTGCGTGCTCTGTTTTGCGCTTGGGTTAGGGGTGGTTTTACATTAGCTGCGCTGATGTTTTTGCTAAGAGTTTAATTTTTCTTTTAATTGAAAGCAACTTGCATCACACTTTGCGCGATCAAACTGTGGTGTGAAAGTGGTTGTATGAAAGTTATCGTTCTGGGTGCGGGCATCATCGGCGTCAGTACTGCGTGGCATTTGCTTGAACGTGGCCATGAGGTCACGGTGGTCGAGCGTCAGCCGGGCGCGGCGCTGGAGACCAGCTTTGCCAACGCGGCGCAAATCTCGGTCAGTTACTGCGAACCCTGGGCCAACCGCGATGCCCCACTAAAGGCGTTGAAATGGATGTTTCGCAACGACGCGCCATTGCTGTTTCGCCCCCAGCTGGACCCGCACCAGTGGCTCTGGGGCCTGAAGTTTTTATCGCAGTGCAACGACAGCGCTTTTGAGCGCAACGTGCAGCAACTGGTGGCACTGGGCGCGTACAGCCACGCCGCACTCAAAGACGTGGTGGCGGCCACCGGCATTGAATACAGCCGGCTTGAACGCGGCATTGCCCACTACTACACCGACCAGAAATCATTCGACACCGCAGGCGATGCCGCCGCACTGATGCGCAAGTACGGCGTGGACCGCCGGGTGGTCAGCAGCGCCGAGCTGTTTGCCATTGAACCGGCCTTCAAGTCGTTCGCGCACCGGATTGTGGGCGGCACTTACACCGCCAGCGATGAAAGCGGCGACGCCCGCGTGTTTACGCAAGGACTGGCCGAACGCTGCGCCAGCCGGGGTGCCCGGTTTTTGTACGGCCACAGTATCGAGCGTCTGGAGACGGCGGGAAATGCTATCGAATCAGTAGCTGTCAGGGCAGCAAATACGGGCGCTGGTGGCCAAAATGATCAAAAAATACTGAATCTGACGGCTGATGCGGTGGTGGCGGCCTGCGGCTCCTTCACAGCCCCGCTGCTGCGCACGGTCGGTGTGAACCTGCCGATCTACCCCGGCAAGGGCTACAGCGCCAGCTTTAAACTGCTGCAGCCGGAACGCGCGCCGTTTGTCAGCACGATTGACGACGAAGTCAAGTGCGCCATCAGCCGCCTCGGCTCGGACGCACAGGGTGGCGGTAGCGACGGTTTTATCCGGGTAGCGGGCACGATTGAGGTTGGCGGCTATGACCTGTCACTTAGCACCCCGCTGGCCAAAGCCCGCTGCAAAATGCTGGCCGACCGCATTGAACAGGTGCTGCCCGGCGTGTGCGACACGCGGCTGGCAGAAGACGGCGGCGAGCCGCATTTCTGGGCCGGTCTGCGCCCAGCTACGCCGACCAACATTCCGTACATCGGCCAGACAAGCGTCGGCAAGCTGTGGGTCAACGCAGGCCACGGCACGCTGGGCTGGACGCATGGCGCGGGCTCTGGCAAAGCCATGGCAGAACTCATCAGCGGGGAAAAGCCCGCCATGGCGTTTGATTGCCGGGGCAGTTGAGCGGTTTCAAAGCCGTTTTTTGACGTTTGGAGAAAGTGTCAACTTCAGCGGTTTTGAGCAATATATGCGTGGTTTGGGGCTGAAAAGCGCCAAAAAACGCCTAAAAACCTGCTCTTGATGCAAAAAATCTGAAAAATAAAAGCCAGTGCCTGTTTTGTGGCGCTGTCTGACAAGCGCTGCGGTTTAAAAAGCGTATTCTTTGTTGCAGTGCAGCAATTCTTGCACTCAACAGGGAACCCCATGCCAAGATCATTCTTAAACAAATCGTTTGTCCAGTCTATGCTCAAAGCCACCCGGCTGACGGGCACAGGCAGCCTGATGGATGCCACGCGTCTGAT
>JBBRMH010000295.1:0-2837 GCA_038230935.1 Burkholderiales bacterium | reverse complement strand
GCGACCAGGATTCGAGGCTTAACAATCCAAAGCAGCACAGCACCAGCACGCTTGACAGCATGTTGGCAGCCGGGCCGTTGTAGCTGGACTGGAACTGGTCCACGATGGCGGTGGTGAAGGTGTCAAAGCGGATCATCACGTACAGGCCATATTCGGCCAGCAGGTGTAAACCGATCAGCAGTGCACCCCCACACAGCGCCAGCCGGAGCTGCGGCAGCACCACCCGAAAAAAGACCTGCCATGGGCCAAGTCCCAGCGAGGCAGCGGTGTCTTCCATGCCAGGGTCCAGCCGGCGCAGGGCCGCCGACACAGGCAGATAAACAAAGGGAAAGTACGCCAGCACCGACACCAGCACACCCCCCGCCAGACCCTGCAGGCCAGGCGCGACTGTGATCCAGGCATAGCTGTGGACAAACGCGGGAACCGCCAGCGGTGCCACCGCCAGCCAGGACCAGATGCGTGCACCCGGCAAGTCACTGCGCTCAGTGAGCCAGGCCAGCGCGACAGACAACATCAGGCACAAAGGAACCGTGAAGACCACCAGCAGTGCGGTATTGAGCAGCAGCTCCGCCACGCGGGGCCGAAAGATCAATGCAGAAGCTGTAGGCCAGCCGGTATGCCACGCTGCCCAGACTACAAAGCCCAAAGGCAACAGCGCCAGCAGGGACACGAGCAGCGCAGCGCTTGCCATCCATGAGATGGGACGCTTTGTACGCAGCCTGCTGTCGGCCCGAGGCAACGCCGGTACAGTGACCGGATTACGGGCAGACGGCAGCGAATCGGCAATGGCACTCACATGAACCTTTTATGAACCTTTGTTGTAGCAAAGCAAGGCAGCTCTGGCCCGTGCAGGTTACAGCAAACCTGCCTGCGTCATCAGGTCTGCGACTTTTTTACTGTTGAGTCTGGCAGGCTCTACCAAAGGGGCCTGCAGTTCAGCCAGCGGGACCAGTTTGCGGTTGGACTGTGCACCGATACCCACAGCATATTCGTAAGAGTCGCCATTTTTCAAAATCTCCTGGCCGCCCTTGCCCGCCACCCACTGCACGAAAGCCTGGGCTTCAGCTTTGTGTTTGCTGGAGGCCAGCACACCGCCACCTGAAATACTCACAAATGCGCCCGGATCCTGGTTACGAAAGTAATGTACCCCGGTGTTGTTGCTGTTTTCCCCCGTTTTGGCTTGGTCCCCTGCAACGTAGTAGTGGTAGATGATGCCACCATCAATCTGACCGGCATTGACGGCCTTGAGCACGACGCCATTGCCTTTGTAGGCAGTCGCATTGGTTTTCATGGCCTTGAGCCAGTCGGCAGTCGCTGCCTCGCCTTTGATCTCCAGCATGGCACTCACAATAGCCTGAAAATCAGCACCGGCCGGGGACGCAGCCCAACGGCCCTTCCAGCTGGGGCTGGCCAGGTCGAGCATGGATTTAGGCAGCTGCGCTGTGGTCAGTTTGGACTTGTTGAACACAAATACCGTGCTGCGTGCGGCAATACCGACCCAGTGGCCATTGGCGGGCCGGAAATTCTCAGGTACCAGCGCTAGGGTGGCGGGCGCTATCGGCGTGAGCAGACCCGCGCCATCCACCAAGGCGATGGCTGGCGAGTTTTCTGTCAGAAATACATCTGCAGGAGAGGCCGCGCCTTCCTGCACGATCTGGTTGCCCAGCTCGGTATCGCTGCCGTTGCGCAGGGTCACCTTGATGCCTGTCTCACGGGTAAAGCCTTCGGCCCAGGCCTTGGTCAGGCTGGTGTGCTGGGCGTTGTAGACGACGATGCCTTCTGCGCTGGGTGTTACAGCGTTGGCACTGGTTTGCGCACTGGATGTCAAAGGTGCGGCCAGCAGGCTCGCACCCATCGTGATCGCCGAAGCCAGGAATTTAAAAGCGGATTTCATGAAAAACGTCCCTATTCAATGAGCGACACAGCTCTGGTTTTTTCGTAATGCAAATGAGAATTACTTGCGTCTAGATTGTAACCCTGTCTGGTGACGCAGGATGTTGAGGCTTTCAATATGCCCCTCACTGTCGGCCAAGGCTGACAAGCGTTCACGATGCGGGCTGATAAGCGCAGCGCAGGCGGCTGTTTAAAGTCAATTCTTTGATACCCCATGGCGGCAAACATCCGCCCAACCCAAGGACTTCACATGACCGAACAAACCACACAGCAAACCCTCTGGACACTGATCAAGGACATCAAGTTCGGCATGCTGACGCACCGTCATGCCAACGGCGAGCTGCACAGCCATCCATTGACAACGCAAAACGACAGTGACAACGAAAACGCCACGTTGTACTTTTTCATTTCACGCAAAAGCGAAATTGCCCAGCGCGTTCCGCATGATGGCAATGTGAACGTGTCGTACGCCCACCCTGGCGATGACCGCTACGTGTCCGTTTCTGGCCATGCAGCCATCTCTGAAGACCAGGCTAAAAAAGAGGCGCTTTGGTCACCTTTTGCCAAAGCCTGGTTTCCAGGTGGTGTCACCGACCCTGACCTGGCCCTGCTGGCGGTTGGCATTGACCATGCAGAGTACTGGAACGTGACAGAAAGCAAGATGACGCAACTGCTCAGCATGGCCAAGGCAGCCATCACCGGCAACCCACCTGAAAAGCTGGGCGAGCACAAAGAACTGACTCTGTAAACAACGCCAGGCCGCCAGCATGGCTTTTGTCGCCTTCAATAAAGCGTCTGACACCACTTCAAGGGATGGCCTGCGCATCAACACAAACTCAGTTTTGTATGTAGTGCCTGACCGAAAACCTCTGCTCCCCAATGAAAGATGGCCATTTTCCTTGACGAAGACTTCCCCAATTTCTTCGATTCCTTCGTTTTTACGT
>JBBRMH010000294.1:0-2889 GCA_038230935.1 Burkholderiales bacterium | reverse complement strand
TCGGTTTGAAACTTGTCTATAGCCGCTACGTAGAGCATCTTGACATTGTAAACGGATTGGCAAAAACACACAGCAGCGACTGCAATCCCTGGAGCGCTTTGAAGCCACTAAAACTCACTAAAGTTTAATATTCATCAACAACTACCGTCAATCAGCATTCATTTTTCACCAAAATCAGTCAGCTTTCTGCCAGACTGCTGCAAAAAAACCATCCGTGTGGTGCAGATGGGGCCACAGCCGCAGGTAAGGTCCGCTGCACAGCGTAGCCGCATGCTCCACACCCAGATGGGTCAACAGAGGTTCGACTTCAAGAACGTTGAACTCTTTATTGGCCAGCCCAAAAGCCTCTGCGATCGCTTCGTTTTCTTCACGCAAAATACTGCAGGTGGCATACACCAGCCGACCGCCAGGCTTGAGCAACCGCGCAGCGCTCTGCAAAATGGCCGTTTGCTTGGCCACCAGTTCCTGAACTGCTTTGGGGTTTTGACGCCATTTCAAATCCGGGTTGCGCCGCAAGGTGCCCAGACCTGAACAGGGGGAATCGACCAGTACGCGGTCGATCTTGCCCGCTAGCCGCTTGATGCGGTCGTCACGCTCGTGCGCAATCGCCACCGGGTGAACGTTGGACAAGCCACTGCGCGCCAGCCGCGGCTTGAGCGCATCCAGCCGGTGACCTGACGTGTCAAATGCATACAAACGCCCGGTACTGCGCATCGTGGCACCCAAAGCCAGCGTTTTGCCGCCCGCACCAGCGCAAAAATCAACCACCATCTCGCCTCGCTTGGCATCCACCAGCAAAGCCAGCAATTGCGAGCCTTCGTCCTGCACCTCGATGGCACCGCGCGTGAAAGCGTCCAGCTTGCCCAGCTGCGATTTGTCGGCTAATCGCAGACCCCACGGCGAATAAGGGGTGGCCACGGTTTTCAGCCCGGCTTTAGCCAGCTCTTTCTGGATATCAGCGCGCTTGTCTTTGAGGGTATTGACACGCAAGTCAAGCCCCGCCGGGGCATTCAGGCTGTTAACCAGGGGCCAGAAGTCATCCTCCAATTGCGCTTTGAGCGGCTCCACCAGCCAGTTGGGCAGGTTGTGGCGGTGCAGTTCCATCAAATCTTCAGGCTTGACCTGGTCGCAGCGGTTCAGCCAGTCGATTTCCTGATCTGTCAGCGCGCTTTTCAAAAACTCACGGTCGGCGGCAAAGCCCAGAATGGCCAGCCGGCGTTCGGGCGAGCCGCTGCCATGCTGGGCCAGATAGGTATAAAGATTCTTTTTACGCAACACGCCGTAAATGGTTTCAGCCAGTGTGGCGCGCTCACGTGGGCCCAGCCGAAATTCACGGAAATAGCGCGACAACACCATGTCGGCGGGGTAATCAAATTTGAGAACCTGCTTGAGGAGCTCTGAACAACTGTCGAGTAAGGCTTTAGGATGCATAAGCTCTATTGTCCCACCACCCATCTGCACTGCCACCAACACATTGCATCGTCTGGAAACTGTGAGAACCACGGGTTTCCCCGTGTCATGAAGTTTATTTAAATTGATAGCACCCAGTGCAGGTAAATCAAGGGATGGCAGGCTATTTGGACCAAAAAATCACTTCTGAACGTCAGAAATGCCCACACACTCAGGAGACCCAAAGCATTACCACGCTGTTAACCATTGAAGCCTTGAGCGGTTTTGCAGAAAATTTTCAGCAGGTGCCCATCAGGGCAGTTTTTGCGCTGGGCGAACGCGTGACGCTGGAAATTTAACGCACAATTATCGATTTACCGGGTCGGCAGCGTCGCCGTATTTTTATGCACTCAGGGGGGATTTTCAGATGAATCACTTTGTCATCGGGCTGGGCGGCACAGGCGGCAAGATCATCCGTGCGCTGCGCAAGTCTTTGTACCAGGAGTTCCACGGCGACAAGGCCAACAACGTTGACATTGCCTATCTGTACGTCGATTCGTCCAGCGAGATGATGTCAATGGACGACCCGAGCTGGAAAACACTGGGCACGTCGGTGCAACTGCCCAAGGCCAGCCAGCTGTTGATCACCGATGCCAACCTGGGCTCGCGGCTGGACAACCTGGCCAGCTACCCCGGCTTGAAACACTGGCTGGGCAGCCCGCAGGACTGGCGCGATATTCTCAACAGCATCGTGGGCGCCACCCTGGGCGGGCAAAAACGCCGGCTGGGCCGCTTTCTGTTTGCCTGCAAGGTGGGCAATTACCGCGAACAGGTGCAAACCCTCGTCAAGCAGCTGCAGCAAAGCGGCCAGACTGAGGTGACTTTTCACATCGTTGTCGGGCTGGCGGGCGGCACCGGCAGCGGCAGCGTGATTGACGCGGTGGCCCAGCTGCGTGACCTCTACCCTGACTCCAAACGCTTTCGTATTCTGATTTACGCGCTGCTGCCGGATGCTTACCCGCACCCGAACTGGGACACTGGCAATTACCACGCCAACGGCTTTGCGGCACTGACTGAGCTCAACGCGATGTCGGTAGGCAGCTACCAACCGTACGACGTGACAGGTGTCAAAGAACGCTTGATATTGAATGACCCGTTCAACGGCTGTTTTGTGTTTGGCAATGAAAACGAGAACGGCCTGACGGTCGATGTTGACAAGGACTTGCCCGGCATCGTGGCGGATTTTTTGTACCAGAAAATCGTGGCAGTCAACAACGTCAACTGGGCCTCACTGGGGCGCATGGAAAACGCCGAAAACGGCGATGGTTCTCCCGAAACCGCGCCGCAGGGCCGAGCACCCGAGCGCTCCAAACGGTTTCTGGCGTTTGGCATCAAGCGGCTGGCCATTCCCGAAGAAGAAATCAGCGAATACCTGACCTACAGCTTTGCCCGACAGGCGGCGTTGCAACTGCGCTTTAACCACTGGCAGGCGGCATCCGG
>JBBRMH010000293.1:0-2891 GCA_038230935.1 Burkholderiales bacterium | reverse complement strand
GGTTGTACCTGGCAGGCGAAGGGCAACTGGCCAATGACCAGCTGATGGCGGCTCTGGTCGTGGAGCTGGACCGTCTGGGTGTGCAGTGGCATGAAGGGCAAACCGTCGAGCATGTTCAGGCGATATCCATCGTGTGCGCAGACCAGGCCCACGCTGTTGATGTGGCGGTCGATGCACGCGGCGTGGGCAGCAAGGCCGGGTTACCCACACTGCGCGGCGTGCGCGGGGAGGTACTGCGGGTCGAGTGCGCAGGTGTTACGCTGCTACGCCCGGTACGCCTGATGCACCCGCGCTACCAGCTCTATGTGGCCCCGCGCCCCAGCAACCAGTTTGTGGTCGGTGCGACCGAGCTGGAGTCTGAAGACGCCGGGCCTGTGACGGTGCGCTCGGTGCTGGAGCTGGCCAGCGCGCTGCACAGCCTGCACCCGGCGTTTGGCGAGGCACGGGTGCTGCGCATGAGCGCGGCACTGCGCCCGGCGCTGGACGACCACCGCCCGGCCGTCAGCCAGCGCGCGGGCGTCTGGCATATCAACGGGCTGTACCGGCATGGCTATTTGTGTGCACCTGCGCTGGTCGATGATTTGGCCCATCAACTTTTGGATGACTGAAAATGAGCGTGATGACCACTTTAGAAATTTCCCTGAACGGCGAGCGCCTTCAAACCGATGCCGCCACTTTGCAAGCCTTGTTGCTGGCCCAGGATTACGACCTGAAAAGCGCCTTTGCCTGCGCCATCAACAACACGTTTGTGCCGCGCCAGCAATGGCCTGAGCGCGTGCTTGAAAGCGGCGACCGCATTGATGTCGTCACCCCCATCACCGGTGGATGAAATGAACACAACAACAACAACCTCACCCATCGCCCATGGCCAGCCCTGGACCGTGGCGGGCACCACCCTGCACAGCCGGTTTTTTCTCGGTACCTCGCACTACCCGTCACCGCAGGTATTGAGTGACGCCGTCGCCGCCAGCGGCACTGAAGTGCTGACAGTCGGCCTGCGCCGCCTGCAGCCTGAAAGCGGCGGCGGCAACAGCTTCTGGCAGCGCGTGCAGGCCATGAAGTGCCACATATTGCCCAACACCGCAGGCTGCCACACCGCTGAAGAGGCGATCACGCTGGCGCAGATGGCGCGCGAGATTTTTGGCACGCCCTGGATCAAGCTGGAAGTCATTGGCGACGACTACACCCTGCAGCCCGACACCCACGCCACGCTGCAGGCGGCAACGGTATTGGCAAAAGAGGGTTTTGCCGTGTTTGCTTATACCACCGATGATCTGGTGATAGCGCAAAAGCTGCAAGACGCAGGCTGCGCCGCCGTGATGCCCTGGGCTGCGCCGATTGGCACCGGGCGCGGGCCCCTGAACCCGTACGCACTGGAGACCCTGCGCCGCCGCCTGCCCGATGCCGTGCTGGTAGTCGATGCGGGCCTGGGCCGACCGTCACATGCAGCTGCCGTGATGGAGCTGGGTTTTGATGCGGTGCTGCTCAACACCGCCGTGGCGCAAGCGGGTGAGCCAGTTCGCATGGCGCGTGCATTTGCCGACGGTGTGGCCGCTGGCCGCGCAGCTTACGAGTCCACACCGATGCCCGAACGCGCTGCGGCGCAGGCTTCAACCTCAACGGTGGGTATGCCGTTCTGGCACGCGCCTTGATCTTCAAAGCGTCAACCTTCAACGCAGAGGCGCAGAGAACGCAGAGAAAAACAATTCAGAGCAAGACAAAACAGATTTTATTTTTACTCTGCGACCCTCTGCGTTCTCTGCGTCTCTGCGTTTAATGACCCCGTATTCCCGATTCAATCCCCATGACCATACCAAGCTTCGCCCCACCCATCGCCCCCCTCGGTTTTTACCCCGTGGTACCCACTGCCGACTGGGTGCAGCGCCTGCTCGGCTGGGGTGTTCGCACGGTGCAGTTGCGCATCAAGGCCGCAGACCACAGCCTGGCAGACATCGCGCTGCAGATCAGGGCTGCAGTCAATGCTGGCCGGGCTGTGCCGGGGGCGCAGGTGTTTATCAACGACCACTGGCAGCTGGCACTTGCTGCGGGGGCTTACGGTGTGCATCTGGGTCAGGAAGACCTCGATACCGCTGACATCGAAGCGCTGCGCCATGCGGGGGTGCGGCTGGGTCTGAGCACCCACACGCCCGCCGAGCTGGCGCGCGCGCACGCCGTGCAGCCGAGCTACCTGGCCATCGGCCCGATTTACCCGACCACGCTCAAGGTCATGCCCTACGACGCGGTGGGGCTGGAGCGGCTGAAGCTGTGGGCACCGCAGGCTGCGCCTTACCCGGTGGTGGCCATCGGCGGTATCTCGCTGGAGCGCCTGCCGGGCGTGCTGGCTTGTCTGGGCGGTGCGCGCGATGGTGTGGCTGTTGTGAGCGCCGTGACGCTGGCGGCTGACCCGCAACAGGCGGCGCTGGACGGTTTGCGGCTGGCTGCTGTGCGCAGCTGCTGAACGTCAGAGCGTGTCAGACCATGGTGGGCCGGGCTTGAAACGACCAGAAAATCCGGTTTCGCTGTCACTGCTCAGGTGTCAGGTGCAGTGCAGGAAGTTTCTAACGCAAAGGCGCAAAAGCGCAAAGAACGCAAAGTAAAAAATTCAATTAAAAAGCTTGAATGACTGGCTTTGCGAACTTTGCATCTTTGCGCCTTTGCGTTGGAAGTTCAAACTGCCCAGCCCGGCAGACGTTTATGTTGTTTCAGCCATTTCAGCTCCCAGCCCTCGCACAGCCTGCGCAGGCAGCTATTATTTAGATAGTGCCTGACCGAAAACCTCTGCTCCCCAATGAAAGATGGCCATTTTCCTTGACGAAGACTTCCCCAATTTCTTCGATTCCTTCGTTTTTACGTGCCCAAACTCCCAAAGACGGCCTTTTTAGGCAAATCTT
>JBBRMH010000292.1:0-2916 GCA_038230935.1 Burkholderiales bacterium | reverse complement strand
GGGCTGTGCCTGCACACATGCCGGTATCGGCCAAAATGCGGTTGGGTTACCTCGACGATTCACTGGCCGTTGACTGCGCGCTGGCCATTGCCAGTGGCGGTGCCAGCGAGGTGGTGGTGCACGCACGCACCAAAGCCCAGGCCTACCGGCCACCGGCGTACTGGGAACGCATTGCCGATATCCGCGCCGCAGTGCATATCCCGGTGGTGGCCAATGGTGAAATCTGGACGGTGGAGGACGCACGCCGCTGCCGGGCAGCTTCTGGCTGCGACATGCTGATGATTGGCCGGGGTGCCGTGGTGGACCCTGGGCTGGGTCTGGCCATCAAGTCTGATGTGAGTGGCCAGGCAGTGCCCGCAGTGGGCTGGCCAACGCTGTTGCCGCTGATTGCCGACTTCTGGCACATTGTGTGTACCCGGCTCGACAGCAAATCGCGCGCCGGGCGGCTCAAGCAGTGGCTGAATTTTTTAAGGCGGCGTTTTCCGGAGGCTGAGGTGGCCTATCAGGCGCTCAAACGGGTCAATGACCCGGCGGTGATTGATGCCTGGCTGGCCCAGTTGACAGCATCCGTGCCGCCATGCCGGATGCTCAAACAAGCCGAATCTGCGCATGCCTGAGCTTTACGGCGGTGCCAGTCGCTGACGGTCGAATTGACTAATCGCCCTGCAGGTCAATCGCTGACAGTGCAAAGCGTTCGTCAGTGGCCTGCAGCGCTGCCATCACCCGCAGCACGGTCAACTCGTCACACGGCTTGCCGATGATTTGCAGCCCGATTGGCAAGCCAGCGGCACTCAGACCTGCGGGCACCGAGGCGGCAGGGTTGCCAGTGAGGTTGATCGCATAAGTGAAGTGTGACCAGGCCACTGGCCCGCAATGTGCCCACGCAGCGGGTGCATCGTGACCCACCAAAATACCGGCTACCGGCAGCGTAGGGCTCAGCAAGACATCAACGTGCTCGAATACGGCCTGTAACTGCAGCCGGATGTTTACCCGGTCAGCGGCCAGTTGGGCCATGTCTGCAGGCGCGCGCTGCAAGGCCTCGACCTGTTTGCGCAGTGCCGGATCAATCTGCGCCAGTGCATCGGGCAGCCCGGCAATGCGGCGCGCAATGCCCGAGTAGAACTCGGCCTCGAAAGCGGCAACTGCGCTGGTTTTCAGCCAGGGGCCTACCGGTACGACCGTGCAGCCGAGTGCGCGCAGTTGGTTAAGGGTTGCAGCGCAGGCTTGCAGCACGTCCTCATCGGCCCCGCCCTCGCCAAAGTCGGTACACCAGCCCACGCGCAAGGCGGGCAGCGGCACGCCCAAAGCAGCCAGAAAATCTGGCGGGGTACCCAGCGCAGAACTGGCATCGCCCGCGTCTGGCCCGGCGATGACCGACAGTACCAAAGCGATATCCTGCACATTGCGCGCCATCGGAGCCACATGGGCCAGGCCCGGCGTGGCTGATGCTGGCCATACCGGCACGCGCCCGTACTGCGCCTTGAAGCTGCTCAGACCGCACAGTGCGGCGGGTATGCGGATAGAGCCACCACCATCGGTGCCCAGGGCCACGGGAACCAGTCCGGCAGCAACGCCGCTGGCCGCGCCAGCGCTGGAGCCGCCCGGCGTGAAGTCTGTATTCCAGGGATTGCGGGTGATGCCTGTCAGTGGTGAGTCGCCAACGCCTTTGGAGCCCAGCTCACTGGTCGTGGTTTTACCTGTGATGCAGGCCCCTGCAGCCCGCAATCTGGCCACACTGGGGGCGTCTGCAGCGGCGATATTGCCTGAAAACAGGCGTGAGCCAAAAGCCTGCGGTGCGCCACCGACGGCGATCAGGTCTTTGATGCTCACAGGCACGCCCGCCAGTGGTCCGGGGTCTTGGCCGCGTGCGATGCGTTCATCAACTGCCCTGGCCTGCGCCATCGCCTCGTCAGGCATGAAGTGCGCATACGTGTTGAGAGTTGGCTCCAGCCGTGCGGTGCGCTGCAAAAAAGCCTGCATGACCTGGGTCGCACTCAGCTGGCGGCCTCTGACAGCCGCTGCAATAGCGCTGGCACCCAGCCTGACGATATCGTGATCGGTCATGCAGCGCAGTCTGTCATGCTGGCGATTGGTCCAGTCAGCTTATTCAATCTTCGCTCCGGACGCCTTCACCACGTCGGCCATGCGTTTGTAGTCCACTGCAAGCAGTTTTGCAAAGTCGCCGTTGCTCAGTGCCAGCGGCTCAATCCCCTGTTTGTCAAGACGGTCCAGAATCACCGGGTCTTTGAGCAATTTGGCCATCGCGGCGTTGACGCGGTTGACATCTGCTGCAGGTGTTGCAACCGGCCCCAGCAGGCCAAACCAGGAGTCAAACTGGTAGCCGGGCAAGCCACTCTCGGCAATCGTGGGCACGTCGGGCAGGTATTTGGAGCGCTTGGGTGAGGTCACGCCAATCACGCGGATGCGGGTGCTTTTGGCAAATGCCAGCGCGCCAATGCTGGCGGCAATCACAGCCTGCGCACGACCGGAGATCACTTCATTGATCGCCTCACCCGTGGCTTTGAGCGGCACGTGCACCACGTCAATGCCCGCCAGCCCGTTGAAATAAGCCATCGACAGGTGCGTGGCGCTGCCGATACCTGCCGTGGCATAGTTCATCTTGCCAGGGTTAGCCTTGGCGTATTTGATGTATTCAGCCGCCGTTTTGGCAGGCACGTCGGGGTGAACCATCAGCACATAGTCGGCGGTGCCGATATGCGCCATGGGTGCAAAGTCTTTTTGCGGGTCATAGGGCAGCTTGGTATAGAGCGAGCCCGCAATATTGTGGCTGGCCGCTGCCAGCACCATCACGCCACTGTCAGCTGCGGACCGGGCGACGTAACCCGTACCGACTGTGCCGCCTGCGCCTGGCTTGTTGTCAATAATCACCGTCTGGCCCAGTGCCACGCCAAGCTC
>JBBRMH010000291.1:0-2920 GCA_038230935.1 Burkholderiales bacterium | reverse complement strand
CAGGAAGTTATTCTGGCCACCAACTTCACGGCTGAAGGCGAGGCCACAGCGCATGTGATTGGCCAGGCTTTGAAAAGCCGTGGCGTTCAGGTCACCCGGCTGGCGCGTGGCGTGCCGGTGGGCAGCGAGCTGGAGTACGTGGACCTGGGCACGATTGCGCACGCACTGGTGGACAGGCGATAGTTTTGGAGAAATGTGTGAATCGCTATAATTTTGATAGCTGCCTGTGCAAGTAAACCATAGGCCAAGGACTGAAAAGGTTTAAAAAATGACATTTGCACGCTTTACCATCGCCTACTGGTGCGTTCTGGTCGCCGCGCTCTTGCCGATTGTCTGTGCCGGCATCGCCAAGTACGGCATGTTTGGCAAGTCGCCCAAACAGGGTGGCTATGACAACAACAACCCGCGCGCCTGGCTGGCCCGTCAAACCGACTGGCGTGCCCGGGCCAATGCGGCGCAGGCCAATACGTTTGAAGCACTGCCTTTTTTCTTTGCCGCTGTGGTTATCGCCCACCAGTTGCAGGCCCGGCAGACGGTGCTGGACATTCTGGCGTTCATGTTCGTGGTGCTGCGTATGGCCTACATCATGATGTACGTGGCCGATATGGCCTTGAGTCGAACCAGTATCTGGGCAACGGCTCTATTGATCAATATTGCGATTCTTTTTCTCGGCTACCGTTAATCCCTCCGCAGATTCCGTGCGGGATTTGATGCGGTTTTAGCGTAAGTTTTGGTAAGCCGTCGCAAGTCATCGCCACGAGTGCCTTGCGCTTGCGTACAAACCCGCACGGGATGACCCCGATGCGGGTTTTTTTATGACTTGCTAAGCTTGCGGCCACACCAAAACAGTGAGGATTCCTGACATGAACACACCAAACCTCTTCTCGCGTCGTACCTTCGCAGCCGGTACCGCTTTGAGCGTCGCAGCGCTGGCACTGCCCAGCCTGCGTGCACAAACCAAGCTTGAAAAAACCAAAATAGCCTTGGCTGTGGGTGGCAAGGCGGCGTTTTATTACCTGCCGTTAACGATTTCCGAGCAGCTGGGCTATTTCAAGGCTGAAGGCCTGGACGTCGAGATCAGCGACTTCGCAGGCGGCGCACGCGCCCTGCAGGCCGTGGTGGGAGGCTCTGCCGATGTGTGCTCGGGCGCGTTCGAGCACACCATCAACCTGCAGTCCAAAAACCAGATGTACCGGGCCTTTGTGCTGCAGGGCCGGGCACCCCAGATTGCGTTTGGGGTATCGACCAAAAACATGCCCAACTACAAAACCATTGCAGACCTCAAAGGCAAAAAAATTGGCGTGTCAGCACCTGGCTCCTCGACCAACATGATGGCCAATCTGGTGCTCTCGCGTGGCGGCCTGCAGGCCAGTGACGTGAGTTTTATCGGTGTGGGCACCGCTGCAGGGGCCCTGACGGCGCTGCGCTCGGGCCAGATCGATGCCATGAGTAACACCGACCCGGTCATGACCATGCTGGAGCAAAAAGGCGAGGTCAAGATCATCAGTGACACGCGCACCCTCAAAGGCACGCAGGAAGTGTTTGGCGGCACCATGCCAGCGGCCTGCCTGTACGCGTCGGTGGACTTTATCCAGAGGAACCCGAACACCTGCCAGGCACTGGCCGATGCCATCGTGCATGGGCTGAAGTGGCTGCAAACCGCCGGGCCAGGCGACATCATCAAGACCGTACCCGAGGGTTACCTTCTGGGCGACCGCGCGTTGTACCTGGCATCGTTTAACAAGGTGCGAGAGTCCATTTCGCTGGACGGCATCATTCCCGATGAGGGCCCGCGCACTGCGCTCAAGGCGCTGGCCAGTTTTGACCCGTCCATCAAGGCCGACAAGATCGACATCTCGAAAACCTACACCAACGAGTTTGCAAAACGCGCCAAGGAACGCTTCAAAGCCTGAATGTGGCCCCCACGGTCGCGCACTTCGTGTCACTCCCTGCACCTTGCAGGCCGCCGTTCGCCAGAGACTTTACTTCTGTCGCTGTCCAAACCTGCTCAAGCAGGTTTGGAGCCGCAGGCTCCAGCCCCGAGGGGGCCGCTGCGCCTGCAGCCCGGCGAAGCCGGTTCTGCGGCCCCTGCTTGAAAGAGCAGGGATCGCGTTGATGACGCTCGATTGCGCTGGGTCAGCGTTTATAGTCCTTTCATGATTGAGTACGCACTGGAATTTCAGGACATCACCTGCACGTTCCGCTCCAAGGAAGACCATAGCCAGCGTTACACGGCTGTCGGTAACACCACGCTGCGCATTCGTGCGGGCGAGTTTGTCTCGGTGGTGGGGCCGACTGGCTGTGGCAAATCCACCCTGCTCAATATCGGCGCGGGCCTGCTGGCACCTTCCATGGGGACTGTCAATGTCTTTGGCAAGCCGCTTGAGGGCATCAACACCCGTGCCGGCTACATGTTTCAGTCAGAGGCGTTGATGCCTTGGCGCAGCGCGCTGGACAACGTCATGGTGGGCTTGCAATACCGAGGTGTGCCCGATGAGCAGGCGCGTCAGCAGGCGCAGGCCTGGCTGGAGCGGGTCGGGCTGGGCGGCTTTGGTGACCGTTACCCGCATGAGCTTTCTGGCGTCATGCGCAAACGCACCGCGCTGGCGCAGGTGCTGGCGCTGGACCCAGACATTATTTTGATGGACGAGCCCTTCAGCGCGCTCGACATTCAAACCCGGCAGCTGATGGAAGATGAAGTGCTTGATTTATGGGCTGCCAAAAAGAAGGCCGTGCTGTTCATCACCCATGATCTGGACGAAGCCATTGCCATGAGTGACCGGGTGGTGGTGCTGTCTGCTGGCCCTGCGACCCACCCGATGGGCGAGTTTGTGATTGACCTGCCCAGGCCACGCAATGTGGCTGAAGTGCGCAGTAACCCGCGTTTTATCGAGCTGCATACGCAGATCTGGAATGTCTT
>JBBRMH010000290.1:0-2944 GCA_038230935.1 Burkholderiales bacterium | reverse complement strand
GTAGCGCTGGTAGCTGGGGTTGTCGGGCAGCTTGAGCTCGGTCACGGCAAAACGGCGGATGCGCTGGCTCATGGCCAGCCGCGCCCTGAGTGGCTCAGGCGTCTTGGCGTCAGCGAGCCACTCGTCCACAGGCCGGGCGGCGTTCATCAGACTCAAATGGCCGTTGACCGATTGCCAGTAGTAGCCCGCTGTGGAGCAGCCCGTCAGGCTCACGCTGCACAGGCTGGCAAGGCCTGCCAGCACCGTCAAAGTTACAAAAGGGCGTTTGAAGATCAATGCCGTGCGTCCTTTTCAGGGTGAATTTCAGGGCGCGGGTGAGGCCATACACACCTCGACCAGGCAGTCATAAAACACCGGGCCCCGGCCCATGTCGGTCAGGTGCTGGCTGGTGAGCTGGTTGACGTTGGTGCCACCCAGCCCAAACTTGCGCCACCAGATGCCCAGGCCGTTGACCACGCCAGGCCGCGCCCTGCCGGAGACTTCGGCTTTGACCAGGTAGCTGCCACGCTGGTTGAACACGCTGACCACCGAGCCCGTGGTGATGCCGCGCGGTGCAGCGTCGTCGGCGTGCATTTCAAGCAGCGGCTCGCTTTCAATGTTGCGCAAGCTTTTGACATTGACAAAGGTGGAGTTCAAAAAGTTGCGTGCCGGGGGCGAGATCATGGCCAGCGGGTAATGGCTGGACGTGCCCGGTGCCTCGTAGTTCGGTACATGGTCAGGCAGGCCATCCAGCCCCTGCGCTGCCAGCCGGGCGCTGAAAAACTCGCATTTGCCTGAGGGCGTTGGAAAGCTGCCAACAGCAAACGGGGCATCGGGCAGGGCCAGCGTGGCAAAGCCTTTGTCGAGCAATTCATTGAAGTCCACCTTGTCGCCATAGACCGCGCGGCACAGCGTCTCGTCGCTGTCTGAAAAACAGGCATCCCTGAACCCCATGTGCGCCGCCAGTTCCCGAAAAATCTGGGTGTTGGGTTTGGCTTCGCCCAGCGGCGCAATGGCCGGGCGGTTGAGCAACACGTCGGTATGCCCATAAGCGAGGTGAACGTCCCAGTGTTCAAGCTGCGTGGTAGCGGGCAGGATGTAGTCGGCATAGTCGGCCGTGTCGGTCTGGAAGTGCTCCAGCACCACGGTAAACAAGTCCGCACGCGCAAAGCCCTCTACCACCTTGCCAGACTCGGGCGCCACGGCCACCGGGTTGCTGTTATAGACCACCAGTGCCTCGATTTTTGGCCCGAAGCTCGCGGAGCTGTCGGCCAGCAGGTCGTTGCCAATGGTGCTCATGTTGATGGTGCGTGGCTGCCGTCCTGCCAGCAGGTCGGGCCGCTGCAGCGCGTTTCTGTCCACCGGAAACCGGCCTGAATTGCTCAGCAACACGCCTCCGGCCCGGTGCCGCCACGCGCCAATCAGCGCGGGCAGGCAGGCCACGGCACGCGCTGCATTGCCACCGCCACGCACGCGCTGCATGCCGTAATTCAGGCGAATCGCTGCTGGCTGCCCGCTTGCCAGGCATTGGCCGTAGTCACGCGCCAGGTTTTTGATTTGCGCCACCGGTACGCCGCAAATGGCGGCAGCACGCTCGGGCGGCCACTGCAGGGCGCGGGCTTTGAGTTCTGCCCAGCCCAGCGTGTGTTGCGCAATGTAGGCGTGGTCAAGCCAGTCGTTGGTGATCAGCTCGTGCATCAGGGCGAGGGCCAGAGCCGCGTCCGTGCCCGGCAGCAGGGCGATGTGTTCATGGCATTTTTCAGCGGTTTCGGTTTTGCGCGGGTCAATGCACACCAGGCGCGCGCCATCCCTTTTGGCCTGCTGGGCATAGCGCCAGAAGTGCAGGTTGCTGCCAATCGAATTGCCACCCCAGATGAGGATCAGTTTTGACTCGGCAAAAAACTCGACCTGCATGCCGACCTTGCCACCGAGCGTCTGTGTGAAGCCCTCGCCCCCGGCAGAAGCGCAAATCGTGCGGTCCAGCAGTGACGCGCCCAGCCGGTTGAAAAACCGCCGGTCCATGCTTTCGCCCTGCAACTGGCCCATGGTGCCCGCGTAGCTGTACGGCAGAACAGCCTCGGGGTTGCGTGCTGCAATGCGCCTCAAGCGTGCTGCGATATCGGCCAGGGCGGCGTCCCAGCTCACCTGCTCAAACTGCCCGGCACCCTTGGGGCCAACGCGCTTGAGAGGGGTCAACAGGCGCTCGGGGTGGTAAGTGCGCTCGGGGTAGCGCGACACCTTGGCGCACAGCACGCCCGCTGTTTGCGGGTGGTCCGGGTTGCCTTGTACTTTGGTGGCCACGCCGTCCTCGACGGTGGTGATCAGGGCGCAGGTATCGGGGCAGTCGTGCGGGCAGGCACCGCGTATCTGCGCGGTTTGGCCTTTGCCTTTTGCAAAACCGGCGCTCACGGCCGGGATGATGGAAGTAGTCATCGCTCTACTTTATATGACATAGCCCCGGTAGGTTCATTGCAAAACCCATGCCTGCGCAAAAGCCCGTCCTGCAATCGGGCCCGAAACTTTTGGCTTCACGGCGCAATGCGCCCTATTTGTTATCGAAAATACAGCAATGAACCTTAACCGCAGAAAATTCTCGCTTGCCGCCGAGAACGCCGCGCTCGCTGGCTTCAACATCGCCACAGCCCAGTCTGAAACCAAAATTGTGCTCGGTCAGTCAGCCGCCTTGACCGGCCCTGCCGCGCAACTGGGCATTCAGTTCTACCAGGGGGCCAAGGTCTATTTTGACCAGCTCAATGCACAGGGCGGCGTGGGCAAACGGCTGATTGAAATCCGCAGCCTGGACGACGGCTATGAGGCCGACCGCTGCGCCGAAAACACCCGCAAGCTGATTGCAGACGATGTGTTTGCGCTGTTTGGCTACATCGGAACACCTACCAGTGTGGCGGCTTTGCCACTGGCCACCAAAGACAAGGTGCCGTTCATTGCGCCATTCACCGGTGCCATG
>JBBRMH010000289.1:0-3034 GCA_038230935.1 Burkholderiales bacterium | reverse complement strand
GGCATAAGGGTGTAGGCCTAGTTCAGGCTCGTCAATCAGGATCGTATCTGGCAGCAATGCCACAGGCTGTAAAAGAAGAGTAGCCAGGCAGATAAAGCGGAGGCTGCCATCGGACAGCATGTGCGCCTTGAATGGCTTGTCTGGTTTGCCTGTTTGGGTCCACTCCAGCTCCACAAACTCCGGGAGGTCCGGGCGGTGCAGGAAGTCACCAAAAAAAGGCATAACCAAGCGGATCGTTTCAATAATCCGCCTGTATTCCGCGTCATGCTGGTCCTTGAGGAAGCGTAGATAAGCTGCCAGATTGGCAGCATCAGGCTGCAATCGAAGGTTGTCATTAACCGCATGAATCTGCTTGACCTTGGCAGCGTCGCTGGTGTCGTGGAAGTGATAGACGCGCCAGTTGCTGACAGACGGGCGCACATACGGCGAATATTTGTCTGTTGCAGTTTTCAGCTTTGATTCAGGATGTCCGCTTCCCAGTAGCTCGCTCGGGTTAAGTATTGTAAATTCGCCTCCGAAAAGCAGGCTTTCTTCGGTTTCAAAAATAAGCCGGTTATCAAGTGTTGGAGCGAGGCTGAATCGGTAGCCGTGCCTTATGTGCGATCCATTCGCAAGATTCGATTCAAAACGAAAATCGGCCAACAAGTGATCACTCGTGCCTCTCCCAAAATGCAGAAGCGCATCGGGTCCTCCCTGTTTTTGCACATAAAGCTGCAACTGCTGCTCGTACATCTGGTTCAGCAGGCGAAACATGTTGATGAAGTTGCTTTTGCCAGCTCCGTTCGCCCCAATCAGCACGTTCATGTTATTGAGCGGGAAATCCTTTAGTTCACGGATGGACTTGTAGCCAGACACGCTCAGTGAGTTAACGCGGGACATCAATATCTCTCTCAATTTTCAGGAGCACTCGTGCAAACATGTTTCAAGCCTGCAGCAGCCGCGCCAGATAGCGTCCCGTATGGCTGTCCGGGTTTGCCGCAATGTCTTCCGGCGTGCCCACGCCCACCACCGTGCCGCCGCCAGCGCCGCCTTCAGGCCCCATGTCAATCAGCCAGTCAGCGGTTTTGATCACGTCCAGGTTGTGCTCGATCACCACGATGGTGTTGCCTGCATCGCGCAGCTGGTGCAGCACCTTGAGCAGCAGGTCAATGTCGGCAAAATGCAGGCCGGTGGTTGGCTCGTCGAGGATGTAGAGCGTGCGGCCGGTGTCTTTTTTGCTCAGCTCCAGGGCCAGCTTGACGCGTTGCGCCTCGCCGCCTGACAGCGTCGTTGCTGCCTGGCCGAGCTTGATGTAGCTCAGGCCGACATCGAGCAGGGTGTGCAGCTTGCGCGCAATCGTTGGCACGGCCTTGAAGAATTCGGCGGCTGCTTCTACGGTGAGGTCGAGGATTTGCGCGATGTTTTTGCCCTTGTATTGCACCTCCAGCGTTTCGCGGTTGTAGCGCATGCCTTTGCAGACATCGCAGGGCACATACACGTCGGGCAAAAAATGCATTTCGACCTTGACCATGCCGTCGCCCTGGCAAGCCTCGCAGCGGCCACCGGCGACGTTAAAGCTGAAGCGGCCTGCGCCGTAGCCACGCTCACGGGCGGTGTTCATCTCTGCCAGCAACTCGCGTATCGGCGTGAACAGGCCGGTGTAGGTGGCCGGGTTGCTGCGCGGCGTGCGGCCAATCGGTGACTGGTCAACGTTGATGACCTTGTCAAAGTGCTCAATGCCTTCAATGGCCTCGTGCGCGGCGGGCTCGTCATGCGAGCGGTACAGCGTGTGCGCTACAGCGGCATACAGCGTGTCGTTGACCAGTGTGGATTTGCCGGAGCCTGATACGCCAGTGACGCAGGTCAGCAGGCCCACCGGGAACTCTGCGCTCACATTTTTGAGGTTGTGCCCGGTCGCGTTGATCACACGCAGCGCCTGCATGTCGCCCAGCGTGGCACGGTGCTGCGCCTCCCTTGCGGCGCGCCGTTCGGCAGCGGGGCTGGGCGGAAAGCGTGACGGTTTTTTACCTGCAAACGGGTCGGCCTTGATCACCGTGGGCAGCCACGGTGTGCGGTGCGCAGGCACGGCGATTTTGAGCGTGCCCGCCAGGTATTTGCCGGTCAATGAGTTGGGGTTGTCGCGCACTTCTTCATAAGTGCCCTGCGCCATCACGCGGCCACCGTGTACGCCTGCGCCCGGTCCCATGTCAATCACATGGTCAGCGGCGCGAATCATGTCTTCGTCATGCTCGACCACCAGCACGCTGTTGCCAATGTCGCGCAGGTGTTTGAGGGTGCCAATCAGTCGGTCGTTGTCGCGCTGGTGCAGGCCGATGCTGGGCTCGTCGAGCACGTACATCACGCCGGTCAGCCCAGAGCCGATTTGAGATGCCAGGCGAATGCGCTGTGATTCACCGCCCGACAGTGTTTCGGCACTGCGGTCCAGGCTCAGATAGTTCAGACCCACATCGTTCAAAAACTTCAGTCGCAGGCCGATTTCACGCACCACCTTGCCCGCAATCTCGCCCTTGGCACCGGACATGGTGAGCTGGTCAAAGTAGGCAAAACTCTCACGCAGGGTGATACGGCTGATGTCAAAAATCGCCCGTTTTCGTGTCTGGCCATCTGCGTCGGGCGAGCCCACCAGATACACATGCCGCGCTTCCCGGCGCAGCCGGGTGCCGCTGCAGTCGGGGCAAGACTGCACACTGCGGTAGCGCGCCAGCTCGTCGCGCACGGTGGTGGAGTCCGTTTCGCGGTAGCGACGTTCAAAATTGGTGATGACACCTTCAAACGGATGCTTTTTAGTAACTTTTTTACCTGCCGAATTGCCCGAGTCCATGATGTAGCTGAACTTGATGTCTTCCTCGCCTGAGCCGTGCAACACCACTTGCTGCACGCTGGCAGGCAGGCTTTCAAAAGCGGTGTCGATGTCAAACGTGTAATGTCTGGCCAGGCTTTCGAGCATTGAGAAGTAGTAGCCATTGCGCCGGTCCCAGCCCTTGACGGCACCACTGGCCAGGCTCAGGGACGGGAAGGCCACGACCCGCGCCGG
>JBBRMH010000288.1:0-3049 GCA_038230935.1 Burkholderiales bacterium | reverse complement strand
TGAACCCCGTTGTCCGTTCGCCCTGAGCCTGTCGAAGGGTTTCCCAGTACCAGCAAGGCTTCGACCCTTCGACAAGCTCAGGACAGGCCAAGCTCAGCCCGAACGGAGAATTGCCACTTCATTGGGCCGGATCAATCACTGGGTATTTTGGCACGGCATGCATAAACGGGTATTTCGCCATTTCAAATACTGAACATCAGGGTCGTCAACAGGAAATCCAGACCGAGTACGGCCAGCGATGCCACGACCACCGTGCGCGTGGTGGCGCGTGAGACACCCTCAGGCGTCGGCTGGGCTTCAAAGCCCTGGTACAGCGCCACAAAGGTCACCGTCACGCCAAACACAAAACTCTTGATGATGCCGTTGCCTACGTCGCGCCAGACATCTACACCTGACTGCATCTGGCTCCAGAACGAGCCCGCATCGATGCCAATCAGCGCCACGCCAACCAGCCAGCCGCCCATGACGCCCACCGCGCTGAACACCGCAGCCAGCAGTGGCATGGCAATGATGCCGCCCAGAAAACGCGGTGCCAGAATGCGCCGGACCGGGTCAACCGCCATCATTTCCATGGCCGACAACTGCTCACCTGCCTTCATGAGGCCAATCTCGGCGGTTAGAGCCGTACCGGCGCGGCCTGCAAACAGCAGTGCAGTGATCACGGGGCCCAGTTCCCTGACCAGACTCAAGGCCACCAGCAGACCCAGTGCTTCGGCTGAACCGTAACGCTGCAGCGTGTAATAGCCCTGCAAACCCAGAACGAACCCGACAAAAAGACCTGATACTGAAATAATGACCAGCGAATAGTTACCGAGAAACAGAATCTGGTCGCGCACCAGACCAAAGCGGCCAAGTGCTGGCCCACTCAGGCCAACAAGTCGCACCAGCAACCGGCTGGCATGGCCCAGGTCGGCGATCTGGGTGCGCACTGCAAGACCCAGACTTGAAACCCATCGTACGGAGCTGGACTGGCTCATGAACGATTGGCCTTTTTTTCTTCAGACGGGTTGCCAAAATCAGTGGCGACATCCGGTCCAGGGTAATGGAATTTGACCGGGCCTTCCGTCAGCGCGTTGACGAACTGATGCACCAGCGGGTCGGCAGAGTGCCGGACTTCATCCGGTGTGCCCTGCGCCGCGATGCCGCCGTTGGCCAGAATGATGACCTGGTCGGCAATGCGAAAGGTCTCCTCCAGGTCATGCGAGACCACCATGCTGGTGATGCCCAGCGTGTCGTTGAGCTGGCGAATCAGCTGTGCAGCGGTGCCCAGAGAAATTGGGTCCAGCCCGGCAAAAGGCTCGTCATACATGATGAGTTCCGGGTCCAGCGCAATGGCACGGGCCAGCGCCACGCGCCTGGCCATACCGCCCGAGATTTCGCTGGGCATCAGGTCACGCGCACCGCGCAGGCCCACGGCGTTGAGCTTCATGAGCACGATGTCGCGAATCAATTCAGCACTCAGGCTGGTGTGCTCACGCAGGGGAAAGGCAACATTGTCAAACACACTCAAATCAGTGAACAGCGCGCCAAACTGAAACAGCATGCCCATGCGCCTGCGCGCAGCGTACAGCTCAGGCTGACGCATGCTGCCGACGTCCTTGCCGTCAAACAGTACCTTGCCCTGCCCGGCTCTTTGCTGCCCGCCAATCAGACGCAGCACAGTAGTTTTACCACCGCCTGAAGCCCCCATCAGCGCCGTGACCTTGCCGCGCGGCACAGACAGCGTCACCTTGTTCAAAATTACCCGGTCACCACTGGCGCCCGGATAGGAAAACGTCACGTCCTTGAATTCGACCAGCGGGGATGCAGAGATATCGGTCATGTAGGGCGGTGCAAAACTGGGAAACAGTCCAAGATGTTGGGGAAATGACGGGCGACAAAGAAAAACATTGATGATAAAGGGTTTGGGCTGATGACACGTAAGCCGGGAACGCAAGCGGTTGTACGCGCAGGCAGGCAGTTTGCCTGCTTCAGAAACCCATGCATGCAGATTTGCAAGCCCAGTGCCGGATTGAGAGCAAAAGTCTCAGGCCACCATGCCATCAACTGTCAAGTGCAACACACGGTCAGCCCGGGTCGCTGCTGCCATCGAATGCGTGACCAGCACCAGCGATGCACCGTGTTCGCGGGTCTGCGCAATCAGCGCGTCCATGACTTTGGCGGCAGTGGTCGGGTCGAGGTTGCCGGTGGGCTCGTCGGCCAGCAACAGGGCGGGCTGGTGCACCAGGGCGCGGGCAATCGCCACGCGCTGCAGTTGCCCGCCGCTCAATTGTTGCGGCAAACGCGCGCCCAGCCCATGCAGCCCAACGGCGTCCAGCATGGCCTGTACGCGTGTGTCGTCGAGCTGGTTCAGCAGCAGCAGCGGCAAAGCCACGTTTTGCGCCACGTCCAAGTGCGGCAGCACATGAAAGGCCTGAAAAACAAAGCCGACGTGTTGGCGTCGCAGCAGGGCGCGCTGATCGTCGGGCAGGCTACCGAGGTCCGTGCCCATCAGCGTGACCGAGCCTTCGTCCCAGCTGTCCAGCCCGGCCATGCAGTTGAGCAGGGTGGATTTGCCCACGCCGGACTCGCCGATGATGGCGACGAATTCACCGGGCGCGACGTCCAGCGTGACATGGCTGAACACGGTGCTGGTGGCGTAGCGTTTGGCCAGATTTTTCAGATGCAGGGTCATGTTTTCGGTGTCTTGGTAAAGCCTGCGACTGCAGCCTCAACTTTGCCCAGCACTTGCTCAAGCGCGCTGGGGTCGTCACAGGCAACTATTTGCCGCTGCGGCATGGAGCGCAGCCAGGTGATCTGCCGTTTGGCCAGTTGGCGGGTTGCAAAAATACCTTTGTCGCGCAGCTCGTTCATGGGGGATGTTCCGTCCAATGCCTCCCAGGCCTGCCGGTAACCCACGCAGCGCATCGAGGGCAGGTCTGCATGCAGGTCGCCCCGGGCGCGCAAGGCTTTGACCTCGTCCATAAAGCCCGCTGCCAACATGGCGTCAAAGCGCTGGGCGATGCGGGCGTGCAGCCAGCTTCTGTCGGCGGGTTCTAAGGAAATAAAT
>JBBRMH010000287.1:0-3077 GCA_038230935.1 Burkholderiales bacterium | reverse complement strand
ATCAAGGCCCCAGGCCGCTCGGGGAACACAAAGCGCAGCAGGCGCTCATCTTTTGAGAGCGCACTGTGCCCGCCCACCATGTGGCGGATGTGTTCTTTGGCCAGCTCGTCATGCGTCAAATCTAGCGCCTTGAAGCCGTGGCGTGAAAATTTGGCGGCTATTTTGGTGCTTTCGCCTTTGGCTGAGGTGGTCAGGCCGACAAACACATGGGCCTGGGCAGCATCGTTGATGCGGTAATTGAACTCGGTGACACTGCGCGGCCCCCCTGGCAACGCGCCAATCAGCTCGCAAAACCGTTTGAAGCTGCCGCGTTCTTCAGGAATCGTCACGGCAAACAGGGCTTCGCGTTCTTCGCCCACTTCAGCGCGTTCGGCGACAAAACGCAGGCGGTCAAAGTTCATGTTGGCACCGCACAAAATGGCGGCGTAAGTCTCGCCCTGCTTTTTGTGAAGCGCCACGTATTTCTTGATAGCCGCCACCGCCAGCGCGCCAGCGGGCTCGACGATGCTGCGGGTGTCCACAAACACGTCCTTGATTGCCGCACAGACCGCGTCGGTATCGACCGTCATGAACTCATCGACCAGCGCCCGGCTGATGCGGAAATTTTCTTCGCCCACCAGCTTGACAGCGGTGCCGTCTGAAAACAGGCCCACGTCAGGCAGGGTGACGCGCTTTTTGGCGCTGACCGACTGGATCATCGCGTCAGAGTCGTTCATCTGCACGCCCATCACCTTGATCTCAGGCCGCACCGCCTTGATGTAGTTCGCCACGCCCGAAATCAGCCCGCCGCCGCCAATGGCTACAAACACGGCATCGAGCCGGTTGGAGCCGAGCGTCTGCAACTGCATCAGCATTTCCATCGCAATCGTGCCCTGGCCAGCAATCACGTCGGGGTCGTCGAATGGGTGCACAAACGTCAGGCCGCGCTGCTTCTGCAGCACCACCGCCTGGGTGTAAGCGTCCGAATAGCTGTCACCGTGCAGCACCACCTCGGCACCCCAGCTCTTGACAGCATCGACTTTGAGTTGTGGCGTGGTAACCGGCATGACCACAACCGCCAGCGTGCCGAGTTTTTGCGCACTCATGGCCACGCCCTGCGCATGGTTGCCGGCAGAGGCACAAATCACACCTTTTTTAAGCTGTGCAGCACTCAAATGCGCCATCTTGTTGTAGGCGCCGCGCAGCTTGAAGCTGAACACCGGTTGCTGGTCTTCGCGCTTTAAAAGCACTGTGTTTTTCAGGCGAAGGCTTAAGGCTTTGGCAGGCTCCAGTGCGGACTCCACCGCGACGTCATAAACGCGGGCGGTAAGAATTTTTTTCAGGTAGTCGGCGGGGCTGAGACCCTTTTGCGGGCGTTTGCTGGCGGTACTGGCTGGCTTTTTGGCGGGATTTTTGGCTGATGAGGTTTTTGTTGGCATGTTTTTCTCGCGATGCCGAATCATAGAGCCAAGAAAAAAGGCCCAGACCTTGCGGTCTGGGCCTGTAAATCCACCCTTCGAGAAGATGGAGGAGACAACCAGTGCAAAAATACCATGTGGATCATTAATACCGTGAATTCAGTATAAGCGAGCTATGTTGCACTGCACAATGCTTTAGAGTTCAAACTCCAGATTTGTGTGGTTTTTATTTATGAATATTTTGCATAAGGAGTGCTGGTAAATGGAATGTACAGTGAACTGGACGGGCAACACCGCCACCACCTTGTCCCGCTCGGGCATGACGTTTGTAGCCGAAACCGGCAGCGGCCACACCCTGGTGATGGACGGCGCGCCAGACGCAGACAAGCCCGAGAACGGCGGCGCCAATCTGGCCCCCCGACCGATGGAGACCGTACTCGCCGGCACCGGTGGCTGCACGGCTTACGACGTGGTGCTGATTTTGAAGCGGGGCCGGCACGATGTGCGAGGTTGCTCAGTCAAGCTGACCTCAGAAAGGGCCAGCGCAGACCCGAAGGTGTTCACCAAAATTCACATGCATTTTGTGGTCACAGGCAAGGCCCTGACCGCCAGCGCCGTCGAGCGTGCCATCGCCATGAGCCACGACAAATACTGCTCGGCCACCATCATGCTGGGCAAAACGGCAGAGATCACGACCAGTTTTGAATTGGTGGCCATTTCTGGTTAAATGCAGGTATGGCAACCATCACGTTTGATTCATTGAAGATAAGCGACAAGCTCAAGGCTTCTGGCTTTACCGCCGAGCAGGCTGAGGCGGTAGTTCGCGTTATTGCTGAAACCCAAGATGAGCTTGCCACCAAGAAAGATTTGGATGTTGCCTTGGCTCCCCTCAAAACAGACCTGGCTGTACTGAAGGCTGAGATCACTCAGATCAAGTGGATGCTGGGTTTTGTCATTGGCGGCCTGATTGCTGTGCTGGCTAAACTGCTCAGCCACTAGCACAAGCTCCTCAAACCCAGTGCGCCACGGTTGTCATGACCCGGGCGCTGGCCCCCATCAGGCTTTTTACGGCACCGGGCAGCTCTTGCGCTCCGGCGCTGGCCGCTTCCACAGCATGACGTGCTTCATCGTCTTTCATCTGCGCTACGATGGCGCGTGACTCGTGGTCGCCCACGGGTAGCTTTTCAAGGTGCGAAGCCAGATGGGCTTCTACCTGCCGTTCGGTCTCCACCACAAAGCCCAGACTGACGCGGTCGCCCAGGCGGCCAGCGATCAACCCCAGACCAAAAGCACCGGCGTACCACAACGGGTTAAGCAGTGAGGGCCGGGCACCCAGCTCGTCAAGTCGCTGGCGCGTCCAGGCCAGGTGGTCACCTTCTTCTTCGCTGGCGGCTTTAAAGTGCTGGCGCAGCGCCGGGTCTTTGGTGGTCATGGCCTGTGCCGCGTACAGGGCCTGCGCACAAACCTCACCCACATGGTTGACCCGCATCAGAGCGCCCGCCAGCGCCTTGTCCTGCGTACTCAGCTCAGTGCTGTGTTCGGGGACTGTCGGGCAGGTCCGGCGTGCGCCGGGTTTGGAAAACAAGGTGCGCAGGGCGTTGTCTGCAGTGTCGAGTACGGTGTCAAGGGTCGTGTTCATGATGCGTGCCTTCAAGGAAATCAGCTCAAGCAATAAAGAGT
>JBBRMH010000286.1:0-3117 GCA_038230935.1 Burkholderiales bacterium | reverse complement strand
GATGATCTTGCCGGGATTGAGCAGGTTACCCGGGTCCAGTTCGGATTTGATGGCCCGGAGCGCGTCGTTCAGCTTGGGGCCGAACTGCCACTGGATCCACTCGCCTCGGCACAGGCCGTCGCCGTGTTCGCCGCTGTAGGCCCCTTTGTAATGCCGGACCAGCTCGGACGCCTCTTCGGCGATGGCGCGCATCTTGCCAGCGCCCTCCCGGCGCATGTCGAGAATAGGCCTGACGTGCAAGGTGCCCACCGATGCGTGGGCATACCAGGTGCCTTTGCTGCCGTATTTTTTAAACACCTCGGTCAGCGCGCTGGTGTATTCGGCCAGATGCGCCAGCGGCACGGCGCAGTCTTCAATAAAGCTGACGGGCTTGCCGTCACCCTTGAGGCTCATCATGATGTTCAGGCCTGCCTTACGCACTTCCCACAGGTTTTTTTGCGGTGCGTCGTCGATCATTTCCACCACAGAGCCGGGCAGGCCCAGGTCGCCCATCAGCTCCACCAGTTGTTTGATTTTGGGGATCAGTTCAGCCTTGGATGCGCCGGAAAACTCCACCAGAAGGATGGCGTCAGGCTGGCCCAGCAGCGCGGTACGCACTGTCGGCGCAAACGCCGGGTTTTGCAGCGACAGCTCAATCATGGTGCGGTCCACCAGTTCCACCGCCGTTAAAGTCCCGTCACCAAGCTTGACGATATGCTGGGCCGAATCCATGGCCTTGTAGAAGGTTGGAAAGTTCACCACACCCAGCACCTTGGTGCGCGGCAATTCGCTCAGTTGCAGTTTTAGCGATTGCGTCAGCCCCAGCGTGCCTTCGCTGCCAATCATCAGGTGCGCCAGATTGACCGAGCCGTCCTGCGTGTACGGCTTTTCATTCTGGTTGTTGAAAATATCCAGGTTGTAGCCCGCGACTCGGCGCAGTACCTTGGGCCAGTGCGCCTGAAGCTCTGGCCTGAGCTGGTCTGACAAGGCTTTGACATAGTCGCCCAGCGCGCGTGCATCACCACTGGCTGTGGCATAAGGCCCCAGTTCCAGCAGGCCGCCGTCAGCGCGCAGCACCGTCGCACCCAGCACGTTGTGAACCATGTTGCCGTAGGCAATGCTGCGGCTGCCGCAAGAGTTGTTGCCCGCCATGCCGCCCAGCGTCGCCTGCGCGCTGGTGGACACATCCACCGGAAACCACAGGCCGTGTTGTTTGAGCGCGGCATTCAGGTGGTCCAGCACGATGCCGGGCTCGACCTCGGCGATGCGCCCGGCAGCATCGACATTCAAGATATTGCGAACATGCTTGGCATGGTCAATCACCAGACCTGCGCCAACCGTCTGGCCGCACTGGCTGGTGCCCCCGCCGCGCGGCACGATGGGTACTTTCAGGTCACGGCAAATATCCAGTGCAACCTTGACGTCGGTGGAATTGCGCGGCACGAACACCCCCACCGGCATGACCTGGTAAATCGATGCATCAGTGGCATAGCGCCCCCGGTCAGCGCTTGAAAACAGCACTTCTCCCAGGGTGTGCGTTGCCAGGCGTTCAGCCAGTCTGCCTGCGACCTCGTTGCTGGTGCGGGCCACGTCTTCGTAAGCATTTGCGGCAGCTTCGCGTGCGATTTTCAGGGGCAGCGGCGCGTTCATGCTCTGCCTGCCTGGTCTGCTTTGTTGGCTTGCAGTGCTGTATTTTTTTGCGCATCGGCTGCGCGTAATTGCGCTATCACCACGTCGCGTTTGTTGTTGAGGTGGTTTGTCAGCACGGCGCGCATGGCGACCGAGTCGCGTGTTTGCAGGGCATTGATCATCTGTTCATGTTCTTTCACGGCGGATGCCCACTTGTCTTCGTCCTGGTTGGACCTGAAACGCAGCGCCTGCAGCCGTGCGTTAACTTGCCTGTAGGTGGCGGTCAACACCGGGTTTTTAGCTGCAGCATTGATGGCGCTGTGAATGGCTGAATTGAGCCGGTAGTAGGCTGGCAAATCGCGCCGCGTGTAAGCCGCCAGCATTTCAAAATGCAGGGCCTTGATTTCCGTCAGCTCACCACCGGTGATGCGCTGTGTAGCCAGCTCGCCCGACAGGGCTTCCAGCCCGGCCATGACCTCAAAGGTGTTGAGCACATCGGCTTCAAGCAGCTCGACTGCAATGGCTCCCCGGTTGGGCAGCAGCTCCACCAGACCTTCAGCGGCCAGCATTTTGATGGCTTCGCGCAGGGGCGTGCGCGAGACCTTGAGCACCTCGCTCAGCTCGCGTTCATTGAGTTTGGCACCGGGGGCGATGCGGTTTTCAACCAGCATCTGGCGCAGGCGGTGGGCCACCTGCTCATGCAGTGCCGCGCGCGGGATGGAAATGATTTCTGCAGTCATGTCAGTCAAAATGTGATGTCTAAATTTTGTATGCAAAAAATACAAATGTCAAACACGGCCTTTATGATTGATCCGTCCCGGTGAAGTATTCATTTTCCGTTCGGGCTGAGCCTGTCGAAGCCGGTGTCGCACAAGAGGAACCCTTCGACAAGCTCAGGGCGAACGGTTCATGGTTCGTTGGACCGGATCATTAGTAATAAACCCTAGGCAGTATTGACAAAACTATTTTGTATGCAAAAAATACAGGCTTTAAGGAGATCGCCGTCATGTTGACGCTTGACTTTCACCCCACAGGCCGCCATTTTTTGCAAATTCCTGGCCCGTCGCCTGTTCCGGACCGTATTTTGCGGGCCATGAGCTACCCGACCATTGACCACCGTGGCCCTGAATTCGGGGTGCTGGGCCTGAAGGTGCTCGCAGACATTAAAAAAATCTTTCAGACCAGGCAACCCGTGATGATTTACCCGGCCTCCGGTACGGGTGCATGGGAGGCCGCACTGGTCAACACCCTGAGCGCAGGCGACCATGTGCTGATGTATGAGACCGGTCACTTTGCGGCGCTGTGGCAAAAGCTTGCAGTGCGGCTGGGCCTTAAAACCGAAGTCATGACCGACCCAGGCTCTCAAGTGTGGCGCCATGGCGTTCGGGCTGACCTGATCGAAGCGCGCCTGAAAGCCGACACCCAGCACGTCATCAAGGCGGTGTGTGTGGTGCACAACGAAACATCGACCGGCGTGACCAGCAATATTGCAGCGGTACGCAAAGCCAT
>JBBRMH010000285.1:0-3148 GCA_038230935.1 Burkholderiales bacterium | reverse complement strand
CCGGGCATGGCCAACAAATCGGCAATCTTTTGATGCGCTGTGGTGATGCGCTGATAGTCTTGAATACTCAGCAATACATGCGCAGGCCGCCCACGGTCGGTGATGAAGACAGGCCCCTGGTTGGCAGACTTTTTAGCCTCGCTGGCATGCTGGTTGAATTCACGGCTGCTAAGAGTGGTGATAGTCATGGTGGCACCTCAGTTTTTATGCAGTTGTTTATGTAGTTATGTTACTACATGCTTAACCACATCGACCGCTGTTCCCGGTGCTACCCACGGCAGCATGGCCGTGGTCAACGCCGGGCCGGGGTTGCGGGTGACGTTGCGGTTTTGAAGCGGTGGTCCAGCACTCAATCACAAAACCGCGCACTGGAAGCCGCCGACTTGACCACCGTCCCGGCAAAAGCAGGGCCTGCAGCGCCGCCTGTTCCACCTTTGCCTCCTGAAGCACCTGAACCGCCTGGACCACCTGAAGCATCTGACGCTGACGGGCTCTTGCCAGCCACGCCCATATTGCTGTTTTGCTCAACCCGCGCAAACCGTGCATACCAGTCCACTTGCCGGGTCAGCAGCATCACCGCTGCCAGCACCAGAAACAGCGTGACTGCGCCCAGTACCAGCGCGGTCTGCTCCATCTGCAGCAGCATAAACAGCATGCCGTACAGCGCCGCAATGCCCATACCCAGCGGCAGCCCGCGCAGCCAGCTTTTAAGCATGTAGCAGGCGTAGTACGTCAACAGCAGCACACAGGCCGCAGCGGCAATGCCGTAGGCCAGGCCAAAGGGCAGGTGTTCAGACAAACTGACCAGCAGCAAAAAGAAAATGCACACCGCGCTGCCCACCAGCAGGTATTGCACCGGGTGAACCCGCAGCGACTTCATCACTTCAAACAGCCCCATCGCCAGAAAGCTCAGCCCCACAAACAGCAGGCCGTATTTGGTGGCCCGGTCACTCAGTGCATAGGTGTTGCCGGGGTTCACGAAGGTCACGCTCAGGTTTTCGACGCCTTCCTTTTTTTGTGCCACGTCCTGCTGTGCCGAGCTGGCGAGCGACGAAATGCGCCAGCTGGCTTCAAAACCTTGGCCTGTCACTTTGCGCTCAACGGGTAAAAGCTGGCCCCCAAAACTGGGATGCAGCCAGTTCGAGGTCAGACGGACCTGCGTGTCACCACCCATCGGCACAATGGCCAGTTGTTCGGTACCGACCAGCTCCAGCTCCAGCACCGCCTCCAGTGGCTCGGCCAGCACCAGCGCAGCGGGCAGGGGTGCATGTACGCCACGCGGGTAGCTGCCGTAGAAAGTACCTGGCTTTAACGGCACGTTTTGCAGCGCAGCCTGCGCGCCCGTTGGCCCGCCCAGCTTCAAACTGGCATGCCGGATGCCGCGTGCGTCAGACACCGACAGCATCAACAGCGGCTGGCCGCAGCTCAGGCGCGATCCGGTGTGCTGGGCCACCGGTTGCAGGGCAGTCAGGTCAGGCCATTGTGCGTTCAGGCTGGCTTTGAGGTTGAAAGCCTGGGTCGTATGCAGGCCCCTGGCCAGCGCCTGCAGCTGGCTGCCGCCATTGACTGTCAGCGACGCGGGTGCCAGGGTCAGATGAAATTCGCGCCGCTCGGTTTGCACGCGTTTATCAAGCTGCGTGGTGTCCCACTCTTGGTACAGGCCCGGTGAATCAGTGGCCCGGTCAGTGTCTGTGGCCCGGCCAGGCTTCTGGCAATGCCGTCAATGGCCATCTGCCGGTACGTCTGCCGGTCGTGTACCACGCCGCTGATCTGCATCAGAGCCAGAACCAGCAGCAGGATGACCACTGCAATCGAGATGAGTTTGGCTTTCACATGAATCCTTTCGTTGTTTGATGAACGAAGGCAAGTGTGCAAAAGCGCTGTGAGGCCAGTTTGAAGAACTTCACGAATTGTGAAGCCGCAGTGAAGCGGGGACTTGTGTGAGCTGACAAGAATCGCACAATCTGGCCCATGGTTTTGCGTCATCTGGCGGTGCAGACAAGCCCAACGCTATAGTTCAGCAATTCCGGGCCCCTGTAAAACCAGTTCCACTGGCCTGGATATTCAGGCTCGATGGCCGCGCCTGGGCTGGAACCGGGGGCAGGCGGCTTACTTTTTTCAGGCTGTATAAAAAATGTCTCTTCGCCGTGTGTTGATCGTTGTGGCTGTAGCCGCCCTGTTGGGACTGGGTATTTACGTTGGTCTGGGTTACTTCACGCCCCAGAAAAGCGTGCAGCGCCTGACGGGCTGGACGGTACCGGACGCGGCGACGCTGCGCACCCAGAATGCAGAGGGTGACCCCTTCAATGGCGAGCGCAACTACCTGTTTGATCTGCCCGTCTCAACGCTGTCTGATGAGTCGTTCTGCGCTTTTCTCAATCTTCCGGCAGCCACCAGCCAGAGATCAGCACCAAAAGCCAGCTTTCCGGCGGTCAAACCCACCACCCTCAAACTCGATACCGCCCCGGTCTGCAGTCGCACGGAGATAGACCAAAAACGCAAGACGGCACTTGCGATTGAAGCGACGCGCAAAACGCTGGTCGTCCGCTGGGTTTACATGTAGTTCCGCGTCAAGATACTGCCTGTTCAGGCGTCTTGCCAGACCTGCGGCCCCATGCAACGCCGTTGACTGGACAGGTTCTATGCCGCGTCAGGGTTGACGCCCTGGACTTCTTCGGTCTCAAACCCCGCCGGAAGCACCACTTCGAGCATTTCAATGTCCTCACTGTGCCCCAGCTCGCGGTGTTTGATGTGCGGCGGCTGGTGAACGCAATCGCCCGCTTCGAGGCGCACCACACCCTGGCCCTCGTACTCAAATTCGATCCAGCCTTTGAGGATATAGACCATCTGAAAGGTGGTGGCATGGCGGTGGGGCTGGCTTGAGAAGTCTGTGCCCGCTGCCGCCCGGATGACGTGTGCGGCGACCCGGCCCTGCGTTGCGGTTTTGATGCAGAGGTCGCGGTACTCGAAAAAAGAACGCAGACCGCGCTTGAACTCGGCGTCTTTAGCGTGTGAGGTGACAAAACCTTCAGTGGTCATGGGTACACCTTGAGGTCAGTTTGCTATTATTTATATAGCTAGAGACGCATGTAATACGTGGACTACAAGCACTTTTCATCAGAAATTCGTCAAAATCACGCTGCCAGTG
>JBBRMH010000284.1:0-3224 GCA_038230935.1 Burkholderiales bacterium | reverse complement strand
CTGGCGCAAGCCATTGAGCGTCTGCTGGTTGATCCTGCGCTGCGGCTGGGTATGGGTGAAAAGGGCCGGAAAATGGTGGAGGCAGAATTTTCCGAAGAACACGTCGCCCGGCAAACTCTAGCGGTTTACCAGGAAATGTGCACGCCATGAATGATCGTGTACTGGTGACTGGCGCATCCGGATTTATCGGCAAGCAGCTAGCTGCTGCGCTGATGGCATCTGGCCGGCCCATGCGCGCTGCCTTTCGTTTCCCGCAGCGGTCGTTGCCAAGTAGCTTGGTCGTTAAAGATGATTCTGTCGTGGTGGGCGAGCTTGATTCGGCAACTGACTGGACGGCCGCTCTTCAGGGCATAGCAACCGTGGTGCATCTGGCTGCGCGCGTGCATGTGATGCAGGAGACCGCGCACGACCCGCTCACAGAGTTTCGCCGGGTCAATGTTCAGGGAACTCTGGCATTGGCGCGTCAGGCCGTGGCTGCCGGAGTACGGCGTTTTGTTTTTATAAGTTCCATCAAGGTCAATGGCGAAAGTACTCGTCCGGGCCAAGCCTTCTCGGCTGACGACAAGCCCAACCCGCAAGACGCATACGGTGTTTCCAAGTACGAAGCCGAGACGCAATTACTGGCGCTTGCCAAAAAGACTGGCCTTGAAGTCGTCATCATCCGGCCTGTTCTGGTTTACGGGCCTGGAGTGGGTGCAAATTTTCTGTCCATGTTGCGCTGGTTGAAAAAAGGCGTTCCCCTGCCATTTGGAGACACTGGCAACAAGCGCAGCATGGTGGCTGTGGGCAACCTCGTGGACCTGATGATGGTCTGCCTGGATCATCCGGCTGCAGCAAACCAGATTTTTCTGGTCAGTGACGGCGAAGACCTGTCTACCACTGAGCTTTTGAAGCGATGCTCCCGTGCACTGGGCCGGTCAGCACGGTTGCTGCCGGTACCGTCGGCTGTGCTGAATCTGGCAGCAAAGTTGCTTGGCAAAGGTGACATCGCGCAGCGCTTGTGCGGCTCGCTGCAGGTCGATATACGCAAAAATCAAGCACTGCTGGGCTGGGCTCCGCCGATATCTGTTGATGTGGGCCTTGCATTGACCGCCGAGTATTTTTTGAGCCACATCAATTGAGCCTTCCGGCACAATTGCTCAAGTTGCTGTCATTTCAACTTTCCAGACTATCACCATGACTGAACCCGACCTCTCCCATCTAGGCCCCCGCGACAAAGCCGAAATTCTGGCGCAGGCCTTGCCCTACATTCGCAAGTTTCACGGCAAAACCATGGTCATCAAATATGGCGGAAATGCCATGACCGATCCGGCGCTGCAGGCGGATTTTGCTGAAGATGTAGTGCTGCTCAAACTCGTCGGCATGAATCCTGTCGTCGTCCATGGCGGTGGCCCGCAGATTGAGGCCGCTTTGAACCGCCTGGGCAAGAAGGGCGAATTCATCCAGGGTATGCGCGTGACCGACGAAGAAACCATGGAAGTGGTGGAGTGGGTACTGGCGGGGCAGGTGCAGCAGGACATCGTTGGCCTTATCAACCAGGCTGGCGGCAAGGCGGTCGGCCTGACCGGGCGTGACGGCGGTTTGATTCGCGCGCAAAAGCTCAAGATGGTCGACAGCAAAGACCCGGCCAAAGCGCACGACGTGGGCTTCGTAGGCGACATCGTCAGCATTGACCCGAGCGTGGTCAAGGCGCTGCAGGACGATGCCTTTATTCCCGTCATCAGCCCGATTGGTTTTGGTGAAGACAACGAAAGCTACAACATCAACGCCGACGTGGTGGCGGGCAAACTGGCTATCGTGCTCAGGGCCGAAAAGCTGGTGCTGTTGACCAACACCCCCGGCGTGCTCGACAAGGCCGGCAATTTGCTCACCGACCTGACGGCGCGCGAAATCGACGAGCTGTTTGCCGACGGCACCATCTCCGGCGGCATGCTGCCCAAGATTGCTGGCGCGCTGGATGCTGCCAAAAGCGGTGTGAATTCAGTTCACATCATTGATGGCCGTGTACCGCACGCCATGCTGCTGGAAATCCTCACAGAGCAGGCGTTCGGCACCATGATCCGGTCGCAATAGTTCGTGTCCGCTCACCTGTACTCGCTTCAAGCGGCCGCCGTGGAGCCGGTTTTGCCGGGCCACTGGTGGCGCCCCCTTGAGGGGGAGGTGCCGAAGGCGCTTCGGGGGGGGGGTAGGTTGCTACTCGTCATGGTTTATTACGTTTTGATGGTGGCCGGCGGCAGAAAGAGGGGCGTGAGCGATGCTGGCTACGCGGTCGACTGGGTCGGCAGCGCCGAGCGTGCTGAAGAGGTGCTGTTGAAAGAAACCTTTGATGTCGCCATCATTGACATCGGCCTGCCCAGAATTGACGGCCTTGAGCTGATCCGCCGCTTGCGCAGTTCGGGCAGTTCGGGCCCGGCCATGCCCGTGCTGATACTGACTGCCCGTGATGCCTTGCAGGATCGGGTGCAGGGACTGGATCTCGGCGCCGACGACTACATGGTCAAGCCTTTTGAATTGCCGGAACTGCTGGCCCGCCTGCGCGCGTTGCTGCGCAGGTCACAGGCGGCCACCAGCGCTACCCTGAGCTTTGGAGCGCTGGAGCTTGACTCCGCCAACCGTCAAGCGCGTGCCAACGGCCAGTTGATTGAACTCGGGCCGCGTGAATGGACGGTGATGGAGTATTTGCTGATCAATGCCCCCAAGCCTGCCAGCAAAGACAAGCTGCTACAGGCCCTGACCGGCTGGGACAAGGAAATCACGCCCAACGCCATAGAGGTTTACATCTCCCGCCTGCGCGGCAAGCTGGAGCCTTATGGCATTGCAGTGCGCTCGATTCGCGGTTTTGGCTATCGCCTTGAAGTTATTGGGCCTGTTTGATGCCCTTGGCCATGAAGTCCGGCCTGCAACGCCGCTTGCTGTTGCTGCTGCTTTTTCCGCTGGGTGTTTTTGCGCTCATCAGCATTTACTTTGACTACCAGACGGCCGGCAATGTAGCCGTACAAAAAGACCAGCAGCTGCGCCGTCTTATTCCCTTGCTGGCCGACTCTGTGCTTGCGCCCGGCGCTGCGCCAGAAAGCGTACCGGTGCTGCTGCTGGCTCCTGAGGTAGAACTGTTTATCAAGAACCGGATCGGTTCCGCAGGCTTTCGGATTTCAGATTCTGCGGGCGGTTTTTTGGCTGGTGAGCCCTGGATTGTCGGGGTGCTGCCCGCCACCTACGAGCCCGAG
>JBBRMH010000283.1:0-3252 GCA_038230935.1 Burkholderiales bacterium | reverse complement strand
CAGCTGCGCTGTGGTGCTAGCGGTTGGCGCCAGATTCAGCGGGCAGGCCTCTTGTGCCACACTGCTGTCCAGTGTGACGCGCGCATGTCTGGCCAGCGTGGACTGCAGCCCACCCGTGATCGCCACCAGTGGCACGCCCTGGCGGCTCAGCATCGGCAAAATGGCGGTGATTTCTGCGCTCTCGCCGCTGTTGGAAATGGCCAGCACGACATCGACTGCCGTGATCATGCCCAGATCGCCATGACTGGCTTCTGCCGGGTGTACAAACATCGCGGGGGTGCCGGTTGAGGCAAGGGTTGCCGCTAGCTTGCGGCCGATATGGCCGCTTTTTCCCATACCCATCACAACGACCCGGCCACGACACGTCAACATGATGTGAACAGCGCGTGCAAATTCGGGTCCCACCCGGCCTGCCAGGGCCAGTACGGCAGCGGCTTCTATCTCAAAGGTTTTCCGGGCCAGGGCCTGTGCCTGCGCGGCGTCAAAGGCTTCAAAGGAAAGGGCGTCAAAACTCATACCGCATTCTATAGAGCCACCCCGCCCCATGAGGCCGGTGCCCGACAGCCATATCCATCAGATACCATCAAAACATGAGCGCGCTTGAACTGACCCTGCTTTACCTGCTGGCCGCCGTGCTGGGGGTGGTAGCGTGCCGCTCGCTCAAACTGCCGCCCATGCTGGGTTATCTGGCCGTCGGTGTGGTGATTGGACCGCACGCGCTGGCTTTGTCCAAGGATGCCGATGGCGTGCGCCACCTCGGTGAATTTGGCGTGGTTTTTTTGATGTTCGTCATCGGGCTGGAGTTCAACCTGCCCAAATTGCGCTCCATGCGCCGCCACGTGTTTGGCCTGGGCTTGCTGCAAGTGGTATTGACGGTTGTACTCGCCACGCTAGGCTCGCTGCTGTTGGCCAGCATCGCTCCGACCTTCTGGAAAATGGGCTGGCAAACCGCGCTGGCGCTGTCTGGTGCGATTGCCATGAGCAGCACGGCGATTGTGGTCAAACTTCTGGCTGAGCGGCTGGAGCTGGACTCGGAGCACGGCAAACGCGTGATGGGCGTGCTGCTGTTTCAGGATTTGGCCGTGGTGCCTCTGCTGGTGCTGATTCCGGCGCTGAGCTCACCAGCAGATCAGCTTTTCACGGCGCTGGGCATCGCTGCTGTCAAGGCGACCGTGCTGGTTGGCCTGCTGCTGACGGGCGGGCGGCGCGTCATGCGCTGGTGGCTGACCCTTGTGGCGCGGCGAAAAAGCGAAGAGCTGTTTGTGCTGAACCTGCTGCTGGTTACGCTGGCGCTCGCTTGGCTCACCGAACTGGCCGGCCTGAGCCTGGCATTGGGCGCTTTCATTGCGGGCATGCTGATTTCAGAGACCGAGTTCAAGCACCAGGTAGAAACCGATATACGGCCCTTTCACGATGTGCTGCTGGGCCTGTTTTTTATCAGCATTGGCATGATGCTGGACTGGCATATTGTGCTGGAACGCTGGCCCCTGGTGCTGCTGCTGGCAACGGTTCCGGTGATCTTCAAACTGGTGCTGGTGACTGCGCTGGCACGGGCGCTGGGGGCCACCACAGGTGTGTCTTTGCGCACCGGGCTGTACCTGGCGCAGGCAGGCGAGTTTGGCTTTGTGCTGCTGACGCTGAGCAATGAGAGCCGCCTGGTGCCGCCCGCCCTGCTAAACCCGATTCTGGCCAGCATGGTGCTGTCGATGCTGGCCGCGCCTTTCATCATCATGCAGAGCAGTAGCATTGTGACGAAGCTGGTGGCCAGTGAGTGGCTGCAACAGTCGCTGCAGATGACCACCATCGCGCGCAAATCCATCAATGCCAACAAACACGTCATCATTTGTGGCTATGGCCGCTGCGGCCAGAACCTGGGCCAGATGCTGGAGCGCGAAGGCATCCAGTACATGGCACTTGACCTGGACCCTGACCGGGTGCGCCAGGCCGCCGCTGCGGGCGATTCGGTGGTGTTTGGCGATGCGGTTCGCCTGCAGGCGCTGATGGCCGCTGGCCTGGCACGGGCCAGTGCGGTGGTGGTGACGTACCTGGACACCGCCAGCGCACTCAAGGTGCTGGCCAACACACGCGCCCACGCCCCCCATGTGCCGGTGATTGTGCGCACGGTGGACGACCATGACCTTGAAAAACTGCAGGCAGCGGGCGCCACCGAGGTGGTGCCGGAAGCCATTGAGGGCAGCCTGATGCTGGCCAGCCACGCGCTGGCGCTGGTGGGTGTGCCCATGCGGCGCGTGATTCGCGTGGTGCAGGACCAGCGCGATGCGCGCTACAACCTGCTGCGCGGCTACTTTCGCGGGGCCGATGACGACACTGTCAACGAGCTGGACGAAGAACGCCTGGCGACTCTTGTTTTGCCACTGGGCATCAAGTCGGTCGGCAAGTCTCTGGGTAGCCTGGACTTGCCTCTGCTCGGCGTGCGCGTGGTGAGCCTGCGGCGCAACAAAGGCAAAGTGGTTGTCAGTGACAACGAAGCCGTGCTGGAGGGCGGTGACACGCTGGTGCTGTCAGGCAAGCCTGCCGCGCTGGCCATGGCAGAGGAAAAGCTGCTGCGCGGCCGGTCTGCCAAGATGAATCCTGCATCAGCTTGAGGCAATCATCACGAGACACCCGACGCGCGCCGTAACCAGACACCATCAAACACCATCAACGGAGGAATCCACATGAAACGACGCCAGGCACTGACCGCATGGACGGCTCTGGCAGCCAGCAGCTGGAGTACCTGGCCTGCAGGCGCTCTGGCACAGGCGACTCCCGATATGGCCGCCATCTTGCGCACGGGTTGCTGTGTGGTGCTGCTCAGGCACGCGCAGACCGAACCCGGCATTGGCGACCCGCCCAACTTCAGGCTTGACCAGTGCAGCACCCAGCGCAACCTGAGCGCTGATGGGCGGGCACAGTCGCAGCGCATAGGTCAATGGTTCAAAGACCGCAAACTGCAAGCCAGCGCCGTGCGGTCCAGCGTCTGGTGTCGCTGCAAGGACACCGCTGACATCGCCTTTGGTGCCCACACCGTGCTGCCTGCTCTGGCATCGACTTTTGAAGACAATGCCGCCCAGGCGGGCCAGACCCAAACGCTGCGTGCCCTGCTCAAAGCTGTGCCTCTGGGACAGTTTGAGGTCTGGGTGTCGCACCAGGTCAATATCACGGCGCTGACCGGGGAAGTGCCTGCCATGGGCGAAGCGTTCGTAGTCGGTATCGATGCAAAGGCGCTGGCTCACACCCGGTTCGGGTAGT
>JBBRMH010000282.1:0-3256 GCA_038230935.1 Burkholderiales bacterium | reverse complement strand
GTGAGACCAGCGCGATGGGCACACCGCAAATATGCGCGGCAAGCCGGGTGAAATCGTCAAACTCAGTTTCATCCTCGGTGTCGAGAATGTCATAACGGTAAAGCTCTGCGAGGCGCTGCTCGTCATTGGCTGGAATGGGTGCGGGTTTCATGTCGCCTGGTCAAGGGTAAACCTGAATGTAGCACCCCGGTCGGGTGCCGCCTGCGCCCAGACCCGCCCGCCATGGCGCTCCACCACGCGTTTGACGTTGGCCAGACCAATGCCTGTACCCGTGAACTCGGTGTCCTGGTGCAAGCGCTGGAACACCTGAAAAAGTTTTTCTTCGTACGCCATGTCAAACCCCGCGCCGTTGTCGCGCACAAAAATACACCGCACGCCGTCGGGGGCTGTTTCACTGCCAATCTCCACGCGTGCAAAGGGCGTTTTACCCGAGTATTTCCACGCATTGGCAATCAGGTTTTGCATGACGACCATCACCATGGCAGCATCACCATTGACCATCAGATCGGGCTGGACAATCACGTCCACCACACGGTTGGGTTCGGCGTCTTTCAGTTCCCGCACCATCTTGGCTGACATCGCCGTCAAATCTACTTCCCGGCGGTTGAGCTCGCCTCTGGAAAGTCTGGCCAGAGAGAGCAGACCTTCGATCAGCTCGCCCATTTTGGTCGAACCCGCGTAAATACGCCGCAGGTAATGCTTGCTTTTTTCACTGAGTTGGTCTTTGTCGGATTTGAGCAGCAGCTGGCTGAAGCCGTTGATGGTGGCCAGCGGCGAGCGCAGATCATGCGAGACCGAATAAGAAAACGATTCCAGCTCCTTGTTGGCCGCCTGCAGCTGTTCGGTGCGCCGCTGGACCCGGTCCTCCAGCTCACTGTTGAGTTGCAAAATCGCCTCCTGGGCCAGTTTGCGCTCGGTGATGTCGCGCTCCACCGCAACCCAATGCGTGAACCCGCCTTGTGAGTCGGCAATCGGAACAATGTCCAGCTCCAGCCAGAACTCCTCGCCATCTTTGGTGTAGTTGATCAGTTCGGCCCGAACAGGCTGCCACGCTCTGAGCGCCCTTCCGATGCGGTCCAGTTCTGCGCGATCAGTTTTGGGGCCTTGCAGGATTCGCGGTGTTTTTCCGATCACTTCTGCCTGGGTGTAGCCGGTACGCCGCTCGAAGGCCTCATTGACAAAGATGATCCGGGGGCCAGGCTCGTCAAACGGCTCACCTTCAGTGATCAGCACAATGTCGTTGAGCCGCGAGACCGCCGTTCTGAGCAGCTGCAGTTGTGCAACATCCTTGTGGGTCTGCGTCACGTCGCGGAAATACACGGCCAGGCCCTCATCGCTAGGGTAGGCGCTGATGGCAAACCAGCGGTCCAGCGGTGCCGGGTAATACTCCTGAAAATGGACGGGCACGCCTTCTTCGACGGTTTTGCGGAACTGCCGCTCGAAAGCGGTACCCACCGTGAGCGGAAACTCCGTCCAGAGTGTCTTGCCCAGCAGCTCTTGCCGGGTCCGGCCCAGCATGCGCTCTGCCTGGGTGTTTAAAAAAGTGAAGTTCCAGTGTGTATCAAGAATCAAGAACCCGTCGGTGATGCTTTCAAGCGTGGTGCTCAGGCGGTTGGCCAGGGATTTGGCCTGGTTCTCCAGCAACTTGGTTTCGTGGATGTCGATGGCGGTCCCGTACCACTTGACGACCTGCCCTGCGACATCCCGGACGGGCGCCGCCCGCACACAGTGCCAAAGGTAGTCACCGGTGGCGGCGTTTCTCAGGCGATATTCAATCGAATAAGCAGTACCGGTGTGAACGGCCGTTTGCCAGGCACTCACACACCGCTGAATATCTTCTGGGTGAACATGGGATTTCCACTCGACATCAGACTTGTTGTCCTGGGTGACACCAACGTAGTCGCTAAAAACATGGTTTACATAATCAGTACTGCCATGCGGCTCGGCCGTCCAGACGATGAACGGGAAGGTGTCAGCCATCTCGCGGAACCGATGTTGACTGGCAGCCAGTGAGGCCTCCGTCTGCTTGCGGGCATTGATATCTTGCAACGCACCATACACAGCCACAATCGCGCCCTGGTCGTTGCGCAAGGCTTCGCCAATGGCCAGCACCCAGATGCGCTTGCCGGTCGCGGTGATGAGTTCATGCTCAAAATTAAAGGGCGTGCCGTCTTCTTCGCAGCGCTTGACATGCGCCATTACCTGGCCGCGAAACTCCCGGGGGTAGTATTCGACAGCTTGCGCCAGTGTGGGCTCAAAGTCGCCAGCTACTTCATGAATGGCGCGTACTTCATCGGACCAGTGAAGCACATTGCCCGGCACCTCCAGAATCCAGCCGCCAAGTTTGGCAGCGGTTCCTGCGATACGCAGCATGGCCTGGCTGCGTTGCAGGCTTTCCTGCGCGCGCTTTTTCTCTGAAATGTCTTCGACCACGCCAATGAACTGCCGGGTACCGTCGCCCTGCAGGCTCAGCAATGAAAGGTTCAGCGTACACCAGACCGCGCTGCCATCCTTGCGGATATAACGCTTTTCCCAGACACCAGAGTCAATGCGTCCATCGAGCAACTGCGCTATCGACACTGCCTCGTGCCCGCGGTCATCGGGGTGGATCGCCTGGGCGCACAGCTGACCGACGATTTCTTCTTTGGTGTACCCGATGATGTCCGCAAACCGCTGGTTGACCCGAACAAACGCCCCCGTCTCAGACGCAACCACCATGCCAACGGCGGCCTGCTCAAAAAAACTGCGAAAGCGCAACGCTGACAATGCCAGCTCGTTTTGCGTACGCATACGCTCGGTCAAGTCGCGCGCAAAGCCCTGAAAACTGACCTTGCTGCCCCCTTCAAAAACAGGGCTTTCAATGATTTCAAGCACCATGCGATGCCCGTCTTTGTGCCGGGCCGCAATGGTGTACGGCTGGATGGCCTGGCCGTCCTTCAGGGCTTTGATGGTGCTCTCCCGCGCTCTGGCGTTCAGAGGGTCGCCCACCATTTGAAACCATTCATACGTCTTTCCAACCACATCTGATGGCTGGTAACCCATCACGCCGAGCATTGACGGGGAAAGGTAGGTAAAACGGTGCGCCTTGTCACGGGTGTAGAAAACAACCTGTTCACTGCCTTCGACCATCAGCCTGAACTGTTCCTCGTTTCTTCGCAGCAACGCCTCGCTGTGCCGACGCGCAGTCACGTCCCGAGCCACGCAAAAAAGCAGCCGGGAATCCACGGCGGGCTGGACATTCCACGACAGCTGGCGG
>JBBRMH010000281.1:0-3299 GCA_038230935.1 Burkholderiales bacterium | reverse complement strand
TCCATAGCGTTTGCTGTCAACATGCACTTTATCAAAAATAATTTATTTTATGACACAGTAAGAATAGAGGGTGGGCATCAAAATGATGCATGTTGTCAATGAATAGCGCAAATATAGTGCTTTTACACCCGGAAGTAATGTGGGAAACCACAGTTCTCCTGGTGTGAAGGCATCTTTCTGCAGGGCGTGTACGCTATGGTTTTTAAGGAACCAACAAGATGAAAAAAATCCCCAATACATCAGTTTTTTCGTTGTTCGCCATGCTGTTCCTCATGCTTTGGTTGCCCCGCGCTGGCGCTGAGCAGATTGGGGAAGTCAGCACTGTGTTCAAGCTGCTCAGCCCAAACGACAAAATCGTGGTGGATGCATATGACGACCCGAAGGTGGCAGGTGTGACGTGCTACGTCTCGCGTGCCAAAACCGGGGGCTACAAGGGTGCGCTGGGACTGGCTGAAGACAGGGCTGAGGCGTCGATTGCCTGCCGCCAGACAGGTGCCATCAGCTTTGCCAAACCTCTGGAAGCGCAGGAAGACGTACTGACCGAGCGCATTTCGCTGGTGTTCAAAAAACTCAGGGTGGTGCGCATGGTTGACAAGCCGCGCAACACGCTGGTGTACCTGACGTACTCGGACCGCCTGATTGAGGGCTCCCCGCAGAACAGTGTGACGGCGGTGCCAGTGGATCGGGCGATTGTGATTCCGTTGAGATAGGGCATGCAGGGTGGGCAGGCCAGCACGGTACCCAAAAGACTGCTTTAGAGGCAAAAATAGCTTCAGTCCAATCAATACTTGCACGGGTTGCTATTGAAGTCATAGCATTCAAGTGCCTGCTCCAGCGTCTTCGGCGCAGTCAGGCAGCCCGCTTGAATCACGCGCTGCTTTACCCTGCATTTACCCGTTGCCAGACCTGTGCTTCACAACTGATTTGATCTTGTCGTCATAATCTTTTCAAAGGCTTTTTGCAGCCTGCGCTGCGCGGCAAGCCGGCGTGACAAAAATTGACAAGGACCGTTGATGACGCCGCAAGAGCCACCCGTTGAGCACCCTCTCCAACCCGCCAATCCTGCTGGCATTGCAGCTGCCCGAAAACCATTGAGCCGTCGTGCATCCGTCATCGGCGCAGTGGTGGCGTTGCTGCTGGTCGCGGGCGTCGGTGGTCTGGCCTGGTACCTGACGCGCCCTGCGCCTGCAACGCCCATGGGTGGCCCTGGTGGTCCCGGCGGGCCTGGTGGTGGCTTCGGTGGCGGTGGCCGTGGCGGCAGCACGGTGGGCGTGGCAACCGCCGAGCGCACCAGCATTGCCGTCACGCTGGACGCGCTGGGCACCGTCACACCGCTGGCCACCGTCAAAGTGCGCCCACAGGTCTCGGGCGTGCTGGAAAAGGTGCTGTTCAAAGAGGGCCAGATGGTGCGCGCGGGCGAGTTGCTGGCCACCATTGACGCGCGCCAGTTTGAGCTGGCGCTCAAGCAAGCTGTGGGTCAGCGCCAGCGCGATGCGGCGCAACTTGAAAGCGCCAAGGTCACGCTGGCACGGTTTCAAACCCTGCTGGGTCAGGACTCGATTGCGCGGCAAGACGTTGACTCGCAAAGCGCATTGGTCAAGCAGCTTGAAGGCACCGTGATGGTTGACAGCGCTGCCGTTGGCGTGGCGCAGCTCAACCTGAGTTATGCCCGCATCACTGCGCCTATCAGTGGCCGGGTGGGCCTGCGCACGGTGGACGTGGGCAACACGGTGAGCAGCAGCGACGCCAATGGCGTGGCCATGATCACCCAGGTGATGCCGGTGGATGTGGTGTTTGCCGTGCCGCAAGACCGCATCAGTGATGTGCTGGGTGCCGGTAAAACCGACATGCAGGTGGTGGCGATGGACCGCACGCGCACCGCCGCGCTGGGCAACGGCACGTTTGCGTCGCTGGACAACCAGGTTGACACCACCACGGGTACGGTCAAGGCCAAGGCGCGTTTTGCCAATGCCGATTCGGCCCTGTTTGCCAACCAGTTTGTCAATATCCAGCTGCGCATCAAGTCGATTGACAACGCGGTGGTGGTGCCCGTGACAGCTGTGCGTCTGGGCGGCAGCGGGGACTTTGTGTTTGTGCTGAACTCCGCTGAACGCACGGTATCGGTCAGGCCCATTGTGCGTGGGCAGGCCACTGGTGAAAAAATCGTGATTGCGTCTGGGCTGAAGGCGGGTGAGCAGGTGATCACGGAAGGCGCTGACCGATTGAAAGAAGGCTCGCGGGTCAGTCTGGCAGGTGAGGCACCCCGTGGTGGTGGTGGTGGTGTTGGTGGTGGTCGTCGCCCCGGTGCCAGTGCTGCGCCGGGATCAGCAGGGTCAGCAGCCTCGCCAGGCACTGCCCCACCCGCATCCACACCTGCATCGGCAACCCCACTGACCAGCCCGGCTGACAAGTCAGCCACAGCAGCAGGGCCAGCGCCCAAACCTTCAGGTGCTGCACCCGCAGCAGCGCCCGCCGCCACAGCATCCAAAGGCCCAACGCCCGAACAGCGCCAGCGCATGCTTGAGCAAGTCAAAGACAACCCCGAGGCGCTGGAGCGCCGCAAAAAGTTTTTTGAAAAGCTCGACAGTGGTGATGCCGAAGCCATAGAACGCTGGCAGGGCATGCAGCAACGCATGCAACAAGGTGGTGGTGGTAGTGGTGGTGGGGGCGGTGGTGGCCCGGGCCGTGAGCGACCCCCGCAATGAGCGCCAGCAATCCTTCGCGCCCTTTCATTCTCCGGCCGGTCGCCACATCGCTGCTGATGCTGGCCATTGTGCTGGCGGGTTTGCTGGGCTTCAAGCTGTTGCCGCTGTCGGCGCTGCCGCAGGTCGATTACCCCACGATTCAGGTGCAAACGCTGTACCCCGGGGCCAGCCCCGAGGTGATGGCGCAAACTGTCTCGGCCCCGCTGGAGCGGCAGTTCGGCCAGATGGCCGGCTTGCTGCGCATGAGCACCACCAGCGCTGCGGGTGTGTCGATTGTCACGCTGCAATTTGGCCTGGGGCTGGACCTTAGCATTGCCGAGCAGCAGGTGCAGGCGGCCATTAACGCTGGCGCGTCGCTGCTGCCTGCCGACCTGCCCGCGCCGCCGGTGTATGCCAAGGTCAACCCAGCCGACGCACCGGTGCTCACGCTGGCCATCACGTCAGACCTTCTGCCACTTACAGAAGTGCAAAACCTGGTCAACACCCGGCTGGCCCTGAAAATCAGCCAGGTCAGCGGCGTGGGGCTGGTCACGCTCAGCGGTGGCCAGCGGCCTGCGGTGCGGATTCAGGCCGACATCCGCGCGCTGGCGTCTT
>JBBRMH010000280.1:0-3310 GCA_038230935.1 Burkholderiales bacterium | reverse complement strand
CCTTCAACGCAGAGGCGCAGAGAACGCAGAGTTGCGCAGAGAAAATAAGTAGCCTGTTTTCTTCACCTCTGCGGTCCTCTGCGTTCTCTGCGCCTCTGCGGTCATGGACTGCTGCGCCCTGCGGCTTTCTAAATGAAAAAACATAGTGCGCAGCTCTTTTTTACCCCTTGGCAAGCGCAGGTAACGGCCACACCGCCTGCCCACCGACCGCATACAGCCGCAAACCTGATTTTGGCTCGACCAGCCAGCCGCCGGTAAATTCACCAAATGCGGGCAGTATGGCTTGCCGGGCTTCAAAACAAAAGCACGGCAGGCGCATGCGGTCTCGCGCCGGGCCGCGCAGCTGCACGGCAGGGTGCGCGTGCCCGGCAAGCACGGCGTGGCTGGCGTGCCGTTGCGGGTGATGGCAGGCGGCAAACGGGCCTGTCAGATACGGCTCATCCACCACGTCGATGCGCAGCTCTGGCGGCGGATCGCCAGCGCGGCTGTCGTGGTTGCCGCGCACCAGCACGCAGTGCAGGCTGGCAACGCTGGCACGCCAGCTGGCGAGGGCTTGCAGCACAGACGGCGTGCGGGCCTGGGCGGCGTGTAAAAAGTCCCCCAGAAACACCAGCTGGGTGGGCTGGTAGTGCTGGATGAGCTGGCTCAGGCGGCGCAGGTTTTCGTCGGTGGTGCCCGCAGGCACCGGCTGGCCCAGCGCGCGGTAAGTAGCAGCTTTACCCATGTGCAGGTCGGCCACAAACAGCACGCGCTGCGCGGGCCACCAGATCGCGTGTTCAGGCAGCAGCCAGACGGTTTGCCCAGCGTAGTCAATGGCCAGCGGCTTGCCCAGGGGCGGCGCGTTCAAAGTGTTTTTCAGTTCAGAAACAATCATGATGGCTTGCGGCGAGTTGAACGACGCCCTGGGTTTTTAGGCGAGGCCGTCAGCGTGTCTTGTCCGAAAGCCAGCGAAGCGCGTACTTTTTGCAGGGCCTGCGCGTCAGTGTCGGCGGTATCTGCCGTATCGGCCGCATCTGGCGGCAGGCCTGCCGCCTTTTCCAGCTGCTGCACCATGCGTGCGATGCGGTCGGCCACGCTTTCGCTCGACAACTGTTCACGAAAGCGCTCGACCATCAGGGGAAATGCAAACGGTGTGGGGCGCACCAACATTTTAAGCACTAGCTGCTGCGCCTGCATGCGCTCCAGGCTGCTGCGCAAACGGCCAAGCTCAAGTTCTTGGGCCAGCAGCTCTTGCTGGGATTGGAGCAGCAGGCGGTTGGCCGGGTCGTACTTGCGAAAGACTTCGTAGAACAGCGACGACGATGCCTGCAGCTGCTTGTTGCTGCGCTTTTCACCCGGATAGCCCTGAAAAATCAGGCCTGACACGCGGGCGATTTCACGAAAGCGGCGCTGGGCCAGCTCACTGGCGTTCAGGCTGGCCAGTACCTCTTCCAGTAACGGCGCTTCAGAGTGCAGCACCCCTGGCAGCAACGCAGGCCAGTTGACTTCGCTGGCGCAGAGCAGCTCAAAACCGTAGTCATTGACCGCCATCGAAAAAGTCAGCGGTGCCTGCTGCGCCACACGCCAGGCGATCAGGTTGGCCAGCCCCAGATGCACATGCCGCCCGGCAAACGGATAGACAAACAGGTGCGTACCCTCACGCGTGGCCAGCACCTCGGCCAGCAGGGTGTACGGCGTAGGCAGGGCTGACCAGCTTTGCTGCAGCTCCAGCAGGGGCCGCACGCATTGCAGCTCGGGCGAGTCAAAATGCCCGTCGGCAGCCAGCGCCAATTGCTGCACCACGCCGTCGGCCAGCGTGCTGGACATGGGCATGCGGCCACCGCTCCAGCGCGGCACCGCAGCGCGTTTGCCAGTGCTGCGGCGCACCCAGGCGGTCATGTCGTGAATGCGCACCAGCTCAAGCAGGCGGCCGCCAAACATGAAGCAGTCACCGGGTTTGAGCCGGGCCGCAAAGCTTTCTTCCACACTGCCAATTTTTGCGCCGCCCACATACTGCACCGCCATGCTGGCATCACTCACGATGGTGCCAATGTTCATGCGGTGGCGTCGCGCCAGCTGGGCGTCCGGCACGCGCCACACGCCAGACTCGTCGGGCACGGCGCGCCGGTAGTCGGGGTAGGCGGACAGCGACGGCCCGCCCTGCTGCACAAACGACAGGCACCAGTCCCAGCTGCCCTGGCTCAAACCGGCATAGGCGGCTGTGCTGCGCACCTCTTCATACAGCGCGTCAGGCACAAAACCACCGCCCAGTGCCACCGTGACGAGGTGCTGGACCAGTACATCCAGCGGCTGGTCTGGCGTGCTGCGGGCTTCAATCTCGCCGTCGGCAATGGCGGTGCGCGCGGCAACACTTTCAACCAGCTCGATGCTGTGCGTGGGTACCAGCGTCAGGCGCGAGGGCCGCCCTGGTGCGTGGCCGGAACGCCCGGCGCGTTGCAGCAGGCGCGCCACGCCTTTGGGCGAGCCGATTTGCAGCACACGCTCGACCGGCAAAAAGTCAACACCCAGGTCCAGACTGGACGTACACACCACGGCAAGCAGCTCGCCGTTTTTAAGCCCGGCCTCCACCCATTCGCGCACGCCCCGGTCAAGTGAGCCGTGGTGCAGCGCAATCACGCCCGCCCAGTCAGGCCGTGCCTGGAGCAGTGCCTGGTACCAGATCTCGGCCTGCGAGCGGGTGTTGGTAAAGACCAGCGTGGTACTGCTGCCGGCAATCTCGTCAACCACCTGCGGCAGCATGCGCAGGCCCAGATGCCCGCCCCACGGAAAGCGCTCCACCTGTGTGGGGAGCAGTGAATCGATGATGAGTTTTTTCGGAACCTGGCCTTGTACCAGCGTGCCTGGCGCGTTGCTGTTGCCTAGCAAGGCGCGCATCGCTTCATCCAGGTTACCCAGCGTGGCCGACATGCCCCAGGTGAGCAAGCCAGGGTTCCAGTGCCGGAGTCTGGCCAAAGCAAGCTGCACCTGCACGCCGCGCTTGTTGCCCAGCAGCTCATGCCATTCGTCCACCACCACTGTCTCCACGCTGCCCAGCACTTCGCGGGCATCCGCGCGGGAGAGCATCACCGACAGGCTTTCGGGCGTGGTGACCAGCATCGTCGGCAAGCGCCGGTTTTGCGCGCTGCGCTCGCCCGCTGCGGTGTCGCCACTGCGCGCGCCAATGGTCCAGAGCTTGAACTGCCCGTCGGCCTGCAAGTCACCGAGCACTCGTTGCAGCGCACCCAGCGTGTCGGCGGCCAGCGCGCGCATCGGCGTGATCCAGATCACCGTCAGGGCAGTTGCTGGAGCAGGCCGCTTTGACGCTACGTTT
>JBBRMH010000279.1:0-3325 GCA_038230935.1 Burkholderiales bacterium | reverse complement strand
GGAAATCGCCTCAATATCAACCGCCTGGAAGTCTTCTTTGTAAAGACGTGCGCGTGGGGCCTGGCCGGTGATGCATAAAATGGGAATGCTGTCTGCGCTGGCCGAATACAGGCCAGTGATCATGTCAGTACCGCCGGGGCCGGAGGTGCCAATGCACACGCCGATGTTGCCAGCCTTGGCGCGGGTGTAGCCCTCAGCCATGTGGGAGGCACCCTCGACGTGACGCGCAAGAATGTGGGCAATCGACTGCCGCTCACGCATTGCTGAATAAAGTGGGTTGATGGCCGCGCCCGGCACACCAAAGGCCTGGGTCACGCCCTCTTTTTCCATCACCAGTACTGCGGCCATTGCGGCCTTCATTTTTGCCATTGCTTGCTCCTTTTATAGATGCCCTGATCATTGGCTGGACGCGACTTTTTGTAAACCCCAAGGCATTGATAACTGCTATTCCGTGGCGGAATGCAGGCACTGGAACGATTACAGTCAGTGGCATGGACCGAATCACTGGCATCGAGCTTTTTATCCGTGTTGTCGAGACTGGCAGCTTCAGCAAAGCCGCCAGCGAGGCAGGCATCACCCAGCCCACTGCCACCAAGGCCGTGGCCACCATGGAGCAACGCCTCGGCGCCCGTTTGCTGCACCGCTCCACCCGCGGCGTGACAGCGACCGAGGTCGGCGCGCTTTACTACGACAAGTGCAAGGTCATTGCCCGCGAAGTCGATGAAGCAGACAACCTCGCCACCCTGTTGCAGAGCAAGGTCGGCGGCACACTGCGCATCAGTACATCGGTGGCATTCGGGCGGCGCGTCGTTGTGCCACTGGTGGTTGAATACATGCGCCGACACCCGGAGGCAACGATAGACCTGAGCTTTGACGACCGGTTTGTCAATCTTGTCGAGCAAGGTATTGACCTGGCCATTCGCATGGGGCCCATGGCGGACTCGATGCTGGGTGCGCGCTACCTGGGCACCAACCCCTGGGTGATGGTGGCAGCACCGCGCTACCTGAGTGAGCGCGGCACGCCACGCAGTGCGGCTGACCTGCCGCTGCACCACTGTGTGGTTTACAGCAGCGTGCAAGGCGATGACCGCTGGAGCTTGACCACACCTGCGGGCGAGAAGCTGTCGGTACCCGTCAAGGGGCCGCTGCGCTCGAACAACCTCTCGGCTATTTTGGCTGCGGCACGCGCCGGTATGGGGCTGGCCGTGCTGCCCTGGTACGTCGCACGGAAATCACTGGCCGACGGCACGGTGCGCCCTGTCATGGCCGACCACGGGCTTCCAGAACAAGAAGTGCATGCGGTGTTTCCATCACCCAAACTGGTACCCCTGAAGGTGACCAGTTTCAGCAGTTTTCTGCAGCAGGCGCTGGCTGGGGACTGGTGGCTGCAGGTCTCGTGGCATGACCGCCTGCTTGTACCGGGTGACATTCAAGAGGCCAGGATGTGATGCAGCGCCCCTTGCACGCCCTGCACTATTCCCGAAACCGCCCCTGCTTGTCCACGATGGTCAATCCCACAAAACTGGAGCCCTCCCGGCTGCTCGGGCCATATTTGAGCGTTACCGAGTCTCCAAAGGTTTTGGGGCCCATGGTTTCAAGCGCTGTGACCAGGCTTTCCCGGCTGATATCGCGTCCCGCATTTCTCAGCCCTTCGACCAGCACTTTGGTATTGATAAAAACCTCCAGTCCGAGGTAAGAGAACTCCTCAGTGCCACTGGCTGCAGCGTACAGCTTTCGGTATTCAGTGACCACTGGCAGCGCGGTGCGCCAGGGGCTGGGTACCACCGTCGTGAAGATCACATTGGCGGTGTACTCGCCAAGCTCACTCACGACCCGGCGATTGGCCTGCGCGGCGAGGTTGTAGATCGGCACAGCCAGACCTCCCCGGCGTGCCTGCGTGATCAGTGCCACCGTGGATTTGGGCGATACAAGCAGCACGATACCGTTGGGCTCGGCCTTCTTGAGCGCTTCCAGAACAGCCGGCACATCGGATGCGTCAGCTGCAATTGCCAGCTCACCCACCGGTTTGATCCCCGTCTTGACCAGTACCTGCTGGGCAGCTGCCAGAGCGCTCTGGCCAAATGCGTCTTTCTGATAAACCACTGCGATACGGGACTGGCCAACGGAGGCCATCTGCTTGACCATTCGCTCGATCTCTGTGCCCGTCGTAGGTCGCACGTTGAATGCAAAACGACCTGGTTCGGCACGCATAGGCCCTGAACCGGCGATGCCAGCCACCATGGGAAGACGGAACTCGTTAGCGACTGGCAATATGGCACTGCAGCTGCTGGTGCCCCAGCAGTTGAACAATGCAACGACCTTTTCATTGGCGAGTTGTCGTGCGTTGTCAGCTGCCTTCTGGGTGTTGAACTCGTCGTCCAATACCCGCAGCACAATGTGTTTGCCTTGAATACCTCCCGCTGCATTGACCGATTCAATATAGGCCCGCATCACGGTCTGGCCTTCTTGCCCCGCAGCAGCGTTGAAACCTGACAAAGGCAAGCTCACACCGATCAGTATCTCGCCGGGTGTTTGTGCGCCTGCAGATGCAGCCAGACCTGACAATACGATTGCGATAAAAGCTGATTTCATGTGTTTACTTTCGGGAACTTTGAGCTGCGAAGACGACTTGTGCAAACATTGCACGTTACAAGAGCGGCATGACCATTTGAGCCACACGCATTGCAGCAGCTTGCAAACCATGTGCATTGCTCGGGTGAGCGTCCAACGTACGCTTAAAGAACCCCATTCACAGACCGGCTGGTCAAGGTCTGATCCGGTGTCTTCTCAGACCACAACACCCCGCCTGTCGCCCAGTCCTGGCGGACGATGTCATAAAACAGCATATCCACGCCATCGCTGCTGCCACCCAGCACGCGCACGCAGGCGTCTGTCAGCTCCCTGGCCAGATCAGCTTTTTGCTGGGCAGTGCGACCTTCAAACAGTTCTACGCGAAGGGTGGGCATGAATGGACTTTCTTTGACAGGAGAATTTGAATCAGTCGCGGTAACCCGGCGACAAGCGGTCGGCCCGGCGCAGCAGCGCGGGCCACTCGGCAGCGCCGTCCCACTCGCTGCCGTCCCCGACCCACTGACGGTAGGTATGGCTTGCCAGCTCATCACTGACAACCGTAACCTGCCCACCGGTTGCGGCCATGGCGCGCAATTGCGCCTGCGCTGCACGTTCAAGTACATGCATCAACATGAAGGCTTCAGCCACGCTGCGACCCACAGTGAGCGTGCCATGGTTTTCAAGAATCAACCCGTCCAGCTGAGCCAGGTTGCGGGTCAGGCTTTGCTGCTCCTGGGAGCCGAGCGCCAGTCCT
>JBBRMH010000278.1:0-3330 GCA_038230935.1 Burkholderiales bacterium | reverse complement strand
CCGGTTACGGCTTTGCCGCCATCATCGTGGCCTTTGTCGGGCGGCTGCACCCGGTCGGCGTGGTGTTTTCTGCTCTGCTGATGAGCATGTTCTACATCGGTGGCGAGCTGGCGCAATCGCGACTCGGCCTGCCCAAGTCGCTTACCGGAGTGTTTCAGGGGCTGCTGCTGTTCAACCTGCTGGCCTGTGACACGCTGATGACTTACCGCTTCAAATGGAGCAGGCCGCCATCCGTGAACCCACCGGTGCCGGTGCCATTGCAAATACCTGTAGCCGTCAAAGGAGTGAACTGATGGAATCGATGGCATTGCTGATTGCCGCCACGCTCAGTGCGGGCACCATCCTCGCGATTGCGGCGCTGGGCCTGTTGATCAACGAGAAGGCCGGTATCGTCAACCTCGGCGCAGAAGGCATGATGCTGTGCGCCGCCATTGCCGGTTTTGCCACGGTGGTGCATACCGGCAACAGCTGGCTGGGCTTTGCGGCGGGCATGGCAGCGGGGGCCGCGCTGGCGGCTGTTTTTGGCTTTCTGGTGATCTGGCTGAACACCAACCAGTACGCCACTGGCCTGGCGCTCAGTCTGTTTGGGGGCGGTTTTTCTGCCTTTGCGGGCATCAAATACGTGCAGGAAAAGCTGCCTGAGCAGACCCAATACCCGATTCCTCTTCTGGCTGATGTGCCATTCATTGGCCCGGCGCTGTTCCGCCAGCACCCGATGGTCTATATCGCTGTGGCGATTGCGGGCGGCCTGATCTGGTTTTTGTACCGCACCCGCGCTGGACTGGTGCTGCGCTCGGTCGGTGAAAGCCCCGAGTCGGCCCACGCGCTGGGCTACCCGGTGCGGCGCATCCGCCTGGCAGCCGTGGTGGCAGGCGGTGCGCTGTGCGGGCTGGCGGGCGCTTATGTGTCGGTGGTCTACACGCCGCTGTGGGTCGAAGGCATGATTGCCGGCAAGGGCTGGATTGCGCTGGCGCTCACGACCTTTGCCACCTGGCGTCCGGCCCGAGTCTTGCTTGGGGCTTACCTGTTTGGCGGCGTGACGATGCTGCAGTTTCACCTGCAGGGGCTAGGGGTGAATGTTCCGAGCCAGTTCCTGACCATGCTGCCTTATCTATCGACCATTGTGGTGCTGGTGCTGATCTCGCGTAACCCGCTGTGGATTCGCGTGAACATGCCCAGCTCGATTGGCAAACCTTTTTATCCCGGTGCCTGAAGGTTTGCCAAGGCTGGAGTTGCATAATTACGCCTTGCAATAAAGTTCACTGTTTATTCACTTTGATTTTTATCTCGTTTCCCCGCTGTTTTTTATTCTCCCAACGAAAGCAAGAAGACATGACTGACCTGTTAAAACGTTCCTTCACGCTGGCGGCGCTGTCTGCCGTGGCAGCTGCTGCCCTGGTCGGCTGCGGTAAAAAAGAAGTGCCTGCACCGGCTGCGGCACCCGCCCCCGTGGCGGCTGCATCGGTACCCGCACCCCCGCCCAAGCCCGAGCCGCTCAAAATCGCCTTTGCCTACGTCGGCCCGGTCGGCGACGGCGGCTGGACGTTTGCGCATGACAACGCCCGCAAAGAACTTGAGAAAGTCTATGGCGACAAGATTCTCACCAGCTTTGTCGAGAAAGTGCCTGAATCTGCTGATGCAGAACGCGTGATTCGCGACATGGCGGCCCAAGGCAACAAGCTGATTTTTGGCACCACGTTCGGCTACATGGAGCCGATGCTGAAAATCGCGGGTGACACCAAAGACGTGAAGTTCGAGCATGCCACCGGCTACAAGACCGCAGACAACATGCGCACCTATGACAGCCGCACTTATGAAGGCGCTTACATGGCCGGCGTGGTTGCCGGCAAGATGAGCAAGAGCGGCACGGTCGGCGTGGTCGGCTCCGTGCCGATTCCTGAAGTGGTGCGCAATATCAACAGCTTCACGCTGGGTGCGCAGTCGGTGAACCCGAAAATCAAGACCAAGGTGGTGTGGGTCAATGAGTGGTTCAACCCACCCAAGGAAACCGAAGCTGCAACCGCGCTGATCAACGGCGGCGCTGACGTGCTGTTCCAGAACACCGACTCATCGGCCGTGCTGCAAACCGCTGAAAAAATGGGCAAGCGCGCGTTTGGCTGGGACTCTGACATGACCGCCTATGGCCCCAAAGCCCACCTGGCATCGGCTGTCATCAACTGGGCTCCGTACTACGTCAAATCCGTGGGCGAAGCACTTGAAGGCAAGTGGACAGGCGGCACGGGCGCATGGTGGGGTGTCAAGGAAGGCGCGATTGACCTCGTGTCGATTGCCGCCGATGTGCCTGACGAGACGAAAAAGAAGATTGAAGAAGTCAAGGCGGGTCTGAAAGACGGCAGCTTCAGCATCTGGAAAGGCCCCATCATGGACAACACCGGCAAAGTGCTGATCGCCAAAGACACCGTGGCAGATGACAAGTTTCTGGGCGGCCTGAAAACCTACGTGAAGGGCGTAGAAGGCAAAGTGCCGGGCAATTAAAACAGCCAGCGCTCGGGCGTATCGCAAGCAGCACACGCAGCAATATCTGCAGGAATATCTGCAGCATTAGCCGCAGAGTAAAGAGACCCGGGTACCCAAGGCCTCTTGCTCTGCGTTGAACGACCCCGCTCCCGCCGGCTGCTTTTGCAGCCTTTTTTATTTCCGGAGTTGCCATGACTTTTCTTGTTAAACCGGTTGCCCCGGATCGCCTGCCCGAACTGCTGCGGCAGATGCCCAAGGCCGAGCTGCACATCCACATTGAAGGCTCGCTCGAACCTGAGCTGATTTTTGCACTGGCCCAGCGCAACGGCGTGACGCTTGCGTATGCAGACGTCCAGGCACTGCGCAATGCGTACGCCTTTACCAACTTGCAAAGCTTTCTGGACATTTATTACGCTGGCGCCAGCGTGCTGCTCACGAGCGAAGATTTCTACGACATGGCGCACGCCTACTTTGTCAAGGCCGCGCAAGACCATGTCGTGCATGCCGAGCTGTTTTTTGACCCGCAGACGCACACAGCGCGCGGTGTGCGCATGGAAACCGTCATCAATGGCCTGCACCGTGCCTGCGTTGATGCGCAAGAAGAGCTGGGCATCACGGCATCGCTCATCATGTGCTTTCTGCGTCACCTGAGCGAAGACGAAGCCTTTGAAACACTGGAGCAGGCGCTGCCCTTCAGGGACAAGATCATCGGTATCGGGCTGGACTCCAGCGAGGTCGGCAACCCGCCCGAAAAGTTCGCCCGCGTGTTTGCCCGCTGCCGTGACCTGGGTTTTCACCTGGTCGCACATGCAGGTGAAGAAGGCCCGCCCGCGTACATCTGGACGGCGCTGG
>JBBRMH010000277.1:0-3386 GCA_038230935.1 Burkholderiales bacterium | reverse complement strand
TGGGAGAGTAGGTCACCGCCAATCCTAGAAAGATGCGATATCTCTCCATACAATTGCCACCAAAATACCCGCGCAACCCCAAGCGCAAACCGTCGCGGGGTGGAGCAGCCCGGTAGCTCGTCAGGCTCATAACCTGAAGGCCGCAGGTTCAAATCCTGCCCCCGCAACCAAAATTCTTATTGTTATCAATGCCCTACGCCCCGCTGAGCGCGGGGCTTTCGCATGCCCAGATCCCAGGTCAACAATAGGTCAACAAAACGACCCAAACTGCGCGAGAATCCAACACGTTAGTCGCAGACCCGCAGCGGACCGCGCCAAAACCGCAGTAGGCCGTGCTAAATCGGGAGGAAGGCTGATTTTGCACAATCGCCCGCTCTTGCGTGCTGTGTGGCTGACGCCCGTGAAGCGCACGAGGGCAAGTACGTGCGCCGCATCTTAAAAACGTCTCTTTGGCGCAGTGCCCCGAAACTGGACACCGACGGCATGCTGCAGCCGGTGCGGCTTCAATGGGCAAACTGGGATTCCGGCCGAAAGCGACCGTTCGAATGGGGAAGCGCGTCGCAGTGCTGCTTCCCCATATCGGCTTTTGATGCTTGCCGCAGCGGCCTTGCGTGGGCATTTCCCCACAACAGCCACTGCGAACCTTCAGGAACTGCCAGGCAACCTACCCGGCATACTTATCACCAACTGTGGCACGCCATCAGACGTTTTTTGCTCCGACTGGCCGTCAGGCCCGATAACTCCCCTGATACGGCGTCGCATGTTGGAGAAACTTTCGAAGCGAACGGCATCGACCGGGGCGTCCAACTGGAGCGAGACATTCAGGTTTAAACCGACCTTTGACAGGGCCACGATGCGCCCAGTAAATGCTTGCCCAAGATACTGGCCTTTGACGTGATCATTTAGCTGGAGCTGTTGCGGCTCTGCGCGCGACAGCTTCGCGTGAAGTGTATTCCAGTCGCGCGCACCGTTCCGGTGGGCCACAAGTTCAAGCGCCTGCGCGTGACTGATCTTGGTGCCCTGCCCGACAAGAGCGTCGCGCAGAGCTTTGGCCTGTGATTTGGCCTCTGATAGGGAGTTCAACATCATGGCGTTTCCTCCCTGTATGACAGGCCAAAACCCTTGATGGTGCCGCGGCGCCTTTGGCTTGTAATCGCGATCCCAATGGCGATGGCTACGATGATCCCGTCTGCAATTGGGAAAGCAAACCAGATTGCCTTTGCCCCAATGAAAATGCCCAAGGTGGCAAGCAACAGAGGGCTGAGTGCAAAGGGTTTGATCAGCGTAAGCGCGGCCGTGCGCTCGGGTCTGCCGATTGCCTGAAAATATAAGGCGAGCACTAGAACCGGACCAGTGAACAGATAGAGGGACAACATCGGAACCAAAATCCTGCCGACTTGGGCGATGACATCTGGGCTGGTCACAAAACCGCCGGCGATCCAGTTGTGCCCGATCAGCATGGTGACCTCGACCGAGCCGCAATACACGAAGGCCACAGCAAGTGCGATCTTCAGGGTGGCATCCGACCGTCGGTAGAGCTTTGCGCCAACGTTGTGTCCGACGATGGTCTGGGTGGCCATTGCGATTGCCATCAGCGGAAGGAAGGTGAAGCTCAAGATCCGGGTAACGATGCCATAAGCGGCAACGCTCTCGACATAGCCAGAGCCAGCCGTCAGGCGCAGAGTCGTGATCACCGTGGCCGAAACCAGTGCGATCCCGATGAAGCTGAGACTGACTGGCGCTCCCAAGGTCAATATGGGACGCCATCCCCCAATCCAGCGGAACTTCCAGAGGCCGGACAACCTTAGGATGCCTCCGCCGCGCCACCGCAAGCCGACAAGCAATGCAAGACCTGTTCCTTGGGCAATTGCCGTTCCCAAGGCGGACCCGGCCACGCCCATGTCCAAAGGCACAATCAACATATAATTCAGTGCGATATTGGCAAGGGTTACCCCTGCGGACATCAAAGCGATGAGGCCAGCGTGGCCCTCGTTGCGCCATGCATCGGCATGAACGCTGAGCAGCAGCTGCAGGGGCGATGCAAAGATCATGATGCCAAGATAGATGTAGGCCATGTGTGCGATGTCAGCCTGGCCGCCCGACAGTTGGCCGATGACAAAGCCAGCAATCGTGCTGAAGGCTGCGATCAGCAGCATGGACAGGAAGAGTGCCAATCCATGCGCCTGAGCAAAAACAGCCACTGCGTCAGTTTGTTGCCCCGCCCCCAGCTGTCGGGCAAGAAGACTGGACATACCGCCGCTGACAAGGGTCGAGAGCGCGATGGTGACCATCAGAATGGGAAAAACGAGGCTTACGGCCGCAAGGGCATCACGTCCAACGAAATGCCCCAGAAAGGCCGCGTCGACCACGGCCAACATGCCACTCATCAGCATCATGACCATCATTGGCAAGGCATTGGTTACAAAAAGCCGCCCGATGGTGGCAGTTAAGAATCGGTTTTGGGATGCGTATTCAGACGACATCATTCACTCCTCAGATGGGCATTCCGAACTGGAGGAGGCCTGCATTATCCACCTACGAAATGCTTCGAGGGTGATTGATATGGTCATTCTGGGCTTCACCGTGACTTACGTCCGCAGGCGGCAGGTGCCCAACACCTGACGGACGCGCTACACCTTGCCATTTGCAGAGTCAAGCCTCGCTTATGTTGATTTGAGCCCAAAGCCTGCCGTGCGGCAGCGTGCTGCATCGCTCTTGCCTTGCGTGCTCGCCTGATTGACCTGCACAAGGCCCTCAACTGCCAAGCCTCAAATATTTGGGCTTTAGCGGAAGCTCGCGATCAAACGAGCTTTTCTGCGTTTGGATCACGTCCGTCCAAAATCGGAAACAACAACTTTTGCGTGAAGCCAAGCTCAGAGCAGAATCTCGAAAAGCGGTGGAGACAATACCTCCCTTGACGCCATCATCACCCGACCCGCATAGTCAGACGGGGCGCACGTCCGGGTGAAAATCAACACTAAAGCTTGCTGCGGTTCAGCCGGACACGATTCAACTCGCGGAGGAGATGCCTTGCGCCATTTACTGCGCGGAATCGTCGTTCTGCTATTGCTCGGGGTTGTCGGGCTGTTTGTCGCAATCGTGGCGATTGCGCTGCCCTTTCCGCAAATGCCGCCGGAGGCTGACGTTTTCGGCTTTGCTGCCGAGAAGGACAAAAGCACCACGGACCTGCCTCCCTTGCAGCAGTTCCGCGCGCGGGATGGCGATGCGCTGGCCTACAGGTTCTACGATTCCGCCAGCGAACGTATCCTCATCTTCATTCACGGCTCCTCCTACCACGGTGGCGGCTACCCCCTGTGTCAGGGAAGTTGTCCGCTGCTCTACTTTTCCTCTATTTATCAGGTGGGCGGGATAGGACGATGACGTGG
>JBBRMH010000276.1:0-3389 GCA_038230935.1 Burkholderiales bacterium | reverse complement strand
TGATCTGGGCGTACTCTCAAGCAGCATTCACATCAGCTGGTCACTTGCCACGGGCGGCACGCTGGAAGACCGCCCGCGCTACAACAAATCCCGCTGCTTTGAAACCTTCCCCTTCCCAGCCGAAGACACCGGCCTCACCCCAGCCCTGCGCCAGCACGTCGCCACGTTGGCCGAACAGATCGACGCGCACCGCAAACGCCAGCAGGCCGCGCACCTGGGCCTCACGCTGACAGGCATGTACAACGTGCTGGAGACCCTTCGACAGGCTCAGGACGAACGGGTATTGACCGCCAAAGAAAAAACCATCCACACCCAGGGCCTGGTCAGCGTGCTCAAAGACCTGCACGACGAGCTGGATGCAGCGGTGCTGCAAGCCTATGGTTTGGGGGCCACCGTCAGCAACGACGCCTTGCTGACCCATCTGGTCGCCCTCAACGCCCAGCGCGCAGAAGAAGAAAACGCCGGCAACATCCGCTGGCTGCGCCCGCACTACCAAAACCCCCAGGCGCTACAAAATCAGGAGCTGCCTGCCCCCGTTTTTCCTGCCCAGCAGGCCGAAATGGCACTTGAAGTCGAGCCAAAACCAAAAGACACTGCGGACCCAGCCACACAACCCTGGCCCACCGCCCTGCCCGACCAGGTCCGCGCCGTGGTGCAAATCCTCGCCAGCCAGCCCAACGCCCTGAGCCTGGCCGACATAGAAGCCCACTTCAAAAGCCGTGGCGCCTGGAAGAAAAGCCTGCCCCGCATTCTGGAAACCCTCGAAGCCCTGGGCCGGGCGCGGCGTGAGGGGCAAGGCTGGCGGGTGTGAGCTACCAAAGACATACAATGCCCTGAATTTTTTAGGGCTAACGGGGAACCAGCGCTTCAAGCTTTTGTAGCCACACATGAAAGTGCGGGCAAGCCTGCCGAATAACATCAAGACCAATCTCGCAGGCAATCAACGGGCCATGAAAGGTTTTTTGATAAGCGGGCATGGCAGCGATTAGGCGTTTTGAAGGCGCTGTATGCGGGCTATCGTTAATATCTTCAGGTGCGCCGCCCGCCAACACAGCAGCGTTCAGGCTGCTGACGACCTTGGCGTCATCTGTCCATTCGCCAAATTTTTCTGGCTGTGCAAACAGCAGTGCCTCGAATTCATGCACCAGCAGGTTAGGTATAAAGTTCAGCTCGTTGATGTCTTTGAGCAGTTCCGCCTCCAGATACTGCGCCTTACGCGCACCGGAAGTCAGGCTGGGGTATGTGGCCAGTGTCTTACCAGGAAAATCATTGGGCACTGCATAAAGGTCAAACATCGTGCTGACATGCGCACGTGAATCTTGCCGACACAAACGTACGATCTGTGGTTTTATTTTTGCGTAATTCACCACACCCCCTCTGTAGCCAGAACTGGTGCTGACAATGATGGGGATGAGATACAGCCCGATGCGGGCATAGTGTGGCGTAAGCAGCTCACGTACAAAGGCTTCTTCAGTCTGGCCCTCCACCAGCAAATAAATGCGACTCATCGCGTTGGCCTCCCGCCAAGCAGGTTTTTCTTCCACATCTCGCCCAGGCTGTAGTCGTTCAGCCATTCTCCCAGCAGCGCTGCGCTGGGCCTTGTGAAAGTTGATGCACCCGCCTTTTTATCTACAACGATCAAATCTTCCAGATCAAATTCATTGACCAGTTCGACAGACTGGGTTGACACAATGATTTGGTTTTGATGCGCCGTTGATTTCATCATTGCCCCCAAAACAGAAATGGCAAAGGGGTGCAAACCAAGCTCGGGCTCATCAATCAAGATGGTGCTTGGCATGAACTCCTGGGGTTGAAGCAAAACCGTTGCCAGGCAAATAAAACGCAGCGTACCGTCAGACAGCGCACTGGCTCTAAACGGTATATCTCGCCCTGCCTCAGTCCATTCCAGCTGAATCGTGTCTTTGTTATCTACAGTCGGACGCAGAAGGAAGTCACCAAAAAAAGGAGCCACCAGCTGGATGGATTTGACAATCCGTTTGTAATGGGCTTCGTGGTGGTTGCGCAGGCGGTAGAGGAATGCAGCCAGATTGCGCGCATCGTCGCGCAAGTAATCGTTAACATTGATGTCATGAATCTGCTTGACCATCGCACTACGACCTGTGTCGTGAAAGTGATAGACCCGCCAGCTGCGCATGGGTGGCACCACATGGTCATAAATCTGAGTTACTTGCTTCTGTGCCTCAGCATATGACTCAAAATGCCCAGATGCTGCGCGCCAATCACCGAACATATTCCACCATAAAGCCTCTTTTGAAAACATCATCCGGTTGTCTTGGGTGGGTTTGAGTTTGAATTTGTAGCCGTTGTTGCCAAAGTACAAATCGGCGCTTAATTCTTCAGTGTTTTTTCGTCCGAAGTAAAGCACGGCATCTGGACCACCAGCGTCACTGACGAAAACCTGTAATTGCTGGTCGAGAATTTGACGAATAAGCTTGAAAAACCCGATGAAGTTGGATTTTCCCGCCCCATTCGCGCCAATCAACACATTGAGTGAGCCTAACTGAACGTCACAGTCTGCGACTGACTTGTAGCCCTTCAAAACTAGCCGGGACAACTGGCTAAAGCTCTTGACGCTTTTTATCATCTCAAAACCTTTTCCACTTCGCTGATAGTGTCTGAAGCTTACAAGAACAGCACGTCAATGGATTTTATCGGTGCTCAGTCTGACCGCTTCCCGATATCAGACACTGGCTTAATTTTGGCGTTATTGATGATTCGTTGGCTTTTTTGCATTCATGCCGCTTCTAAAAGCAGAGCACATTCAGTGGCAGCACGCCTGTCAAAGGCAATAACATCAAACGCACTGCTGCCCCCAAGTATTCGCACGTATTTGTCTCGCGCGGGCCTTGCGCCTTGAATATAAACAATAATGTTTATTTCAATACACCATGAACAGCAAGGAATTCAAGCGCTGGCTAACGCAACAATGCGCAACTTTTCAGCCAGCCAAGGGCTCGCACCTGAAGGTTTGCCTCAATGGAAAGCAGTCCATCTTGCCCATGCACAACACAGACCTGAAAACCGTCACGCTCGAAGGCATCAAAAAGCAGCCTGGATTGAAATAAGGAGCGCGACATGTTTATGTACCCCATCATCCTCACACCCGACACCAAAGACGGCGGCTTTGTAGTGACCTTTGTGGATATTCCTGAAGCCATCACGCAGGGCGACACGCAGGCGCGAGCACTGCAGGCTGCCAAAGATGCGCTGGAGTCAGCGCTGGACTTTTACTTTGAAGACCGGCGTATTATCCCTGCGCCTTCAAAGCCCAAGCGTGGCCAGCACGTGGTGGAACTGGCTGCCAGTTTGTCGGCCAAGGTGTTGCTGCTCAATGAGATGGTGACGCAAAACGTGCGGCCTGCAGAACT
>JBBRMH010000275.1:0-3416 GCA_038230935.1 Burkholderiales bacterium | reverse complement strand
CGATTCCTGCGGTGGCGATTGTCTCCATCGCCACGGGCTGGTCGCTCACGCTGGGGCTGGACAACAAGTCCACCGTGCTGCTGCTGCTGTCGCTGTTTGTCGCCACGATGTCGCTGGGACCGGGCCGTACCACCGTTTTGCAAGGCGTGGTGCATCTGGTGATTTTTGCGGCTTATCTGTTCACGACTGTCATCCCCTGAAGCGCCTTGACGCCCCGTGTGAACGCAGGCAATCTACCCGTGCCGTGACAGCGAGCTGGTGTACAGGCAAATCGCTGCAGCTGCAGCCACATTGAGGGACTCTTCACCGCCTGGCTGGTCAATGCGCACTTTCAGGCTGGCTTTGTCCATCAGATCCTCACGCACGCCCTGCCCTTCGTGGCCAAGTGCCCAGGCGCAGGGCATGGGGAGCGCATTTTCACCAGTGAGCTGGTGCAAAAAATGCCCCTGGTGCGAGCTTGTGACGACGATGGGAACCTGCAGTTGAGCCAGCGCTTGCGCATCCACAACCTCGACCAGACGCAGCGCGAAATGCGCGCCCATACCGGCCCGCAATACCTTGGGTGACCACAGCGCTGCCGTGCCCTTGAGGGCGATGATCTGGCTAAAACCGAATGCTGCCGCGCTGCGCAAGATGGAGCCTACATTGCCAGCGTCCTGCACCCGGTCAAGAATGACGGAAGCAACATCTGGAAGCACTGGCGCTTCTGCGGGCAGGTCCACCACAAAGCCCATGCCCGCAGGCGACTCCAGGCCGCTGATCTCAGGCAACAGGGCATCGGCAATCACTATGTTTTTGATAGCTGCCTGCCCCCATGTTTCCTGCCCCAGAGGCCAAAAAGACTCAGAAAATACAGCCAGCACGGGTTGAATGCCACGCGCAAGCGCCGCCCGGCAGAGGTGGTCGCCTTCGAGCCACACGTGCCGCTGTTTGCGGTAGGCGGTGCTGCTCTCCGAGAGACGGCGCAGCTCTTTTACCAGGGGGTTGTCGCGCGAGCTGACATGCGTGACGGGTGGCAGCATCGCCTCGCTCACCGCAATACCCCGGCCACAGGTGCAAACGAGCGGCGATGCTGCGGGCAGGCCCCATGCTCGCGCAAGGCCGCCAGATGCGCCGCTGTGCCATAGCCTTTGTGCCCGGCAAAGCCGTATTGCGGGTATTGAAGGTGGTAGTCGGCGCACCAGCGGTCACGATAGACCTTGGCGACGATGGACGCTGCTGAAATAACCGGCACCAGTGCATCGCCTTTGACGATCGCCTCGGCAAGAATGCCCAGCACAGGCAGGCGGTTACCGTCCACCAGCACCTTGTGGGGCTTGAGCCGCAGGCCTTCTACGGCGCGCTTCATGGCCAGCAGGGTGGCTTGCAGGATGTTCAAGGTGTCAATTTCCTCGGCGGTTGCCATGGCCACCGAACAACACAGCGCTTTGGCACGAATCTCGTCATAGAGTTTTTCACGTCGCAACGGTGTGAGTTTTTTGGAGTCTGCCAGGCCCATGATGGGGTTGAGATCGTCCAGAATCACCGCTGCTGCAACCACCGGCCCCATCAGCGGCCCGCGTCCTGCCTCATCCACGCCCGCCATCAAACCAGGAACGTACCAGGGCAACGGGGTTTGTTCAGGCCTCAAGAATTTTTTCGATCGCATCGGTCGCCAATTGGGAGGTGTCGCGCTGCAGTTCGGCATGCAGCAAAGTAAAGCGTTGTTCCAGAGCTGCTATTTTCTCAGGTGCTGCGGATTTGTCATCGATCCATTGCAACACAGCCTGCGCCAGCGCTTCAGGCGTGGCGGCTTCCTGCAGCAGCTCGGGTACAACGAAATCCCGGCACAGGATGTTGGGCAAACCCACCCAGGGCTGCAGCTTTTTGCGCCGCATGATCTGCCACGACAGCGCGTTCATGTTGTAGGCAATCACCATGGGCCGCTTGAACAACGCTGCTTCAAGGGTGGCCGTGCCACTGGCAATCAGGGTGACATCACAGGCGGCCAGCACTGCGTGCGATTGGCCATCGACGATCTGAACCGCGTCCTGCACCCCACAGCGCGCTGCCGCCTGCGCGATCAGGGCTTTTAGTGCGGGAATCGCAGGCACTATGAATTTGATAGCTGGCTGTGCACGCCGGATATGCCGTACAGCCTGAAAGAACCGCTCAACGAGATACTGGATTTCAGATTGTCGGCTGCCCGGAAGGATGGCGACCACGGTGTCTTCGTTGCGCAAACCGAGCCGCGCTCTGGCCGCCGCCCGGTCCGGGCGCATGGGAATCACATTGGCCAGCGGGTGTCCGACATAGGTCGCGGCAATGCCGTGCGTGGCCAGCAGTTCCGGCTCAAACGGAAAAATACACAGCACATGGTCCACGCTGCGCCGGATTTTTTCAACCCGGTCTGCACGCCATGCCCACACCGCAGGGCAGATGAAATGCACAGTTTTGATCCCTGTGGCCTTGAGGTCGGCTTCAAGGTCAAGGTTGAAATCCGGCGCATCCACACCGATGAAAATATCCGGGCGCTGGCCGTCGGATGGATGGAGCAACCGTGTTTTTAACTGCTGGCGGATGCCTACAATCTCACGGTAATGGCGGAGCACTTCGACATAACCCCGCACAGCCAGTTTGTCGCTGGGCCACCAGGCCTGAAAACCCCGCCTGGCCATGTGCGTGCCGCCGATGCCCGCAGAGGACATGCCCGGCCAGCGCGCTGTCAGGCCATCGAGCAATAAGCCGGCGAGCAAATCGCCAGAGGTCTCGCCAGCGACCATGGCTACATGCGGCGATGACGACATCAGCGCCTACCGGACAATGCCGCGCTGCGGCGATGCCTGCTCTAAAAAGCCCAGCATCATGTCCACATCGGGCGATGCGTCGGGGTATTTGTCAACCAGCGCAGCGATCTGCTGGCGTGCCAGCTCCAGCGTCAAGTCATCGCGATACAGCGCCTTGTGCATGGCCTTGACAGCGGCAATGCGCTCTGGTGAGAAGCCGCGCCGGCGCAAGCCCTCAAAATTCATGGATCGGGCCTGTGCGGGCTGGCCCTGTGCCATCACAAAAGGCGGCAAGTCAGCAAACAGCAGCGAACACATGGCGGTCATGCTGTGCGCACCCAAGCGCACGAACTGATGCACTACCGTGAAGCCGCCCAGCATGACCCAGTCACCGACTTCCACATGCCCGGCAAGTTGCGCGTTGTTGGCAAAAATGGTGTGGTTGCCAACAACACAATCGTGCGCCAGATGCACATAGGCCATGATCCAGTTGTCGTTGCCTATACGTGTCACGCCGATGCCGCCCGGCGAGCCAATATTGAAGGTGCAAAATTCACGGATGGTATTGCCGTCGCCAATGACCAGCTCGCAAGGCTGGCCCGCGTATTTTTTGTCTTGCGGAATCGCACCGAGGGAGTTGAACTGGAAAAT
>JBBRMH010000274.1:0-3498 GCA_038230935.1 Burkholderiales bacterium | reverse complement strand
GTGAAGATTCGCTGGTGCGGGCGCTGTGGGCGGGCAAGCCAGTGGTCTGGCAGATTTACCCGCAGGATGACGGCGCGCACCTTGCCAAGCTCGATGCGTTCCTGGACATGCTGGGCGCGCCGCCGTCACAGCGCGCTTTTCACCACCACTGGAATGCGGATCAGCCCGGCCCGGCAGCCGCTTTGGCAACATCTCTTGCAGACCTGCCTGCATGGCAGAAAACAGCCGATGCAGCCCGTGCCAAGCTGTGGGCGCAAGACGATTTGACGACGCAGTTGCTGCACTTCGTGGGAAAAAACCGTTAAAATCGAGGGCTTTGCAAATTTGGCCGGATCGCTGGTCAGTTGCAATCCGCTGAAAAACAGGCAATTGACCTTGCTGCGTTGACCGGCCTACTTTCCAACCTCTGCAAGCAGCTTGCATTAAAGAATCGCTATGAAAATCGCTCAAGAAATCCGCGCCGGCAACGTCATCATGCACGGCAAAGACCCGATGGTGGTGCTCAAGACCGAATACAGCCGTGGCGGGCGCAACTCGGCCACCGTGCGCATGAAGCTCAAAAGCCTGATTGGCAGCTTCGGCACCGAGCAGGTCTTCAAGGCTGACGACAAGATCGACCAGGTCATTCTGGACAAAAAAGACTGCACCTACTCCTACTTTGCCGACCCGATGTACATCTGCATGGACTCTGAGTACAACCAGTACGAAGTCGAAGCCGAAAACATGGGCGACTCGCTGAACTACCTGCAAGACGGCATGGAACTTGAAGTCGTGTTTTATGACGGCAAGGCGATTTCGGTGGAAGTGCCGACCAGCGTGAACCGCGAAATCACCTGGACTGAGCCAGCTGTCAAGGGCGACACATCAGGCAAAGTGCTCAAGCCTGCAAAAATAGCCACCGGTTTTGAGATCGGTGTGCCGATTTTTGTGGCGCAGGGCGACACGGTGGAGATCGACACCCGCACCGGTGAATACCGCAAACGCGTTTAATCTGAGCAACGCCGCTCTGCTCATCTGCTTATCTTTAAAAGGCTCCTCACGGAGCCTTTTTAACGTCTGCAATGTCCTCCAATGTCATCTAATGTCCTTCAGAGCACTGCACGGGGCTCAACAAACTGCAGCACAATCATTGGCATGACCAAAGCTACCAGTACCCATAAAACCCACGATATCCACTCTCCCCGCCTGGCTGACGCCTGGGCCGTCTTGCAAGCCCATTCCAACGAAGGCAACCCGCTGCAGCCTGACGCCTCGCGCCTGGCCTTTGCAGACCCCGAATTTTTACTGCGCCGTGAAACGCGCGGCATACGCTTTCAGCTTGAGCTGCTCAAGCCCGACCTGGAGCAGCAGGCCCATGGCATCGACAGCACCGTGGTGGTGTTTGGCAGCGCCCGCTTTCGCAGCGAAGAAGAATCTGCCGCGCTACTGGCCCAGGCCGAGGCCAGCGGTGACGCGACGCTGACAGAGCGCCTGCGCAAGCTGGCCCGTAACGCCCACTACTACGAAAAAGCACGGGCGTTTGGCGCAATGGTGGCACGCTACAGCGAGACCAAAGCGCCAGATGAAAAACTGTTTATCTGCACCGGTGGTGGCCCCGGCATCATGCAGGCTGCCAACCGTGGTGCCCATGAAGCGGGCGGCATCAGCGTCGGCCTGGCAATTGCGCTGCCGATGGAGGAAGAAGCCAACCCCTACGTGCCGTCCGAGCTGTTGTTCAAGTTTCATTACTTTGCACTGCGCAAGATGCACTTCATGATGCGGGCTAAGGCGCTGGTGGTTTTTCCTGGTGGCTTTGGCACGCTCGACGAGCTGTTTGAAGTCATCACGCTGGTGCAGACACGCAAGTCCAAACAGGTGCCGATTATTCTGTTTGGCAGCGATTACTGGAAGCGCCTGCTCAACATGGACATGCTGGTGGAAGAAGGCGTGATCTCGCCGGACGACCTGAAACTGTTGAAATATGTGGATGACCCACAAGTGGCCTGGGACCTCATCAAGGCGTTTTACGCGCTGTAAAAACCGCGTCGGTCTGGCTTGCGATCAATGGGACAGCTTCATGCTGTCCTTGAGCTGCCAGGCCAGGCGTGAGCCCAGCCCCACCACTGCACCTGTTACCCAGAATACTGCAGCAATACCGACCAAAGCCCCGGCTGAGCCAAACAGCATGGGCATCATCACACTTGATGCGTTGATCGCCATCAGGCGCAAGCCCAGCGCCTCACCGTGGCGTGCCTCGGGTGTCAGGTGATGCAGCATGCTCATGACCATGGGCTGTACCATGCCGAGTGCAAAACCCAGCAGCACCGAACACACACCCATCGCCAGGGCCGAACGCATCAATGGATAGACCCCAAACAGGACGGCGGTACACAGCATGGAAGCGGCCAGTACCTTCCATTCCTTCAGATGCGCTGCCAGCATCGGCATCACCACCCGAATGGTAGCAGCGGCCAATGCAAAAGCGCCCAGGATGGAGCCAATGACCGAGGCGCTGATGCCACGCTCAAACCCCAGCACCGGCACCACAAAGGTATGCACGTCCCAGCAGGCTGACAAAAACCAGTTCACCAGCAGCAGGCGGCGAAACATGGGCTCTCTGAGCAGGTCCCAGGCCTTGGGCTTGACGTCACCGCTGGCGGCAATGACAGGCGGCAACTCCCGGGTTTGTTTGACTAAAAACCAGCTGGCCAGCGGCAACATCGCCATCAGCAAAAACGCCGCCCGATAGCCCCACAGACTGCCCGGTGTCGGGCCAGCATGGTCAATCAGTAGCCCGGCGGTGAATGGCCCGATAAAGTTGGACACCGCCGGGCCAATCGCCAGCCAGCTGAAGACCTGCCGCAATTGCAGGGTGCCGCTGGCAGCACGGCCCACATGGCGCTGCAGCGAGATCACGGCCGCCCCGGTGGCACCGCCGGTCATCAACGCCGCCAGACACAGCACCGGAAATACCGGAAAAGCCACCGCCAGACCAGCCCCCGTGCAAGCGGCCACCACGCTGTAGCTGATGGGCCGCTTCAGGCCATGGCGGTCTGCAAATCGCCCGGCTGGCAGGGCCAGAAAAACCTGTGTCAGGGCAAACAGCGCGAGCAACACACCCACCGCTGCCGGGCTGTAACCCTGACGCAGTGCCAGCAGCGGCGCTGCCAGACGTGTGCCTGCCATGCAGGCATGCAAACACACTTGCGCCAGGATCAAACGGGCCAGCTCAGGCGTCAAGGCTGGTACCCCGGCCCAGAAGTATCGAAACATGAAAGCGTGTCTTCGCGCTCATGGCGGCGTTGCAAAGCCTCGCCATGGCCACAGCCATGTCTGCGTTTTGCGCCTTGCCCTGAGCGCGAATCCATCACTTTCATTGTGTTCCTCTACTTCCAGGTCGGGGCACTAATCCAGCTCTTTGTCCAGCGGCATCAGGCGCGCAGACTCGACTTCTGGCAAGGCCTCGACATTGCGCAGGGCCTTGCCCATGACGCGGCTGCGCTGCTCGGCACTGCTCAG
>JBBRMH010000273.1:0-3507 GCA_038230935.1 Burkholderiales bacterium | reverse complement strand
TGGTGTTAAACAGTGTTGGATTGAAGGCTGACTGTGCAGCCCATAGCGCATCAAACTCTGCCTCAATCATGGCGCGGTCAATGTACAGGTCGTAGCTTTTATCGATGCGTGTTTTTCCGTCATCTTTCAACACTTTTGCTTGGCGGTAGCGTGCCCGCACCGTTTGGCCAGCAGCATCACGCAAGTGCAGCCATTCGCCCACGGTACGGCAGTTTGTATCCAGTAAATTTTGCCGCAGCCTGTTGATGGCGGTTTTAAGCGCACCGCTGTCGTTGTCTTTCTTGTCGGTCTTGCGATTGCTTTTAAAACCTCGCCGCTGGTTGATGTGAAACAGCGCCCGGCCAAACTCTGCAGGTGTCAATGCGGCATCAAGTCCTTTGGCTCGCAGGTTGTAAGGGTTGAGCGTTTCAAGTGCTTTGCGTTCAACCGAGTCTTTTGGGAAGAAACCATGTGCAATCAGCGTGCCCATCATGCGCGCCTTGCGCTTGAGCAAGCGGTCACGCCTGCGCCGCATGGCGCGTGCTTCGCGGCGAGTCACCGCTAACGATGAGCCGTCTTTGGGGTTACGTCCGTCAGAAAAAATCCGAACACCGACCTTGATGACCGCACAAGGCTCATTTTCCGAATTGAGCCGAATCATCGCCCACCCCAGAGACGTAGAACCCAAATCCAGAGCCAAGCGATAGCGCATCCCTTGTGACATTTTTAACTCCCTCACCGTTTTGTGACCAAATTTTTCTTTTAACGCCTAATGCGTTATATTTCAAGCACTTATCGATTGGGATATGAGCTCTGAACGCTAACAAGCTGAAACGAGTAATCGTCAGATGCACCAAATGGAAAGCCGCTATATGCGGTTTTCGTCTTTTCCGGGTTTGAAAAATCACCCTCCAGCGCGTGCCGTCCCACGTAAGACCCCTGTAGCCATTGCGGCGCAAACTATGGCCTGCCTTGCCATCCATTTATCCCAAAACCAGGAGACTCCCCATGACCCGTGAAGTTGTTGTTGTCAGCGGTGTGCGCACCGCCGTTGGTACTTATGGCGGAAGCCTCAAGGACATTGCCCCGACCGAGCTGGCTGCGCAGGTGGTGCGCGAGTCGCTGGCGCGGGCGCAGGTCGCTGGCGCTGACGTGGGCCATGTGGTGTTTGGTCATGTGGTCAACACCGAGCCTAAAGACATGTACCTGTCACGCGTGGCGGCCATCAACGGCGGCTGTGGTGAGGGCACACCGGCGTTCAACGTCAACCGGCTGTGCGGCTCGGGTCTGCAGGCGATCATTTCGGCCAGCCAGTCGATTTTGCTGGGCGACGCTGACATTGCCATTGGTGGCGGTGCCGAGAACATGAGCCGTGGCCCGTACGCCAGCCTGAACATGCGCTGGGGTGCCCGCATGGGCGACACCAAAATGATTGACATGGTGGTCGGTGCGCTGCACGACCCTTTCCAGAACATCCACATGGGCGTGACGGCTGAAAACATCGCCGCCAAATGGGGCATCAGCCGTGAAGAGCAGGACGCGATTGCGGTCGAAAGCCACAACCGCGCCCAGCGCGCGACCGAGGCCGGGTACTTTAAAGACCAGATCATGCCGGTCATGCTCAAAAGCAAAAAAGGCGAGGTCGCCTATGCACTCGATGAGCATTTCCGCCCCAACTGCACGCTGGCTGACATGGCCAGACTCAAGCCGGTGTTTTTAAAAGAAAACGGCACCGTCACCGCTGGCAATGCATCCGGCATCAACGACGCGGCAGCTGCCGTGGTGCTGATGGAAGCCAGTGTTGCCAAAGCCCGTGGTGCCAAGCCGCTGGCCCGTCTGGTGGCTTACGCGCATGCGGGTGTGGACCCAAGCTACATGGGCATTGGCCCGGTGCCAGCTACCCGACTTGCCTTGCAAAAGGCCGGGCTGACGGTGAACGATCTGGACGTGATTGAGGCCAATGAAGCCTTTGCTGCGCAGGCCTGCGCCGTCAGCCGGGACTTGGGTCTGGACCCGGCCAAGGTCAACCCGAACGGCTCAGGCATTTCGCTGGGTCACCCGATTGGTGCGACCGGCGCGCTGATCACCGTCAAGGCGATTTATGAGCTGCAGCGCATTCAGGGCCGCTATGCGCTGGTGACCATGTGCATTGGCGGCGGGCAGGGGATTGCAGCGATTTTTGAGCGCATGTAGCCCTCGCAAGACGACGCCTGTTAACGCAGGCTCTGCTTTTTGTGCTGCAGAAAAAACGCCAGCATGGCGCGCGACGCTGAAGGCCCCTGCGGGTCGGTGTAGGAGCCTGCAGCGTTGCCGCCTGACCAGGCATGGCCAGCGTCGCCAACGGTCCAGTGCTCCACATACGGCTTGCCGCTGTTGTCGAGGTAGCTCACACGCTGGGCCGGGCGCAGGCCCTGGGTATGGATTTTTTCCTCGCTTTTAACGAGTTCAAGGCCATCATTGCCGAGTGCCGCGCGTGCTGCATCGCTGACATGGTCGCCATTGCTGGGGTGGACGGTGGTGTCGGCTGAGCCGTGAAAAACAATGGTCGGCATGGCGGTGGCTGTTTGTACCGGGCCGCCCCGCCGCATGGCTGCAAAAGCGCCAATCATGCTTTGCGCTGCACCCGCTGGCAGCCCTGAATGCACGCCCACAGCCGCAAAAATATCCGGGTACAGCTCGGCCACCACGGCCGCCATGGCCCCGCCCGCTGACAGCCCGGCGATGTAAACACGCCCAGGGTCAATCTGGACGCTGCTCTGGCTGGCGGCCATGATCTGGCGCGTCAGCGCGGCAATCATGCCGGGCTCGCCATTGCGGCTCTGGTGGGCTGGCTCAAACCAGTTCCAGCAGCCGCCACTGTTGGCTTTTGACAATTGTTCGGGGTAGAGCACCACCACCTGTTGCTGGTCAGCCAGGGCGTTCATGCCGGTGCCTTTGGCGAAATCCAGTGCATTTTGCTTGCAGCCGTGAAGCAGCACCACCAGAGGCAGTGGATCGGCCTGGGTAGTGATCGCTACAGCATTCGCTGGCGTGGAGCTGGCCGGAACATACAGCCGGTAAGCGTATTGCTGGCCCTTGAACACAAACGTGCTGGCTGTAAAAACACCCGGCCTGTGTGTTGCAGCCGTAGCCGTTGACGCTTCCGCTGGAGCGGCAGGCGCTCGTACCGTCGGCTGGGCAGGCGGTGCGTCCGCTGGTGAAGGGCTCAGGACGAAGTTGGGGGCCAGTGGCTCCTTCACGGGCAGCGACGCATCAACTGCGCTGGCAGGCAAAGCGCTGCTCCGGCGGGCTGGCTTGGGCACAACGTCCGTGATATCGGCGTTGGGGCGGGTGGGGGACGCCGTGGGCGCAGCGGGCGATGCAGTCAGGCCCGCCAGGGTGCGCTGGATCAGACGCGTGGCATCCATCAGGCTGCCTGTGCCCGTCAGCCGGGTGGCTTTGAGCATAGACTGGACAAACGATTTGTTTAAGAATGATCTTGGCATGGGGTTCCCTGTTGAGTGCAAGAATTGCTGCACTGCAACAAAG
>JBBRMH010000272.1:0-3530 GCA_038230935.1 Burkholderiales bacterium | reverse complement strand
CGCAGATGCTGGTCGAAAGCGCCTCACGCCCTGCACTGCAGCGCTTTCTGGCGGCCTGGCAGCCCGTGCTGTTTGAAACACGCAAGCAAAGTGAGTTCAAGAGTCTGATTCGCTGGGCGATTGATGTGGATCCGCTGGCGATTTGAGTGGGTCATCGGTATGTTGCGACGGATTTGAGCGAGCCCTTGTCATAGGCTTGAAGCACTTCGATCTCGTACGGATCAGTCTTTGGCATTGTCTTCACCTTGACTCAGACGGTCTCGCGTGGCCTTGCGGCTCGGAATGGGTCTTGCGTTCGTAAATCTCGCTCTTTTTGGAGAAAAACTAATCCATGGATGCTATTTTGCAAGACCTGACCCCAGCGGCCGTGACCCCAGCGGCCGTGTGACCCCAGCGGCCGTGGTCGCAGTGTGACTTACGCCCGCCAGTTGGCGATACAAAACGCCTCGATCTGGCTCTCGGGAATCTCGGCTTCCAAGAGAAGACCAAAGAAGTCATTTCGAGAAGAAATGATCTTCTTGCCAACGGCCGTGATGATCTCGATGCGGCCGCCATCGTGCGAAGTCGGACGATCAGCGTAGGCCGATAAGCCGTGTGTTGGGTGTGAGCCAATGAGAAGAGTCACATGGTCGGCGCGCCTCACTGCCAAGAAGCCAGGGAAGGACTCGCCTTCGTTCAGTAACTGTCGGGCTGATATGTCCACGTGCGCTTGAGCCTGTGCGCCACGTCTTTCAAGAATTGTTGGACGGTCCGTCGCATTCTTCGCTTTATATAAACCGGAGTAGTCGCCACTCGTCTTGAGTCCCGGCGATGATTCGACAGGCCTTCCGACACCCATATCCCATATTTTCTTCGGCACTTTCGACTCCCTCTTGTTTAGTAAAAAATCCCGGCCACATAGTGCCACCTAACGTAATGTAGACAGCACGGCGATGAAGATACATCCTGCGCTCGACGATACATCTTTCGGGGAAAACCGGTGAAACCCGCTCGCACTGTGGGTTTGCAGTCCATGCACTGTATAAAAATCTAGATATAAATTTTTCATGGAACCCGGTGATCCTTCGTTGCAGGTCACCCGCTTGCTTGACCAAGTGCGCGAGCGAATTCGGTACTTGCACTATAGCCTGAAGACGCAGAAAGCCTGCCTGTACTGGACCCGTCTTTTGATCTGCTGGAATACAGTATTTATCAATTGCGAATGACCGCACAACCGGTTGATTGGGCAACATCAATTGAATACATTCAGCCATTTTCTACGTGATTACACAATTACAGCAATCACGTTAAACTGCAACCATGCAAGCACAACTAACCATCAACAGCCGGGGTGTGGTGACCCTACCCGCCAAGATACGCAAAGCCATGGGCTTTCAAGCCAATGACCAGCTGATCGCTGAAACCACGCCCCAGGGCCTTCTGCTGCGGCCCACCGTTACTTTACCGCTGGAGATGTACACGCCTGCCCGCGTGCAGGAGTTTGATGCAGCCGAGGCTGAACTGGCTCTGGCAATAGCCTTGACAAAACGCACGGCCTGATGGGCGTGCTGTGTTTTAGGTAGCCAGATTTTGCGAATTTTCCTCGACGCGAACATTCTTTTTTCTGCAGCCAAATCAGACGGCGCCATCCGGCAACTGCTGCGAGAACTGCAAAGCGGGCAGCACACGCTGGTAGCTGACAGCTATGTGCAGTCTGAAGCTCTGCGCAACATTGCCGCCAAAGCAAACGCAGACGCGATAAGTGACCTGGAGGCGCTGCTCTGCGAGGTAGAGGTCAACGCCGTGCAATTTGGGCAGCTCTCCAGTTCGCTTCAGTCCGCCGCTCTGTGGTTACCTGAAAAAGACCGTCCCGTGCTGCTGGCGGCCATGGTTCTGGCGTGCGATGTACTGGTGACGGGCGACAGCACACATTTCGGGCCAGGCTACGGCAAGTGTTTTGAAGGTGTCACCGTGTGCTCGCCGCGTCAATTGGCTGAGTTGGTGAAGCGGGTCTGATGGACTTTGGTCGTTTGATTGATAAATATCCGCTATCAATTCAATAGCTGCTTGCCCATATATTCAGTGCGCCTGGCACACTTTTGATCATCATCTAAACTTGATCCCTTTATGGTCTGCCAATCAACCCCATGGGCCAGCGCCGTTTGAATGTGCGCAGCGCAGGTTCAGGTCAACAACGCCACCGTCCCTGAAAAAGTAAAAAACGCCAATACCGTTGACAGCAAAATGATCCGCGCAATGCGCCCGTTGTCGGCATCAAAGCGCTCGGCCAGCATCGCCACGTTGCTGGCGCTGGGCAGGGCGGCGACCAGCACAATCACCGTCAATGCAAAGCGATCCAGTGGCAAACCCAGCGCAATGGCCGCCAGCCCGGCCAGCCCGACCAGCACCGGGTGAACAATCAGCTTGATCAACGCTACAGGCACGTAGCGCACGGCAGGTATGGGCTCTTTGCTATTTATTTGAGAGCGCGCCAGCACTGCACCAATTGTGAACAGGGCAACGGGCGACGCGGCATCGGCCAGCAGCGCCACGGTTTGCATCACGGGCGCAGGCAGCGCCAGAGCCAGGCCTGAGGACAGCGCACCCAGCAAAATCGCCCACGGCATGGGGTTGAGTGCCACGCCCCGAAGTGCTTTTTGGGCAGCTACGCTTGCGCCGTGGCTGTCCGCCGAGTCCAGCCGCGACAGGGCAATGCACAGCGAGCTGGTGATCAGCAGGTCCACCACAATTGTGACGATGGCAGGCCCTGCCGCTTTGGCCCCCAGCAGGGCCACCAGCAGCGGCACACCCATGAAACCAGTGTTGGGAAACGCCGCCACCAGCGCGCCGAATGAGGCATCGTTCCAGCCGGTGCTGCCTTTGCGTGTCACCGCAATCGTCAGCGCCACCATGACCAGCGCACACAGCAGATAAACCGCCACCAGCGTGCCATCGAGCAACTGCGCAATCGGCGTGCTGGCCCCAAAACGGTAAAGCATGCAGGGCAGTGCGAAATACAGCACAAAGGTGTTAAGGCCCGCAATGGCGGCTTGTGGCAGCAGCGCCCGGCGGGTGGCGAGGTAGCCGCACAGCACCAGGGCGAAGAAAGGAAAAGTGATGAGAAGAATGCTGAGCACGAGCGTGATTGTCACCTGCCATAGGTGCGGGTAGCGCACTGGCTATGATTCTGGCTACCCCACGCTTTTGCCTTCACGTTTGTCTGCCTGCATGTCGTCACCCTCGCCCGCTATCCCCACTTCTCCTGTTACCCCTGTCAGCATTAACACCGGCCTGAACCCGGCCCAGCAAGAAGCTGTCAATTACCTGCACGGCCCGTGCCTGGTGCTGGCGGGGGCCGGCTCGGGCAAAACCCGTGTCATCACGCACAAGATTGGGCGCCTGATCCAGTCGGGGCTCAAGCCTGAGCAGATTGCGGCCATTACCTTTACCAACAAGGCCGCTGCCGAGATGCGCGAGCGCGCCAAAGCCCTGATTGGCAAACAGGCCAAAGGGGTGTTGATTTGCACTTTTCATGCACTCGGCGTGCGCAT
>JBBRMH010000271.1:0-3549 GCA_038230935.1 Burkholderiales bacterium | reverse complement strand
TGCGCCAGATCCACCCCAGCGTGCTGGCCGTGACCGGCCCGCATGCCACGCAGGAAGTCATGGACGCGGTGCATTTGAACCTGCCCAAACCGCACGACCCGTTTGTGGACCTGGTGCCCAATTCATTTGGCATTGCCGGCATCAAGCTCACACCACGGCACTACGCGTATTTGAAAATCAGCGAAGGCTGCAACCACCGCTGCACGTTTTGCATCATTCCGTCCATGCGCGGTGATTTGGTCTCGCGCCCAATCGGCGATGTATTGAACGAAGCGCGTGCGTTGTTTGAAGGCGGCGTGAAAGAACTGCTGGTCATCAGTCAGGACACGTCCGCTTACGGCGTGGATGTCAAATACCGCACAGGCTTTTTTGATGGCAAGCCCATCAAGACACGCATGCTGGAACTGGTTCAAACCCTGGGTGAAATTGCCGAGCCTTATGGTGCCTGGGTGCGCCTGCATTATGTGTACCCGTACCCCAGTGTTGACGAGGTTTTGCCACTGATGGCCACAGGCAAAGTGCTGCCTTACCTGGATGTGCCTTTGCAACACAGCCATCCGGATGTACTCAAGCGCATGAAGCGGCCCGCCAGTGGTGAGAAGAACCTAGAACGTATTGCGCGCTGGCGCGAGATGTGCCCTGAGATTGTGATTCGCAGTACCTTTATTGCGGGTTTTCCGGGCGAGACTGAAGCTGAATTCGATCACCTTCTCGACTTCATGCGTGAGGCCAGAATTGACCGTGCGGGCTGCTTTGCTTACAGCGCTGTAGCGGGCGCTGCTGCCAACGACATTCCCGGCATGCTGCCGATTGAATTGCGTGAAGAGCGGCGCGCGCGCTTTATGGCAGTCGCAGAAGCCGTCTCCAGCCAGAAGCTGCAGCAGCGCGTGGGTGCGACCATGCAGGTTCTGGTTGACTCGGCCCCCGCACTGGGCCGCAAGGGTGGTGTCGGTCGCTCTTATGCTGATGCGCCTGAGATTGACGGCGTGGTGAAGTTGCTGGCACCCGAGAAAATCAGCAAAACGCTCAAAGTCGGTGAATTCACCAAAGCCCGCATCGTCGGTGTGCAAGGGCACGATCTGATTGCCGTGCCGTTCTGATTGCGAGTAAGTTCAAGGCAGCAAAAAGCCACTGGGTTACAGTGGCTTTTTGTGTTGACTTTCATATTGGCAATGAAAGCCTGATTGACTTTGGTGCCCGGGAGAGAACTCGAATCTCCACATCTTGCGATACACGGACCTGAACCGTGCGCGTCTACCAATTCCGCCACCCGGGCACAACAAGCAGTGTACCATTAAGTGATTGTTTCCCAGGCCACGCCGTTGAAATATTTCGCTTGCATACTCAATGCCGGTGGCACTTAACAAAAAGAGATTTTTATCAAAACTACTCCTCAACAAACCAGCGCCTCCAGTGCGCAATCGTCGGGCCTTCTCGCTGAATTTGAGGGCACCGTTTCCGGCCACCGCGATGGTCATGGCTTTGTGCTGCGCGACGATGGCCAGGCAGACATTTACCTGCCGCCCAATGAAATGCGCGCCGTGCTGCACAAAGACCGGGTCAAGGCGCGCATCGTTCGCCATGACCGCAAAAACCGGCCTGAAGGCCGCGTGACCGAAATCATTGAGCGCTCGCCCAACCCCATCATTGGCAGGCTGCTGCAGGAAAGCGGCGTCTGGCTGGTCGCCCCGGAAGACAAGCGCTACGGTCAGGATGTGCTGATTCCGAAGGGTGCTACAGGGATGGCCAAAACCGGCCAGATTGTGGTGGTGCAGCTGACTGAGCCACCGGCGCTGTTCGGTCAGCCTGTGGGCCGCGTCACGGAGGTGCTCGGTGAGATTGACGACCCCGGCATGGAAATCGAAATCGCTGTGCGCAAATACGGTGTACCGCACGAGTTCAGCGATGCTGCCATGGCATTGGCCCGCACGCTGCCAGATGCCGTGCGCCCGGCAGACAAAAAAGGCCGTGTTGATTTGACCGACATTGCACTGGTCACCATTGACGGCGAAGACGCGCGCGACTTTGACGATGCCGTGTACTGCGAGCCCGCCAGGGTCGGCCGTGGCAAGGGCTGGCGGCTGCTGGTGGCGATTGCCGATGTCAGCCATTACGTTGAAACCGGCAGCGCCATTGACATTGACGCCTATGACCGCGCCACCAGCGTTTATTTTCCGCGCCGCGTCATTCCCATGCTGCCTGAAAAGCTGTCCAATGGCCTGTGTTCGCTCAACCCGAACGTCGAGCGCCTGTGCATGGTGTGCGACATGCTGGTCAACAGCAAAGGCGAAGTACATGCCTACCAGTTTTACCCGGCAGTCATGTTCAGCCAGGCGCGCTTTACCTACACTGAAGTAGCCGCCATTCTGGCCAACACGCGCGGACCAGAAGCGGGTCAGCGTCAAGCCCTGGTGCCGCATCTGCTCGACCTGCATGACGTGTACCAGGCCCTGCTCAAAGAGCGCAGTGTGCGCGGTGCGGTGGACTTTGAAACCACTGAAACCCAGATTGTTTGCGATGAAGTGGGGCGCATTGAAAAAATCGTGCCGCGCACGCGCAATGTGGCACACCGGCTGATTGAAGAAGCCATGCTGGCGGCCAATGTGTGCTCGGCTGACTTCATTGCGGGCAGCAAGCACGTTGGCCTGTTTCGTGTCCACGAAGGCCCCACGCCCGAGAAAAAGGACATGCTGCGCAACTACCTCAAAGCCCTGGGCCTGGGCATGACGATCAGCGACGACCCGGCACCCGGTGAATTCCAGCAAATCGCCCTAGCTACCAAAGACCGGCCGGACGCGCTGCAAATTCACTCGATGCTGCTGCGCTCCATGTCGCAGGCGATTTACACGCCCATGAACAGCGGCCACTTTGGCCTGGCTTACGAGGCCTACACCCACTTCACCAGCCCGATCCGCCGTTACCCTGACTTGTTGGTCCACCGCGTGATCAAGGCGGTGTTGAGCAAGACCAAATACCAGTTGCCGGTGTTGCCGACGCCGGGCGAGGCGGAGGCCAAGCTTTCAAAACGGCTGGCTTCACGTGTCAAAGACCCGGAACAAAAACCTAAAAAAGCCACCGCCGACCAGCTCGCCTGGCAAGCCGCAGGCCTGCATTGCAGTGCCAACGAGCGCCGCGCCGATGAAGCCAGCCGCGATGTGGAGGCTTGGCTCAAGTGCAAATACATGCGCGAGCATCTGGGCGAAGAGTTTGGTGGTGTGGTCACAGCGGCTACCGGTTTTGGTGTGTTTGTCACACTGGATGCGATGTATGTGGAAGGCCTGGTGCACATCACCGAGCTGGGCGGCGAGTATTTCCGGTTTGACGAAGCGCGCCAGGAGCTGCGTGGCGAGCGTACCGGCATCCGCTATGCGATTGGCACGCGGGTGCGGGTACAGGTCAGCCGTGTGGACCTCGATGGCCGCAAGATTGATTTTCGCCTGGTGCATGAGGGCGAGGCACTGTTGGCGGTCACCTCGCGTGCCATGAAAGACAAGACCGGTGGCCATGCCAGCGAGCTGCCCGCGCTGGAGCGGGGCACATCGCGTAGCG
>JBBRMH010000270.1:0-3565 GCA_038230935.1 Burkholderiales bacterium | reverse complement strand
CGCAAGCGGCAATCAGCCACGCCAGCGTGGCCGGCAGTGCGCCGCCTGTAAGCAGTGAAAAGCGCATCAGCCAGTCCATAGCCTGCGCTGCACCAAACATGGCTCCCACGCCCACCACGCTTTCGACAAACAGCACAGCGCGCAGCACCACGCCGACATGGCAGGCGTCAAACATGCTGACGCGTGCTGACTGGGCAGGCAGCCTGTCAGCAGCGCGCAGAGCGCCTCCCTGCAGGGTGGATTCGCCAAAGGTGGCGGGGTCAAGTGGCATCGGTGGGTAGCTTGGTGGTCAGGTTTGTGCTCAGCGCCAGACTGGCCCCAGATAAAATCAGGCTTTGCCGTCCAGAGGGGCAGCAGATAACTGCCTCGTGTCAAGTATTGCACCCCTCGCGCACTTGCACCTGACAGCGTCGCACCATTTAAACCGTGCCCGGCCCCACTTGTCCAGAAAAAGTGTGTTCTGGCCCTGACCCATCGACAAGAAAGCCTGACGTGAATCAATTCGACAAAAAGTCCCAAGCCTGGTCCGCCCTGTTCTCCGAGCCCATGAGCGATCTGGTCAAGCGTTACACGGCCAGCGTGTTTTTTGACAAGCGCCTGTATCAAGCCGACATCACCGGCTCGCTGGCCCACGCCGACATGCTGGCCGCGCAGGGCATCATCAACGCAGCTGACCATGCGTCCATCCAGCAGGGCATGGCGCAAATCGCTGGCGAGATCGAGTCTGGCGCCTTTGAGTGGCAGCTTGACCTCGAAGATGTCCACCTCAACATCGAAGCACGTCTGACGCAGCTGGTCGGTGACGCGGGCAAGCGCCTGCACACCGGCCGCTCCAGGAACGACCAGGTCGCCACCGATGTACGGCTCTGGCTGCGCGGCGAAATCGATGTGATCTCTGAACTGCTGGTTGAACTGCAACAGGCGCTGGTGGACACGGCCGAGAAAAACGCCGAAGTCATCCTGCCCGGCTTCACCCACCTGCAGGTTGCCCAGCCGGTGAGCTTTGGCCACCACCTGCTGGCGTATGTCGAAATGTTTGCGCGCGACGCAGACCGTATGGCGGATGTGCGCAAACGCGTTAACTTTTTGCCGCTGGGCGCCGCTGCCCTGGCAGGCACCAGCTACCCACTGGACCGCGAACGTGTGGCTAAAACCCTGGGCATGGTCGATGCACAAGGCCAGCCGTGCGTCTGCCAGAACAGCCTGGACGCCGTGAGTGACCGCGACTTCGCCATTGAATTCACCGCCGCCGCATCGCTGGTGATGGTGCACATCAGCCGCCTGAGCGAAGAGCTGATTTTGTGGATGAGCCAGAACTTTGGCTTTATCAGGATTGCCGACCGCTTCACCACCGGCTCATCCATCATGCCGCAGAAAAAGAACCCCGATGTGCCCGAACTGGCACGCGGCAAAACAGGCCGCGTGGTCGGCCACCTGATGGGCCTGATCACCCTCATGAAAGGCCAGCCCCTGGCCTACAACAAAGACAACCAGGAAGACAAGGAGCCGCTGTTTGACACGGTCGATACCCTGAAAGACACACTGCGTATCTTTGCCGAGATGGTCGGTGGCCAGTTCAACACTGAGACTGGCCAGAAAGAAGGCGGCATCACCGTCAACCCAGGCCCCATGGAGCAAGCCGCCCTGCGCGGCTACGCAACGGCCACCGACCTGGCCGACTACATGGTCAAAAAAGGCTTGCCGTTTCGCGATGCGCACGAGGCCGTGGCACACGCGGTCAAGGCAGCGATGGCCCACAACGTGGATTTGTCAGAACTGCCGCTGGACGTGCTGCAGGGCTTTAACCCGGCCATTGAAAAAGACGTGTATGACTGCCTGAGCCTGCGCGGCTCATTGAATGCCCGCAACATTCTGGGTGGCACGGCACCAGCACAAGTGCGCATGCAGATTGCGCGGCACCGGGTGCGGCTGGCTTGAACCTCGCATGAAACGCTTCTTTTCGTCCAGTACGTTAAATAAAATGGCCCCTGAAAAGCAGGCTTTTCAGGGGCCATCCAATACTGTTCATTTAAAACCGTTCTCCCTGAGCTTGTCGAAGGGTGGCCAATAGAAGGTAAGGCTTCGACAGGCTCAGCCCGAACGGTTTTTCCGATTGAGGGAACAGCATTGAGGGGCAATCGGCAACCAATATGGTCTGCTGACGACGCACACGTTACTGCCTGTACGTATCCCCAAGCGCAATGCCTTCACGCCGTGGATCGGCACCGCCGACCAGACCGGCGCTGGTTTTGATCACCGTTGACACGCCGCTGGTCTGCGCCGCAGTCGACACGGTGTGTCCCAGACTGCGCAGGCCTGCCAGCAGCGGGTCGTTCAAGCCGCTGTTACTTACGTCAATCGATGGGTGCTCGCCGCCCACACTCGTGGTGGGACTATTGCCAGCACCAAAATTTACCATGGACGCAGTCTGCTGCGCGTCAAGTTTCCAGTCCACCGCGCTGACCACGGCCTTCACGACATTCTGGATGATGGCAGCGCCGCCGACAGAGCCCGTGGCCATCAAAAAGTCACCGCGTGAGCCATCTGGTGCCTTGTTAAACACCAGCGTGGGTGCCATTGAACTGCGCGGGCGCTTGAGCGCTTCGATACGGTTGGCAATCAGGCCATCGGCATCGGACGGCGCAAACGAAAAGTCGGTCAACTGGTTATTGAGCAAAAACCCGCGCGTGAAGTGAAACGAGCCCATGCCGGCTTCAATGGTCGAGGTCATCACCACCACGTTGCCGTACTTGTCCACCAGCGACATATGTGCGGTACCCTTGCCTTCCGTGGCGCTGCTGCCTAACGCCATCGCGTTCGGGAAGGTGCCAGCTACGGCTGTCCCCATGCTCCTGGTGGTCGAGATCATCGCGGCACGGCTTTTCAGGTAGGCAGGCGCGATCATGCTGGACACGCCGTTGCCGGGCAATGACACGAAGTCAGCGTCAGCCACGTATTTGTTGCGGTCGGCATAGGCCAGTCGCTCGGCTTCACTGACCAGATGCACGCCTTGCACCGATGGCTTGCCACCTTCCGCATTGATCAGCGTCGGCACGTTGGCCGCAGCACTCATGTCGAAATTCTCAAGAATGCCCAGCGTTTGCGCCACGGCAATACCGCCTGATGAAGGTGGCCCCATGCCGCAGACCCAGGTGTTGCGGTAAGTGCCACAGACGGGCGTGCGACGCACCGCCTTGTAGTTGGCCAGATCACTCAGTTCAGTCAGGCCCGGCGTGATGGCGACCGTGCTGGTCACGCCGCCGCTGGTGACCTTGATCTTGTCCACAATCGATTGCGCAATCGGGCCGGTATAAAAAGCGTTGGCCCCACCTTGTGCCAGCGTTGTCAGCGTGGCGGCATAAGCGGGGTTTTTGATCGTCGTACCGAGGGCTTTGGGCGTGAAATCGGGGTTCAAAAAATACGCAGTGGCTTCCGGGTCGCGCAGAAAGTCATTGCGGGCACCGGCAATCGCGTCAGCCATGCGTCCGCTGATGGCAAAACCGTCGGTCGAGAGCTTGATGCCGCGTGCAAACAGGCCGCTCCAGGGCTGGCTGCCGTGGTCCTG
>JBBRMH010000269.1:0-3573 GCA_038230935.1 Burkholderiales bacterium | reverse complement strand
GATGGCGGGGATCGAGTTGATGCACATGATTCGCAAAGGACAGATGGCAATTCCAAGTTGCGAAAAGATGTCTTTCGCCAATCAGTTTTACGCCCTGGCAGGACAGGTTCGTCCAGCATAAGGGCGGTGGCACGTCCGCCGGTCAAAACGCGGCCGCTTGCAAACAACGCGATAGAACCTTCTGGTGTCCTACGTCGAGAGGGGCGATCACATCGATGTGTGGCGGGTTTTGCACACGCGGCGTGACGTTCCAGAGAGAATGCGCGAGCACGATGCGTAATATTCGAGCAATGTGCAGTCCCATCATAATGTTCCACAATAATCATTATGTTAAGTTTTTTGGGATTTGAAGCCCAGCAATTGGTCTCTGGGATGCTGTCTGATGTCAACGAATCATGACCGCTCGGCGATGCTGACCGTTGGGAGCGGGCAATGAATTTAATCGGTCATTGAGTCAATCTATAAATTCGCACTGCGGCGGTAACTCTCCCGCTTCATCTCCAGAATGAAGGCATGCCCACATAGTCAGCGGCCACCATCTTCAGGGACGGCTCCGCAAACACTATTTGTTGCGCCTGCATGTTAGGCGTGACTGTTTGCTTGTAATTTCCCGTTCGGGAACATATCGTAGTAATATTGTGATTTCACCTTATAATACCCTGATCAGGACTTTTCTTGCGAAATTCAGTGTCGTGGTCAATAATTTCCTGAACAGGAAATAACTATGACCATACTTATCAACACCCCTGAAGCGCTTGGCCATGCCACTCAGGCTGCCCGCAAGCGGCTGGGCTTGACCCAACCCCAACTTGCTTTGGCAGCAGGCGTAGGGGTGCGATTTGTGGTGGAGCTGGAAGCTGGTAAGCCCACCGTACGCTTGGAAAAAGTGCTGAGCGTGCTCCATGCCCTTGGCGGCCAGATCCTCGTGGATGGCCTCTGACATGCCCAAGCAGCTAACGGTGTGGCTATTTGGCCGCTACGTCGGTTCGTTGGCGCAAATTGACGGACGCTTAAGTTTTAGTTATGCCCCCGAATGGTTGAACCAGAACAGAGCCGAGATGTTGTCACAGTCCCTACCGCTTCAACTGGAGCCATTTGACGACCGTGCCACCCGACCATTCTTTGCCGGCTTGTTACCCGAAGGGGACAAACGCAAGTTGGTAGCCCAAGCCTTGCAGGTTTCTCGGCAAAACGACTTTGCACTGCTTGACGGCATCGGTGGCGAATGCGCTGGTGCCGTCACGCTGCTAGATCCTGGCCAAACACCCGAACTCGGTGTCACCGAAGACGACGTGCGATGGCTGACCAGTGCAGATCTGATCGGGGTACTCGATGACATACCCCGCCGCCCCATGCTCGCGGGCGAGCAAGACATGCGCTTGTCGCTAGCAGGCGCACAAGACAAACTACCGGTCGTGGTACGTACTGCGCATGCGGTGGTGCAGATTGGCCTGCCCAGGTTCGGCTCGCCCAGCACCCACATTCTCAAACCCGCCATCCCAGGCATAGACGGAAGTGTTTTCAACGAAGGTTTTTGCCTGGCGTTGGCCCGCGCTCTCAAGCTCGACGTGGCAAATGCCGCCATCCATCGGGTTGAAGCCGGGCAGCAACAACGAGAGTTTTTGTTAGTAGAGCGTTACGACCGCCAGCGTGCACAGGGCGATGCCGCATCCACATCAGGCATATCAGTGCGCCTGCACCAAGAGGATTTCTGCCAAGCGCTGGGTTACCCGCCTGAGACCAAATACCAAAATGAAGGTGGCCCGGATCTGACTCAAGCCTTTACGCTGTTACGCCGCGCCACCCGCCCCAGCGCGCCAAGCACCCTGCGCCTGCTGGACTTTGTCATATTCAACGCCTTAGTGGGCAACCACGACGCGCACTCCAAAAATTTCTCGCTGCTGTATACGGCAAAAGGCGCCGTACTGGCTCCCTTGTATGACGTACTGTGCACCGCCGTATACCCACGGCTTACAGACAAGATGGCCATGAAGATCGGCAGCAAGTACAAGTTTTCGGAAGTGCAGGCACGGCATTGGGTGCAGTTTGCAACGGATGCACAGCTTTCACCAGCACAGGTTAGAAAACGCATTCTCGATATCGCCAAGCGCCTGCCTGACTTGGCACGAACAACGCACACGGCTATCGACGCGCATGGCAGCGGCCACCCAGTTCTAGAAAAGATCGTCTCGTTGATCGACCAGCGCTGCGCTCTGACAAGTCGCCGTCTCACTGCCAATGGTGCCGACATAGTGGCGCTGGCGCGAATTTGACCTAGGGTCACAAAGTCATCGGTACCAAAAAGCAGCCATTAAAACAATATCAGCAGGCTCAACCCGTGTTCTTCGCCCGCTGCCCTGGCTTCGTCAACGCCAGCAGCAAGCCCGACGCACAGCAGACCATCGCAATCAGTTGCGTCAGCCCCAGCGGCTCCTGATACCCGATGGCGCCGCAGACCATTGCAACGACCGGCACCATCACCGACGACAGCGCGGCGACGTTGGCGGGCAGCACGCGCACGATTGAAAACCAGACCACATTGCCAAGCGCCATCGGCATCAGCGTGATGTAGGCGATGACGGCGATGCTGGGCCATGAGTGTCGGTTTACCTTCAATCTGTCACTTTTGAACTTTCAATTGGCACCAACACCTTCAATGTGTCACCAAATCGGTCATGGTGTAGACATACAGACCTGGATTCTTTCCAAGTCGTAAAGCTTTGGGCCCTCAGTCCACTGGAGCCAGTTTGTAAATACCATTGGCAGCGGCCTGATCAATCAGCTCTGCGCTGATGCATTCAGTGCCCTGGCGAATGGCCAACTCTGCCGCCTGCGTTAGCAGAGTTGTCACTTTCCCAGTCAACCCTTTACTCAGGCCCATGAGTTTCTGGATGATGGCCTTGTCCGACAACGGCGAAGGCTTTTCCAAAGGAAGCAGTCGGCCATAGCTCACTACAAATTCTCTGAACTCCGGACTCTCACGCCATTTCGGCAAGGAAAACGGCTCAAACCGGGAAGCGATCTGAGGATCGGTCTGCATGGCATACAGCGCTTCACTGGTACCAAGGGCCACGCATCGGCATGCGCAATTCGTTGCTGAGGAATTTGAGTTGGTTCAGCAATTGCCTCTGTTCGCGAACCGACCCTGCCAGCAGGTGGTGGATCTCATCGATGATCATCAATTTCGGTGCCTGGCGGTGCAAAAGACGCAACCCCAGCAACTCCATATCGGTACCACGGCGATTGACTGGTGGCTGGACACCCAGACCTTCGATGATCTGAGCGTACAACTTGTCGTCACAGGGGTTCGCAGGCATTTGCAGGTGGACCGTTTTGCGAATCTCCACTTCGTTGAACTCGTTGCAGATGTTGGGATGATCGCGAATAAATTTTTCAACAATCATGGTCTTGCCAATATTGCTGTCACCGTACAGCAGCATGCATGGCATACGACCACTGGGCGGATGATTCAACAGGTGGGTCATCCTGGCAAGAGCCTCGTTGCCTCGGGCATACGCCACCCATTTAGGCCCGTAAAGCCTGGTCACCCTTTCATCTACCGAACCCTCTAAG
>JBBRMH010000268.1:0-3578 GCA_038230935.1 Burkholderiales bacterium | reverse complement strand
GCTGATCCGGCACGGCGATGATCTGTCGCCGCTGTTTCCGCTGATTCCGTATGTGCCGCTGTGGCTGGTGCGTCGTCTGGAGCGGGAGGCGCTCGGCGCGGGCCTGCCCGTTGGCTGCAGCCTGGTTGGCGAGTTGCCGCTGGACGTGAACCGCCCCTGCGGCGAGGCATTGCTTCTGCAGCTCTCCATTCTGGAGCACTATACGGTCACGGAGCTCCAACGGCTGGGCGGCGTGCTATTCATCGGGTGCTACCGTCTCGGTGAACGGCTTTGCTTTACCGTGTCCGGCTACGTGCCAGACGGCGCAACGACCCGCGCCGAATTGGCACCATTGGTGCGCGATGCGCTCGCGGACATGGGCCTGTGCGGGACGGTCAGTTGACGATAACGGATAAAAAAGAGGGGACGTTGCATCCTCGGCCAAGACTTGGCGCAACGGAAGGTGGGGCTTGACCGATTAACTCTTGCCGAGTGCGAAGATGCACCGCATGGCGGCCAAAGCGGCTGCCGAAGAAGCGCTGAAAAACGCCAAGGGCGATATTGATATTGCCATGGCGCAATCAGAGCTGGCTGTGATGGCGGCTCAAATCGCTGCGCTGCGCAAGTTCCGATCGAAAAAATAAAGACTGTTTTTTGTCACCTGCAGCGTGAACAAATAGCCAAAGCCTCAACCACTCGGTTGGGGCTTTTTTCATTGTGGCCTCTTACAATCGCCGCATGTCCTTTACTGCAACACCCTCACCATGAGCATCGATTACAAAGAACAAGCGGCCCTGTTGCTTCTCACACCAACCTATCTCGCGGACCTGAGCAAAGCGGATGCCCGCACGGTGGTCAGCGCCATGAAGTTCCGGCAGGTGCAAGAAGGCGCGGTGTTCATTGAAGAGGGTGAGGTGGTGCATACCGACTTCATGGTGCTTATCATCGAAGGTGAGGTATCGGTTGAAAGTGAAGTGGCTTCGGCTGATGGCGGCATGGTCATGTCGTGTATCGGGCCGGGCAGCCTGATTGGCGAGATGGGTCTGCTTGATGGTGCACCGCGCTCGGCAACCTGCGCGGCCATCACGGAGCTCGAGGTCGCTGTGTTGTCACGCGAAGCCGTGCTGGACCTCATCAAGGACAACCCTGCCGTGGCGGCCCGGCTGATACTGGCCATTTCCAAGCGGCTGTCAGACCGCTTGCGTGAGGCCAACCAGAACATCAGAATGCTGGGTGGACTCAATATTTCGATGCAGCAGGAACTCGATGCCTTGCGCCAAACTGCTGAGTCGGCTCCAGCGACCTCGCAGTTTAAATAAGCGTTGTTCAAACCAGCAGCCTGAAGCTTTTCGAGCTCCGGTCTCGCCAGTCTGCATACAGACAGACTCTGTGCAGCTACTGCAGCACAGGCTCATTTGGCAGCTCATCTACCTGTTGTTCATACCCTGTGGCAGGAAAGTGCGTCACCAGCAGCGCAGATACTTCTTCAAGAGCCTGGGTCAATCCGTCTTCAAAACGGCCCGAGGCGAAAGCGGCACTCATGCGCTGTGTCATGGTTTGCCATTCCTGCGCAGACACATGCCGGCTGACTCCCCGGTCTGCAACGATTTCAATGGCCCGTTCAGCCAGCTGGAGATAGATCAGCACACCATTGTTGTGTTCGGTATCCCAGATGCGCATTTTTGAAAAAAGCATCACCGCCCGCTGGCGTATGAGCTGCGCCAGTGTGTCATTGCTGCCTGGCCGCCACAAATAACTCATGGGCAGTGCCGCTTCCACGCAAATCCTGAGCTGTCCGCTGTGGCGGTGCTCGCTGGCCGCCACGCGCTGCGTCAGGCGCAGCAGCACATCAGGGGTGATGACACGCTGCGCGTCTGATGCGTCAAGCCACAGGTGTCTGAGCAGGCGCTTGAGTTTGTTGATGTTGATGTTCATGTTCACCAGCTTCCGGAAGAGCCGCCACCGCCGAAATTACCACCGCCCCCACTGCTGAATCCGCCCCCGCCACTGCGGCCCCCGCCGAACCCGCCACCACCGCCCCAGCCGCCACCACGCCCTGAACCGCCCAGAGTGCTGCCAAATGAGCCCAGGCTTGCAATCAGCGCAAAAATGACCCCGACGACAGCGGCACCGCCCGCCAGCAGCAAGCTGCTGGTAAAAAGCCAGGCCATCACGCCCACCGCACCGCCCGTGGCCACAGCGCCCGCCTTGCGGCCAATGATGCCGCCCAGCACACGGGCACCTATCGGTACGGCAAAAAACAAAAATACCGCCAGATCGGTCCACTGGAAACCGGCAATGCCCTGGCCTTTTGAAGAGCGCGATTTTTCACTGGGTGATGGCAGATTTTCCCCGCTGATGCGCGCCATGATCTGGTCTGCCGCTGCACTCAAACCACCGGCAAAGTCGCCCTGCTTGAAGCGCGGCGTGATGGCGTTGTCAATGATCTGTTTGGTGGCCAGGTCAGGCAGCGCACCTTCAAGCGTTTTGGTGGTGGCAATGCGAACCTTACGGTCATTTTTGGCCACCACCAGCAGCAGGCCGTCACCGATGTCCTTGCGCCCGATTTTCCAGCTGTCGCCCACGCGCTGGGTGTAGTCAGTGATGTCTTCAGGCAGTGTGCTGGCAACCATGAGCATGACAATCTGCGAGCCCCGGCTTTGCTCAAACGCGGTGAGTTTGGCTTCCAGCGCCTGCAGCTGGGCGGCGTCCAGCGTGCTGGTTTGGTCCATCACATGGGCGCTCAAGGCGGGTACAGGCTGCAGGTCTTGTGCCTGAACGCCTGGGACCCATGCTGCCAGGCTGATGCCAAGCGCTATCAAAAATAGAGCTGCTCGTGCAGGCAATGATTGGGCTGGAGGCACTTTTGACCTTATTTTTATAACTGTCCGGGCGCCAGAGCGCAAGCTTCCAACGCAAAGACGCAAAAGCGCAAAGAACGCGAAGTCAAAGAGTCAATGGATTGGCTTTGCGGGCTTTGCATCTTTGCGACTTTGCGCTGGAAACTGTCTTTGGTCGCCTGGCTGAACAGTATCTATTTCTTGTCGAAATTCACACTCGGCGGCTTGCTGATCTGGGCTTCGTTTTCTACCGTGAAGTTCGGCTTGACGCTGTAGCTGAAGACCATCGCCGTCAGGTTGTTCGGAAAGCTGCGCGTCAGAATGTTGTAGTCCTGCACGGTTTTGATGTAACGGTTACGCGCCACAGTGATGCGGTTTTCCGTACCTTCAAGTTGCACCCGCAAATCCTGAAAGCCCTGGTTGGCCCTGAGGCTCGGGTAGCGCTCACTGACCACCATCAGGCGTGACAGCGCGCCACTCAACTCGCCCTGTGCCGCCTGAAACTTCTTGAAAGCCTCGGGGCTGTTCAGTGTTTCGGGTGTGACCTGTATCGACGTGGCCTTGGCCCGGGCTTCTACCACCTTGGTCAGTGTGTCCTGCTCAAAAGACGCTTCGCCTTTGACCGTAGCGACAATATTGGGTATCAGGTCCGCCCGGCGCTGGTACTGGTTGAGCACTTCAGCCCAGGCCGATTTGGTTTGTTCGTCCAGGCTTTGAAACTGGTTGTAGCCGCAGCCGCTCAGGGGCGCGACGACAAAG
>JBBRMH010000267.1:0-3674 GCA_038230935.1 Burkholderiales bacterium | reverse complement strand
GCCTGAGCTGTAAGACCGAACGACCAGGAAGTGACCTCGATACTGCCACTGGCTTGATGCGCTCTTTATAAACACAGGGATGGCGGTTTGCTGACGCGCGAACAGTGCACTGACAGGACTTGTCCGCGCGCCCCGGCCACAAAGCACGACTTCAGGCGCCTGGGGACTGAACTTTGTGCTCAGGCAAGCAGCCACGACAACGCCATCGCGGGTGGGCAAACACGACACGATACTCCCGCCGAGCTGTTCATGAATCTCGCCTCGTGTGTAGTCGCAGCCGATTGTGAACATTATTTCGAAGCTTTTTCAGACTTGGAGATTTTAGGACGGGCGGTCGTTTTAGCCTTTTCAAAATCTTGGGTACTGGGTGCCCCTGGGTCCGTGGGTTTGCGCATGTGCTCTTTGCTGCCATGGGCAATGCGCTCCTGTTTCGCATGGATATTGGCATAAAGCCCAGGTTTGGTGGTCGTCATTTGGCATCCTTTGATTGGTTTGACAATGGGTATCCGGTTTAGAACTGGAGCCATGGCACCAGCCAGGTTGATTACACGCTTCGGGCGACCGCTGCGTTGGTCAACAAGTGCTGAACACCCGTAGGACATCTGCGCAAACCGCGCCTGGCCAGTCACTCCGGCATTAAATTCAAGAGCTGTTCAATTTCCAACCCCCTTACGCCATGACTGCCACACTGACGCGCGCGCGAAGGCCGCCCTTGCCGGTCGCGCAATCAAAACTGCCTGCTAAACCGGCCCTGCGAACGACAGCCACACCCGCCGCAAATTTAACCGCCGCAGCCTCCATGCCCTCTGGCCTGCAGCACAGCAGTGACGACACGCCGGGTATTCAGCGCGTGCCGCGCGGTAAGGGTTTTTCTTACCGCAACGCCAAGGGACAAATCATCACCAGCCGGGCTGAACGCGAACGCCTGGCCAGACTGGCCATACCCCCGGCTTATCGCGACGTGTGGATTTGCCCGTCGCCCCGTGGGCATTTGCAAGCCACCGGACGTGATGCGCGAGGCCGCAAACAGTATCTCTACCACTCCGACTGGCGAGCGGCGCGCGACGAAACCAAATTTGACCGCATGAAGGCATTCGGCTCGGTGCTGCCGCGCATTCGCGCTGCAGTCACGCGCGACCTGGCACAGCCTGCAGGTAGCACAGTCAGCCAGACCGCTGTGATGGCGACGCTGGTCCGGTTGCTGGACACCACCCTGGTCCGGGTGGGTAACGACGAGTACGCGCGCACCAACAAGTCGTATGGCCTGACCACGCTGCGCAAGCGGCATACAGCGCTGCAGGGCGACCAGCTGCGCTTGAAGTTTCGCGGCAAAAGCGGGGTTGAGCATGAGGTCGCGCTCAAAGACAAGCGGGTAGCGCGCATCGTCCAGCGCTGCCAGACGCTGCCGGGCCAAGAGCTGTTCAAGTACCTCGACGATGCTGGGGTGCTGCACAATGTCGGGTCTGCCGAGGTCAACAACTACCTGCGGGATGCCAGCGGTGGCGACTTCACCGCAAAGGACTTTCGCACCTGGCATGCAAGCGCTTCGGCACTGGCGCTGTTCATGCAATTGGACCAGGCCGCGCAGGCAACGATCACGGCCACCGCTGCCAACCAGCTTATTGCAGAGGTGGCGCAGTTGCTTGGCAACACCGTGGCAGTGTGCCGCAAGTCTTACATTCACCCGGAAGTGCTGGCGTTGTTGCTCAAGACCCAACCCATGCCGGCGACTTCAAAAGCAGCGCAAGGCAAACGAAAAACCGGACTGACCAAGAGTGATTGTGGTTTTCTGGCCTTTCTTGACGCGCTGGATTAACGTGAAATAACTTTCATGATCCGGGGCGACTCGGGACTGGGGCGAGGCAGCCGACCACCGCAGCTGGCGTACAGACGCACGGATGACTGTCCTACAGGGCAATCTGCTGCAGGCGATTACGGTAACACCAGCACCCGTCGCGACGCCCCAGCGGGATCTCACAGCGCCCTCACGAAAGTCCCTCATGATTCCAGCCATCGGTTATGCCGCCAAACATTCTTTCAGCCGCCTGAGACCCTTCGAGTTCGAGCGCAATGACGCCGGACCCAACGAAGTGCAGATCGACGTGCTGTACTGCGGCGTGTGTCACTCTGACATTCACCAGGTCAAAAACGAGTGGTCCAATACGGTTTACCCTTGCGTTCCGGGACATGAAGTGGTCGGCAGGGTCGCAAAAATCGGCCCCGGCGTGACCCGGCATGTGGTCGGCGATCTGGTCGGCGTTGGCTGCATGATCGACAGTTGCCGGCACTGCCAGCCGTGCCAGAGCGGTGACCAGAACTATTGCGCTGGCCCAAACAGTTGGCTCTCGACCTACAACGGCCCGATGGTGCCCGCTGCCAAGGCACCCGGAGGCGGCAATATATACGGCGCTGACAACACGTTTGGCGGCTACTCCAATGTGCTCGTCGTCAAGGAAGACTTCGCGCTGAAGATTCCGCCCACACTTAAACCCGAGGTGGCTGCGCCGATTCTTTGCGCAGGTGTGACCACCTACTCGCCCATGAAGCACTGGGGCGTGAAAGCGGGTGACAAGGTGGGCATCATCGGCTTCGGCGGTCTGGGTGACATGGCGGCAAAAATCGCAAAAGCCATGGGTGCAGACGTGACCATCTTCACCACCAGCGCAGACAAGCTGGGCGAGGCCGAACGGCTCGGTGTCAAGGTGGTTATGGAAAAAAACAAGGACCAACTCGCCGCGCTGGCATCAAGCTTTGACTTCATGCTCTCAACTATCCCCGAAAAGCACGATGTCAATCCATTCATACCTATGCTCAAGCGGGATTGCGCGTTTGTCGTGGTGGGCGCGCTTGAGCCGCTGGCACCAGTCAATAACCAGTTGCTGGCTTTTCAACGCAAATCGCTGGCCGGCTCGCTGATCGGCAACCTGGCCGACACGCAGGAAATTCTTGACTTCTGCGCCCAACACAAGATTGGTCCAGACATTGAAGTCATTGCAATTCAGGACATCAACGATGCCTACCGCAAGGTTGAGCACGGTGAGGTGCGCTTTCGTTACGTGATTGATATGTCAACGCTGAAGGCCACCGCAGACGTGTGATGACCACCGCCCAATAGAGGGCAGTTGCAAGGAGCCCGCGCTTTGATGCGATGGCGTTTCCAGCCATGGCCTCCAGACAATGCCTTAAGCGCCCACACTGCCAGTGATCGGCAGCACCACGCCAGTGATGTAACTGGCACAAACCGGCGAGGCAAGAAACACATAGGCTGGCGACAACTCCTCGGGTTGAGCGGGGCGACCAACATCGGTGTTTTTCCCGAAACTGGTGATACGGTCGGACGATGTATCCGCTGGGTTCAGAGGTGTCCACACGGGGCCAGGTGCCACGGCATTGACACGCACACCTTTTGGAATCAGGTTACTGGCCAGCGCTTTGGTAAACGCATGAATGGCACCTTTGGTCGCCGAATAATCGAGCAGTCTGGCGCTACCTTCCAGGCCCGTCACCGAACCGGTATTGATAATGCAGGCACGGCTTTTCAAATGCGGCACCGCTGCCCGCGCCATGTACATGTAGCCCCGGATATTGGTGTGCAGTGTCTCGTCAATACGTTCGTCAGTCAGGTCTTCAATAGCGTCCGCGTGCGCCTGAAAAGCAGCATTGTTGACCAAAAT
>JBBRMH010000266.1:0-3676 GCA_038230935.1 Burkholderiales bacterium | reverse complement strand
CCTTGTTGACCCCGCTGGCGATGCTGGTGAGGTGACTGATATGACGACTACACCGCAACGCTTTTTAACCGGCATCACCACCACTGGCACGCCGCACCTGGGCAACTATGTCGGCTCCATCCGCCCTTCCGTTGCAGCCAGCAAAGGCGTGGGGGCAGAGAGTTTTTACTTTCTGGCCGACTACCATGCGCTGATCAAGTGCGGCGAGCCGGAGCGTATCCAGCGCTCCACGCTGGAGATCGCCGCCAGCTGGCTGGCCGCCGGGCTGGACCCGGAGCGTGTCACGTTTTACCGCCAGTCAGACATCCCTGAAATTCCGGAATTGACCTGGCTGCTGACTTGCGTGACAGGCAAAGGCGTACTTAACCGCGCCCATGCCTACAAGGCCTCGGTCGATAAAAATGAAGCCGCAGGGAACGACCCGGATGCAGACGTGACTGCGGGTCTTTTCATGTACCCGGTGCTGATGGGTGCAGATATTTTGATGTTCAAGGCCCACAAGGTGCCGGTGGGCCGGGACCAGATTCAGCACATTGAAATGGCGCGCGACATGGCGCAACGCTTTAACCACCTGTATGGCGACCATCTGGTGCTGCCCGAGGCCCTGATTGAAGCGTCAGTGGCCTTGCTGCCCGGCCTGGACGGCCGCAAGATGAGTAAAAGCTACGACAACACCATACCGCTTTTTTCATCGCGCGCCGAACTCAGAAAACTCATCGCAGGCATCGTCACCGACTCACGCGAGCCAGGGCAAGCCAAGCAGGTTGACGGCTCGGCACTGTTCCAGATTTACCAGGCTTTCGCAACGACGTCCGAGACCAACGCCCTGCGCCAGGCCTACGCTGAAGGCATTGGTTGGGGTGATGCGAAAACGATGTTGTTCGAGCGCATCGAGCAGGACATTGCGCCCATGCGGGCGCATTACAAAGAACTGATCAGCGACCCGGCAAAAATAGAAGGCATTTTGCAGGCAGGTGCAGAAAAAGCCAGAGCTTTGGCCACACCGCTGATGCGTGAGTTGCGTGTTGCCGTCGGGCTGCGCAAACTGGTGGCAACGGCAGCAGTCCCCGCCAAACAAAAAGCTGCGAAAACTACGAAAGCCGCACTGCCCAGCTTCAAGCAATACCGCGAAGCCGATGGCCAGTTCTATTTCAAACTGCTCGGCAGTGACAGCAAACTGCTGCTGCAAAGTCTTGGTTTTGCAGTTCCTAAAGAAGCCGCACTCGCCATCACTTCCCTGCAGCAGCTTGGTGCTGTGGCCTTGCCGGCATTGGCAGGTCAATTACAGGTTGTTGAAGGCGTATTGCCCGGGGATATTGCCGCCGCACTGCAGCAGTGGATAGACGCTGCAGCTTGACAACACCCCATCCCAGGCGCCCGCCGCACAAGCTCAAAACACCGCGTGGTCCCCACGTTCGGCGACAGCGCGGCCTGCTACCAGACCATCGTAATAGTCAAATAGCGTTTGCGTGCCTGTAGAAGGCGTCGCGTCAGCGTCATAGCGGCCCGTAACCGGGTCCAGCACCAGCATGGATTCAGTGGCGTAATAGCGGCCAATACGCGCCAGTTCGGCCTTGTCTTTTAATGGCGGCACGAGGCGGCCTGTAACATCCAGCACCCGAATAATCACATCCAGCAAGCGCACCGGCACCTGCTTGAAGCGTGGTGTCTGGCCCAGCAATGCAAACAGGTGCTCACCTTGCTGGCGCGGCGTGATGGCAGGGCCGGGGCCACCTATCGGCAAGATGCGGTTGTGGCGGCTTGTATCGTCCAGGCAGCCCGCCAGATAGTCGCCCAGGTCGTCATCACTGATCGGCTTGCAGGCCGTCAGCGCACCATCTGCAAACAGCAAAAACGGTTTGCCCTTTTTCACCCGCTCGACCTGCCCCGAGAGTGATTTGAAAAAAGCGGTGGCCCGAACAATGGAATAGGTCAGCCCGGACTCTGTCAGCACCTTTTCAAACGCCAGCTTGGCATGCTGAAAGGCAAGCAACGGTTTTTGCACACAAATAGCTGACAGCAGTACCACCTGCGTCACACCAGCTGCCCTGGCAGCTTCAAGCGCGTTGACATGCGCGAGGTGGTCAATCGCCCAGGCATCGCGGGGCGTACCGGTGCGAGATGCCATGCACGACACCAGCGCATCAAAGTGTTCGCCGCGAAAGCCATCGCGCGCCAGCGATGCCGGGTCGGTCACGTCGCCTGTACGTACTGCAGCACCCGGCCAAAGCGCTGCGCTGTCTTTAACCAGCAACTCACCACGAACACCCGGACGCAAGAAGCATACGACCTCATGACCACGCCGGAGCAGCGCGCGAACAGTAGCGTGGCCTATCGTGCCGCTGGCACCAATTACAAATACTTTCATAGGCGGCTATTTTGCACGCGTAGCTGTAGCGGAGCGTGCCCAGAGGATCATATGGTCATCACTCAATTCAAAGCGCAGCCGCAGATCACGGCTGAAAAATCATCAATACACCCACTCTTCATGCGCCAGCGGTGACCGGTTCAGCGTTGCCCGGTGTTGTCGCCAATGGGGCATGTGAGTGTCCATCAGGGCAATGAAGCGTTCGTTGTGATGCCGCTCCATCAGGTGCGCCAGTTCATGCACCACCACATATTCTAGGCACTGCGCGGGTTTCTTGGCTAGGTCTGTGTTGAGGCGGATGCTGCGCGTGATGGGGTTGCAGCTACCCCACTTGGTTTTCATCTTCTGCACAAAGACGCGGTGTACCTGCACACCCATTTGTGGTGCCCACTTTTCAAGCAGTACAGGCATGATGGCCTTGATCTGATCGCGGTACCACTGGGCCACAACGTCCTGTCGTGTGGTGTCACTGGCACCGGGGCGCACCTTCAAAACCATACGGCTGTGCTTGAGTTCGATGGTGGGCGCGGCATCCACTTCTTTGACAGTCAACAGGTAGCGCTTACCCCAGACGTAGTGGCTTTCACGCTCAATATGTTCTCGCTCGGTTTCGCGCTCCTGCTCGCGCAGCTTCTTTTGTTGCTGCTTGATCCACCCCAGTTTGGAGATGGCAAACACGCGGATGGTGTCGAGCTGCATGCGCAGTGGCGCGGCAATGCGCACGGCACCATGCGGCGGATACACGCTGAGGTGAATATTCTTGATGTCCTTCAACACCACGTCCACCGTAATGTCCCCCAGCTCGATATGGGAGACCATCAATACTCGCCCTGCTGCAGGATGATAAGAAAAATACGTTCCACTTCGGCCACGTCATCGCCCAGCAGCGGCAACAATGCCATTTTGATAACGTTCTCGCGGGTCTGGATACCACGCCAGCCGTCGGGACGTGTGGCGCGCACTGTGGCATCGATCTTTAAAGCCTGCGCCAGCACAGGGTCACCCGACACCAAATAGTCTGGCTGCGCTTCCGCCACATGGTGCGTGGCAGTTGAAGCTGCACCGGGCTTCTTCAAGTTGCTGTACAGCGCCCGAATGGCGGGGCTCTTCTTCAACTGCTCGGGCGTGTCGCCAGCGTGCCCCGCATGCACCTGCTTTGCCAGGTCAGCAATGCGCTTAAGGTATTCCTCGTACTTGTCTGCCTTCTCCTTGCGGAACTTGATGATTTCGTCCAGCAGGGCCGACATCTTGGCGTAGTAGTTGGGGTCGTTCAAGTGCTCTTTGATGATCTTGCTGCGGACATTGTTT
>JBBRMH010000265.1:0-3743 GCA_038230935.1 Burkholderiales bacterium | reverse complement strand
TGGCCTGCTTTCATTCACAGGGCTTTAAAGATGCCGTAACGGTTGGCCGCATGATTGTGGGCAGCGGGGTCGAAGTGGTTTAACCCGACAGCCGGATGATTGTCGAACAGGCAAGCACGCCTAATCGTTAACCCCTAGCTTTACCGAGGCGTAACGTCAAAAAGCTGTCAGCTTGCCTTCTATAGTTATCTATAAACTTTGCAGCTGATACAGGCATGGTTGCGCCATACAGCCAGGTCGCCCAAAGCGGCCTGTAAACATTGGTGTCGAGTGCAACCCATGCCCACCCTCTTTACCCCGGAGACAAACAATGCGCGTCCTGCTCAAATTCTCAAACGCCGTGGACTGGCTCAACACGCTGATTGGCAAACATGTCATCTGGCTGATCCTGGCCTCGACCGTCATCAGCGGTGTCAACGCCATCGTTCGCAAGGTTTTCAACGTCAGCTCCAACGCCTACCTTGAAGTGCAGTGGTATTTGTTTGCCGCCTCTTTTCTGATTGCAGCGGGCTACACGCTTTTGCAAAACGAGCACGTGCGTATCGACGTGCTGTCCAGCCGCCTTTCGAAGCGTGGCCAGATGTGGGTTGACATTGTTGGCTTCACCTTTTTCCTGACACCGGTGTGCGTCGCCCTTTTGTACTACGGCACGCCTTTCTTCATGCGCGGCCTGGTGTCTGGCGAAATGTCCAGCAACGCTGGCGGCCTGATCCGCTGGCCGGTGTACGCCATGATCCCGCTGGGCTTTGCGCTGCTGCTACTGCAATGCTGGTCAGAACTCATCAAGCGTGTGGCGTTTCTCAAGGGCCTGATAGAGGACCCCACCGCCAAGAAAGCCGAGAAGACGGCAGAAGAAGAACTCGCCGAGGCGATTGTCAGGCTTGCAGAAGCTAAAAACAAAGCTGTGGCCAACGCAGCAAACGGCGCAGCCTGACAGGAATCTGGATCATGGAATTTCTAATTCAAAACCTCGCCCCCATCATGTTTTTGGGGCTGTTCGTCTTTTTGCTGATGGGTTTTCCGGTGGCTTTCAGCCTCGGTGCCTGCGGTCTGTTTTTCGGCTTTATGGGCGTTGAGCTAGGCGTCTTGCCACAAGCGCTGCTGCAGGCGCTTCCACTGCGCATTTTCGGCATCATGCAGAACGACACGCTGCTGGCGATTCCTTTCTTCACCCTGATGGGCCTGATACTTGAACGCAGCGGCATGGCAGAAGACCTGCTGGAAACCATTGGCCAGCTGTTTGGCCCGGTACGTGGCGGTCTGGCGCTAGCGGTTATTTTTGTCGGTGCGCTACTCGCGGCAACGACTGGCGTGGTGGCTGCGTCGGTGATTTCAATGGGCCTGATCTCACTGCCCATCATGCTGCGCTACGGCTACGACAGGCGCGTGGCGGCCGGCGTGATTGCGGCATCGGGCACTCTGGCGCAAATCATCCCGCCATCACTGGTGCTGATTATTTTGGCCGACCAGATGGGCCGCAGCGTTGGCGAGATGTACAAGGGTGCGTTTATCCCCGGCTTCATGCTGACCGGCATGTACGTGCTGTATGTCGTGTTGCTGGCGGTCTTCAGGCCCCAGTGGGTACCGGCACTGCCTGCGGAGGCGCGCACCATCCGTGAAGACTCTGGCAAGAGCGGCCTGCTGTCGCTGCTGATATTGACCATCATCTCCACCAGCATCGCTTTTTATTTTGGCGAACACTATGCAGCGGTTCTGACATGGTTCAAGGGCGAAGCGGTCACGCAGGTGGCCACTGATGAAACCATCGTGGTTTCGATGTGCGCGGGTGTCAGCCTGGCTTTTGTGATTGCTGTCATCAACAAAATAACCCGACTTGGCCTGCTGTCGCGCATGGCTGAGCGCGTGACATTTGTGCTGATCCCGCCGCTGTTACTGATCTTTCTGGTGCTGGGCACGATTTTTCTCGGCGTGGCAACTCCAACCGAAGGCGGGGCCATGGGCGCGCTGGGCGCGTTCATCATGGCGATAGCGCGTGGGCGCCTTAGCTTGCTACTCCTCAAGCAGGCCCTGAACACCACCACCAAGCTGTCGTGCTTTGTGGTCTTCATCCTGATTGGTTCGACCATCTTCAGCCTGGTGTTCCAGGGCGTTGATGGCGGCAAGTGGGTGGAACACCTGCTGACCGGTTTGCCAGGTGGTCAAACCGGCTTTTTGATCGTGGTCAACATCATGGTCTTCCTGCTGGCGTTCTTTCTGGACTTCTTTGAGCTCTCGTTCATTGTGGTGCCGCTGCTGGCACCCGTCGCTGAAAAGCTGGGTATTGACCTGATCTGGTTTGGTGTGCTGCTGGCGGTCAACATGCAGACATCATTCATGCATCCACCGTTTGGTTTTGCCCTGTTTTACCTGCGCAGCGTAGCGCCCATCAAGGCCTATGCAGACAAGATCACCAAGAAAATGATAGAGCCTGTCACCACCATGCAGATTTATTGGGGCGCCGTGCCGTTTGTGCTGATCCAGATCATCATGGTTGGCCTCATCATTGCGTTCCCCGGCATTGTGTCCAGCGGGCTAGACAAGAAAGTGGTTTATGACCTCGACAAGGTGCGCCTGGAGATGGAAAGCAGCATGCCAGCAGCCCAACCACAGCTTGATCCAACCATACAGTCGTCTGCACCATCAACCGACACCGGAACCGCTGCACCTGCAGTACCCGCTGCGACTGACGACGACCCGATGAAGGCGATGCAGGATTCCCTGGACAAAGCGAAGAAGTGACCACAAGACGGCAGATTCCAAAACCTGTCGCCCACAAAAAAGCCCGCTTGCAAGCGGGCTTTTTATCGTCTGTAGAAAGTTAGAGCTTCTGTGTCGCCATGAAGTTGTCAAAGCGGTTTTCGGCAAAGCGGAACCACAGCACCTGATCACGCTGGAAGCTACGCATGTCGGCGTAGATTTTTTTCCACTCTGGGCTGCGTGCATCGTTCTCGGCAAACACCTGCATCGAGGCCTTGAAAGACGCTTCGAGCACTTGCTGCGAGAAAGGCAACACCTTGGTCTTGGCGGCCACCAGTTGCTTGAGAGCAGTTGGGTTAAGTGCGTCATACTTGGCGAGCATGTCGCCGGCAGCAACGTCAGCAGCGGCGCTCACGATGGCTTTGTTCTCGGGTGACAAGGCATCCATGGCTTTCTGGTTGATGAAGAAGTCAACCTCGGGGCCGCCCTCCCACCAGCCAGGGTAGTAGTAAAACGGTGCGACCTTGTTAAAGCCGAGCTTCTGGTCGTCATAAGGGCCTACCCACTCAGCGGCATCAATCGTGCCCTTCTCAAGTGCCTGATAAATCTCGCCACCAGGAATGCTTTGCGGCACTGCGCCCAGTTTGGACATAACCTCCCCCACCAGGCCGCCGCCGAGGCGCATTTTCAGACCCTTGAAGTCTGCAACGCTCTTGATCTCTTTACGGAACCAGCCGCCCATCTGGGTGCCGGTGTTGCCGCCGTTAAAGCTGACCATGTTGTACTTGGCGTACAGCTCGTTCATGAGTTTGCGGCCATTGCCGTGCTTCATCCAGGCGTTCATGCCGCGTGCATTCAGACCAAACGGAATCGCAGATCCGAGCGCAAACGCCGGATTTTTGCCGTAGAAGTAATAAGGCACGGTATGGCACATTTCAACCGTGCCGTTCTGCACGCCATCGACCACGCCAAACGGAGGCATCAACTCGCCACCGGCGTGAACCGAAATTTCGAACTTCCCGCCCGACATGGCCTTGACGGCATTA
>JBBRMH010000264.1:0-3815 GCA_038230935.1 Burkholderiales bacterium | reverse complement strand
CGGGCATCGACTGCAGCCACAGGCTTGGCTACCGTATGCAAACGTGGATCGGGGTAACGGAGAATAGTAAGTTGGGTCATAGGTGCAGCTGATCGGGTGTCGCTATTTTCGCTAATTTTCTTGATTTTTAAGCACGCAGGGGTACGACAAATCGCTTATTCGTTGCTTAATCAAGGGCTTGGGTACAAAATCGTTTGTAATTTATCAAGATATGAATGGCATCAGTTCCCCATGCATGCCACGCCGTACACGCCAGTCCAACAAGCCCACAGGCCTTCAAGATGCAACTTATTTCTGGTCGTTTCAGCCGTATTTCAATAGCACTGACGCTTTTTGGGGTGACAACACTGCCCTTGGGCGTGCAGGCGCAGAACTTCCCCATTACAGCAGACCAGAAAGCCACCGCCAGCGAAGTGGCCCAAAATGGTATCCCGGTGGGCGAGCTGACAGCCAATGCCCCTGACAGTTACAGCGTCAAACGCGGTGACACGCTGTGGTCTATTTCAGGGCTGTTTCTCAAAGGCCCGTGGCGCTGGCCGGAGCTGTGGGGCATGAATCTGCAGGACATCCGTAACCCACACCGCATTTATCCCGGCCAGCAGCTGTTCCTCGAAAAGTCTGGGGGCCGTGCCTTGCTGCGCACGCGGGCAGCCAGTGCAGGTGGCAATGACGGGCCACCGCAGACAGTGCGGGTGTCTCCACGCACGCGCTATGAGTCCCTGGCGGACAGCTCTATTCCGACGCTGGCACCCAACCTGATTGAGCCCTTTCTGGCGGAACCCCTGATTGTTGATGCCCCCACATTTGCCAATGCGCCGCGAATCGTGGCCACCCAGGAAGGCCGCGTGCTGCTTAGCCGGGGGGACCGGGCTTATGCCCGTGGTGAATCGGCAACGGGCGGAAAAGCCCTGAGCGATGCCAAAGACCAGCCGCTGGACTACCGCGTATTTCGCAATGCCACACCGCTCAAAGACCCCACCACGCAGGCGATTTTGGGCTATGAGGCGCAATATCTGGGCAAAGCTGAGCTGATCCGCAGCGAAAGCGTGACGCAGATCACCGACAAGGATGGCAAACCACTCAATCAGATCGTGCCTGCCACCATTGACATCGTGTCAGCCAAAGAAGAAATGCGGGTCGGCGACCGCCTGCTGCCTGAACCGCCTCGTGAATTGCTGAGCTACATTCCGCGTGCGCCCACCACGCGTATTGAAGGCCAAATTGTCTCTGTCTACGGCAGTGCAGTGACCTATGCCGCAGAAAACCAGGTGGTTGTGGTGAACCGGGGTAGCCGGGACGGGCTGGAACGTGGCCACGTCATGGCCATCCGCAAAGACGGCCAGCGCCTGAAAGACAGCACGGACGAAGCCAGACCCGACATCAAACTGCCCAATGAGCGCAATGGCCTGTTAATGGTGTTTCGCACCTTTGACTCCCTGTCTTACGCCCTGGTGCTGCAAGTCACGGACGGCGTGAAAGTGGGCGACCGTTTCGCCAACCCCAATTAATTCCTGATGTCACGCGTCAAATTCTTTTTGCCAGCCGCCTGACCGTGGAGCGTACAGAACTTAACGCGTGGTTGCGCCTGACGCTCACGCCGGGCATTGGCAATGAAACCGCCCGAAAACTGCTGGCTGCCTTTGGTTCTGCACACGCCATTTTCGAGCAAAGCGCCGAAGTGCTGCGCCAGCTGGGCTCTGAAAAACTCAGCCGCGCGATGGGTCAGGAACCCCCCGCCTTGGCCAGCCAGCTGCAAACCACCCTGGACTGGCTGGCTGCAGGAGACGACCGCCACCTGGTGACACTGGGGGATGCCGGCTACCCGGCCAGCCTGCTCGACATCGAAGACCCCCCTTTGATGCTCTATATGCTTGGAGCCCACGTAAAACATGCGCCTCGCGCTATTAAAAATGTAGCAATCAACATGGCTATCGTGGGCAGCCGCAATCCGACGCCACAAGGTGAAGCCAACGCGCGTCAATTCGCCAGGGCCTTTGGTGATGCAGGTCTGTGTGTGGTGTCAGGATTGGCGCTGGGCATTGACGGTGCAGCGCATGATGGCGCGCTGCTGGCAAGCCATTCGCCAGACGGCTGCGCGACCATTGCCGTAGTCGGCACCGGGCTGGACCGGGTGTATCCCAAAAAGCATCTGGCGCTGGCCCACCGCATTGCACAGCAGGGCATCATCATCAGTGAATTCCCGCTGGGAACACCGCCGTTGATGTCAAACTTTCCCAGACGTAACCGCATTATTTCCGGCCTGTCGCAGGGTGTGCTGGTGGTAGAAGCTGCGCTTAAATCTGGCTCGCTGATCACCGCGCGTCTGGCCGCTGAGCAAGGCAAGGACGTCTTTGCGATTCCTGGCTCGATTCACTCACCGCAATCGCGGGGCTGTCATGCGCTGATCAAGCAAGGTGCCAAACTGGTGGAGACGGCGCAGGATGTGTTTGAAGAGCTCAGGATTGTGCCCTGCCAAAGGGCGGGATATACCGCGCCACCGTACGCACCATCTGACGATGCGCTGGAGCAGACCCATGAAAGCCCAGCCCATCATGCACTGCTGTTGGCATTGGGTTTTGATGTGAGCAGCCTGGACACCCTGCAGGCGCGTACCGGTATAGCCACTGCCCAGCTGCAGGGCCAGTTGCTGGAGCTGGAACTCGAAGGCCATGTCGCCAGACTGCCCGGCGGACTTTTTCAGCGCATGGCGGTCAGCTGAAGCAGCCACCTGTGCCGCTTCATTGAACGGCTGATTAACCAAAACAACCAACTGCGTTATATTGGACGCATGTTTGAAGTGCTCGTGTACGTTTACGAAAATTACTGGCAAGGCGATGCCTGCCCCGAGCTTCATCAGCTGAGCCGCAAGCTCACGGCAGCGGGTTTTGAGTCCGAAGAAATTCACGATGCGCTGGTGTGGCTGAACGGCCTGAACATTGCGGCGCAGAGCACGCAAATTTATCTGCCTGCAGGCGCTGACGTCACGGCTATGACGGACGATGCACCAGCGCTGCAAACCCAGTCGCCCAACAGCCTGCGGGTGTACTCCATCAGCGAGCAGGTGCACATGGGTGCCGATGCTCTGGGCTTTGTCAGCTTTCTGGAATCGGCGGGCGTACTGCCACCGCACATGCGTGAAATCACCATTGACCGCGCCATGGCCGCACCTGGAAACCCCATAGCACTGGACGATCTCAAAATTATCGTGCTGATGGTGTACTGGAGCTTCGGCGAAGAGCCGGACGCACTGATTCTGGACGAGCTGTGCGATGACACAGAATTCAGGATCGCGCACTAAACATCTGTATTTCCAAGCAGGGGCTACGGGACTGGCCTTGCCAGACTGCAGGCGCAGCGAACGGGCGTGGGGGCTCTGTACACCAGCCAGGGCCGCGGGACTGGCTTTGCCAGACCGCAGGCGCAGCGGCCCCCTCGGGGGGCAGAGAGTTACGCGCAGCGAACGAGCGTGGGGTTCTGTACACCAGCCAGGGCCGCGGGACTGGCTTTGCCAGACCGCAGGCGCAACGGCCCCCTCGGGGGGCAGAGAGTTACGCGCAGCGAACGAGCGTGGGGGCCATCTTCAGCCCAGCAGCCGTTCCGGGTTGGCGTCCAGTTTGGCCAGTGCCCCACGGGTAGCCCGCACTGTCAGCAACTCATCTTCTGCGGGTACCAGCAAACCAGCCTGCAAGTAAGCCGCCAGCCGACGCGCCTGGATCAGAAAACTGCGGCCATCAGCGGACGCGAACAAGTGGAGTTGTTTGCGCTCGCTGCGCCAGGCAAATTGCACATGGCTGATGCGGCCGTTGTGGTCCAGG
>JBBRMH010000263.1:0-3905 GCA_038230935.1 Burkholderiales bacterium | reverse complement strand
TCAGGCTTGCTGGCTCAGGTGCTGGTGGCCAAGTATTCGGATCACCTGCCGCTGTATCGGCAGGAAACCATCTTTGCTCGTTCTGGCTATGCCATACCCCGCTCCACGCTTGGCGCATGGGTCGGCGCATGTGGTGTGCAGTTGCAGCCGCTGGTGGACGCTTTGAAAGAGACAATGTTGAGCCACGCGGTGCTGCATGCTGACGAGACGCCGGTAGCCATGCTCAAGCCGGGCAACAAGAAGACGCACCGGGCGTACCTTTGGGCCTATGCGCCGGGAGCGTTTGAAGATTTGAAAGCCGTGGTCTACGATTTCTGCGAGACCCGGGCCGGTGAGAATTGTCGAACCTTCCTGGGCGAATGGAAGGGGTCACTGGTTTGTGATGACTTTGGTGGCTACAAGGCTGGGTTTGCCAATGGCATCACCGAGGCTGGCTGCTTGGCGCATGCGCGGCGCAAATTCTTTGACCTGCATGTCAGTAACAAGAGCCAGATTGCCGAGCAGGCCCTGGACTACATCGGCCAACTCTATGACGTGGAGCGGGAGGTTAAAGATCTGAATGCGGATGAGCGCAGGCATATCCGCCAAACCCAATCCAAACCACTGGCTGATGCATTTCACCAGTGGATGATGCTACAGCGCCACAAGGTCACCGACGGCTCGGCTATCGCCAGGGCGCTGGATTACAGCTTGAAGCGTTGGACTGCACTGACCCGGTTTCTGGATGATGGGCAATTGCCGATTGATAACAATTGGATCGAGAACCAGATTCGCCCGATTGCCATTGGCAGAAACAATTGGTTATTTGCGGGCTCACTGCGGGCCGGGCAGCGTGCAGCTGCCGTGATGAGCTTGATCCAGAGTGCCAAGCTCAATGGTCATGATCCGTACGCATATCTGAAAGATGTTCTGGCGCGCTTGCCAACCCAGAAGAACAGCCAGATCGACGAGCTGCTGCCGCATCGCTGGCAGCCGCTTCACCCGTAACAACGGCACGTCTATGGCAGCGCGGCCCCGCCGCGTCAATGTGTGTTCGCCGCGCGCTTACCCAGCAGCGCATCCGGTCACATTGCAGTCGCTGCAAACGGCGCTGCCGTCAGCCCTGCCGCGCTGGAGCGAAGACCTGATAGGGGGGCAGATGGAGCCAGTCTCGCTGGTGCTGGCAGGAAGCGAAGAAGACATGGTCACCGCATTCAGGCGCGCCGGCTGGATGCTGGCCGACCGGCCGACACCGGTGCGCGTGCTGAAGGAAGCCATCGCTGCCATCCGGAACCAGCCTGACCCGACAGGGCCGGCAACCCCCGCCTTCTATGCCGACAGGCCGCAAAACCTCACCTTTGAAAAACCCGACGCCGGTGCCCCCAGCATCCGCCGCCGCCACCATACCCGGCTGTGGAAGACCGCCTACTGCCTGCTGCCCGGTTGCCGCCCGCTCTGGGTAGCGACCGCAAGTTTCGACATCGGCATTGAAATCTCGCGCCAGCACATACCGACCCATCGCATTGACACGGCCATCGACGATGAACGAGCCGTCATCGTTGCCGACCTCACCGCCGCCGGTGCCAGCCGGGTGGCCAGCGTGGCCGTGTCACCAGCCACGCACGGCACAAACGCCGCAGGCGACCCGTTCACTACAGACGGGCAGGCAGTGGTGCTGGTCTTGCCTTGAAGGTTTGGGCAGTTGTTTCAAAATTTCTTTTGGTGGCATATCGGCTTTTTGATCGGCAAAGCCTTAAACATGCGCCGCTTGCTCCACGACATCGGCCAACCATGCATTCAGGCTTTTGCCTTGCGATGCAGCAGACACCGCGGCACGTTCGTGCAGTACAACTGGCAAGCGCACCATCAGCTTGCCTGAATAGCTTTTACGCGGTTCAACGCCGTCTTCGCGGCACATATCAAGAAAAACTTTGAGCGAGATTTTGCCTTCGCGCTTAAGAGATTTGACATCCAACCCGTAAAAATCAGCGCCTCCATTCAGATCAACAAACTCGCCCCGAAACTGGTTGGTGTCAGGGTCGAACGCTATCAAGGCTTTGTAGCCATCAATTTCCATCACGTTTTTCATGGGGTTACTCCGTTCGCCTCAAACCATTTACGTATATTTTCAACCGCTGCCTTGTCGGTATCCGGAGAGGGATGCGGGCGGTGGAAAACCCGTCGATCATCAAACAATTTGACACCTACCCGCGAGCCCTCACGCTCAGTAACATCAGCACCCAACGCCACCAGCAAGGCTTCAATATCGCGCCACTTGATGCCGCCTGATACGGGGCGGGAAAAGACAAGTTCTAGTGTTTTTTGATGCTTGCGATGCATTATAAATGATACTACTTTTTAGTGTCAATTGTCTTACATTCAACTGCTCGCGCCAAGTTCAACGCCAGCAGCCGCGTCAAAATTTCTTCATCGGGCATATCGGCTGTGTAGTCCGCCCAGCCGTAGGCGACGGCTACCGCTTCGTCTAGCGCTTTGTGCGCAGCGTCCAGCCATGCGGGGCGAGCGTTGTAGAGCTTGGTTAGCGTGCGCTCGGCCAGGTCTTTCTCGTGGCCGGGCTTTGGCAGGATGCGGTCTGGGTAAGGGCTGCTGGTCATGCCGAGGGGGATGACTTCGGGGATGCGATCAGTCCATTCGGGTGGGTTTAGCCAGGCTTCGCGCAGGTCGTTGAGGCGTTTGGCGGCGCGGGTGATTAGCGGTTTTGTATCGGATTGCAAATCCGGGTAGTTGGGAAACGGAAATGTTTCAAAACACGATTTGGCGTTGTAAGTGGGGTCGTTGCCCACACCGTGCATGGAGGCGTTGGCCAGTGCCCAGGCTTCATGCAGGCGACTGGACAGGATGCCGAAGGTGAGGTCGTCAGCGCGGGCAATGACATTGAGCCGCGTGTCTGGCAGGACGCAGGCGTCAAGAAAGACAAAAAAGCGGTGCTTCGCTACTCGGGGGGTGGCGATAAAGCGTGGCAAACCTGTGAGGCTTTCACGCAGTGCAACACGCGCTTCTTCATGTATCCACCATAAGCGTTTCGTGCGCTCACGGCGTACCTTCATTCGCTCAGGTTTGACGCTTCGCACTACATGAGAAAAAGGCGCTTCGTACAAGGAAGCATCGGTTTGCGGCATGTGAGTGCCGAAATCAATTACCCATGTATCGCTGGGTCGCCGCGTGACATCTTGCCCATTGCGCCAAGGCTTGACGACATCTGAATTTGGCTTGCGATGCGGGTTGGGTTGGCGCAACCACGTGCGTGCCAACTCGCCTGGGATATCAAAGTCACCGTATTTTTTGGTGCCTTCAAAACTGATACCAGCGTTCTCAAGCAACGGTTTGGCCAGCGACATATCGTGTGCAACCGAGTCGCCCAGCTCCGCCGTGATGTGTTCCACGCGTTCACCGTTCAAAAAGCAGCATTCGCCCCAGCCAAAGCTAACCAGCGACACCCGCACCGCCGCACCGTTGTTAACCCAAGGCTCGTCACTCCATGCGTCGAAGATGCGGGTGTTGCTTCTAATGGCATCGAGCACCACGCGGTTAGAACCGCTGCGAATAGCTTGCGTGGCAACCAGGCCCGCAGCGCCCAGGCCTTTGGTTTCAATGGCTAGCCTGGCCTTGTCAAACCAATAGCAAACCAGGTCAGCGCCGCCGGGTACGCGGCCTGCGAAAACGGTGTCGAGAGCTTCGAAATAGGCATCACAGAGTTCACGGCGTTTTTTGCTGCCGCCTAGAAAGGGCGGGTTGCCAATGACGATGCTTGATGGCGGCCAGCTTGCTTCTATGGCTCTCAATTTGGATGTGGGCTGATCCGCGCCAGATACAGCGCTCGCTCCGGTAGCCCGCAAATTGGGGTCTGAGCCTGCGCCCTGCGGGCTTGGATCCGACCCCAAATTGCTACCGCTGCTCTCAGATTT
>JBBRMH010000262.1:0-4018 GCA_038230935.1 Burkholderiales bacterium | reverse complement strand
ATGGCCTGCACGATGCGGTTCATGGCAAAAATGGAGTCGAAGTCGTTGGCGGTAACGATCAGTGCCCGGTCTGCATGTTGCAGCGGTGCGGCAAAGCCGCCGCACACCACGTCACCCAGCACGTCAAATATCACCACGTCAGTGTCTTCAAGCAGATGGTGCTCTTTCAGAAGTTTGACGGTTTGCCCGACCACATAACCACCGCAGCCAGTGCCCGCAGGTGGGCCACCGGCTTCCACGCACATCACGCCGTTGTAACCCGGGAACACAAAGTCTTCAACACGCAACTCTTCAGCATGGAAATCGACCGACTCCAGAACGTCGATGACGGTCGGCAGCATTTTTTTGGTCAGGGTAAAGGTCGAGTCGTGCTTGGGGTCACAGCCGATCTGCAAGACACGCTTGCCCAGTTTTGAAAATGCAGCTGACAGATTGGACGAGGTCGTGCTTTTGCCAATTCCGCCCTTGCCATAAATGGCGAAAACCTTGGCATTGCCAATTTTGAGGTTTGGGTCCAGTTGGACTTGCAGGCTTCCCTCGCCATCGAGTTGAAGCTTGGTGCGCTCACCTCGGCTTTTAATGCTGGGAAACGGTACGGTAGTTGTGCTCATGCGGGAGCTCCTTCATGGGATTCAGAAAATACGCCTTCTAGCCGGTCTTCCAGCTCTTCACTTGCGCGGCGTAATGCTTCAAGTGTTTCGGCATCGGGTTGCCAATAATTTCGATCGGATGCTTCAATCAGACGATTTGCCACGCGCATGGACGCGGTAGGGTTGAGTCGGGCCAGGCGTTCGCGCATGACCGGGTCGAGCAAAAAGGTTTCTGACAGCTCTTTGTAAACCCAGGGCTGTACTTGCCCCGTGGTGGCAGACCAGCCCATGGTGTTGGTGACATGCACCTCGATTTGCCGCACGCCTTCGTAGCCATGTTCCAGCATGCCTTCGTACCATTTCGGGTTGAGCATGCGGGTGCGGGTTTCCAGTGAAACCTGTTCACGCAGTGAGCGCACTGCACCATCGCCCTTGGTCTGGTCGCCGATGTACACCGGTGGGGTCTGGCCACCTTTGGCTACTTTGACAGCCTGCGTGATGCCGCCAAGCGTGTCGAAGTAGTTGTCCACAGTCGTGACACCGAGTTCAACGGAATCGAGGTTTTGATAGGTCAACTGCACATCGGCCAGTGCGCTTTTCAGCAGGGCTGTTTGTTGTACTGCACGGCCCGTACGGCCATAGGCAAAGCCTTTGCGGCGGGTGTAGGTTTCAGCCAGTTCACCCTCATCGGTCCAGCGGCTGCTTTCAACCAGGTTATTGACGTTGGAGCCATACGCACCTTCTGCATTGCCATAAACCCGCAGGGAGGCAATCTCCAGCGTGCAACCATGCTCTTGCTGGTAAGCCAGTGCATGCTTGCGAATCCAGTTCATCTCCAGCGGCTCGTCAGCTGACGCTGCCAGAAAGGCGGCCTCGGCCAGTAATTTGATCTGCAGCGGCATCAGGTCGCGGAAGATACCGGACAAAGTGATCACGACATCTATGCGGGGTCTGCCCAATTCAGCCAGCGGTATCAAGGTCGCACCAGCGAGTCGGCCATAGCTGTCAAAGCGCGGCAGGGTTCCCATCAGTGCCAGAGCCTGGGCGATCGGGGCACCTTCATTTTTAAGGTTGTCGCTGCCCCATAGAACCATGGCGATGGATTCAGGCAAGGCATTGCCGTCCGCCATGTGGCGATCAAGCAGCAGCTGGGCCTGCTTGGCACCATCTCTGACCGCAAAACTGCTGGGTATGCGGAAAGGGTCAAAGCCGTGCATGTTGCGCCCGGTTGGCAGAACCGCAGGTGTCCGCAAAATATCGCCGCCGGGTGCCGGGCGAATGTAGCGACCATCCAGGGCGCGCAGCATGGCACCAACTTCTGTATCTATTGCCAGCATGGCGTTGGCATCACGCAGCTCAGCCAATATGGCTCTGGACGTATCGTCATGACCCATGGCACCTGCCTTGAGTGCCTGTTCAACCGTGTGGCCAGCCACCAGTGATTCAACTGCGGCGCGGGGCAATTGTTGCCCATGCGATGCATCGGCCATGGCCAGCAGCATATCGACGCGCTCCAAGGCACTGGGCGCACGACCGGCTACATGCAGACCGTGCGGGATCAGGGTGTATTCCAGCTCCAGCATTTGCTCTGCGAGCAGTGCAACACGGCTATCGGCATCACCCCCGGGCGCGGTGCCCCACAAGGGTGCTGCATCAGCAAGATTGAGCTCTGCCGCCTGGGATTGCAGCAGCGCCGCAAATTCGCTGCGGTCCGCTGCCTGTGGCTCCATGGTGCGCCAGCGTTCAATCGAGGCTTTCAGGTCATTGAGACCTTTGTACAAACCAGCCTGTGCAATCGGTGGCGTCAGGTAACTGATCAGCGTTGCGCCTGACCGGCGTTTGGCAATCGCACCCTCGGAGGGATTGTTTGAGGCGTACAGGTAGATGTTGGGCAGGTCATCAATCAGGCGGTCAGGCCAGCAATTACCGGACATGCCGCTTTGTTTGCCAGGCATGAACTCCAGTGCGCCGTGGGTGCCAAAATGCAGCACCGCGTTGGCTTTGAAGTCTTCTCGCAGGTAACGGTAGAAAGCAGAAAATGCGTGGGTGGGCGACAGGCCTTTTTCAAACAGCAGGCGCATCGGGTCGCCTTCGTAACCGAACGATGGCTGCACGGCAACCATGACATTGCCAAACTGTTTGCCCAGCACCATGATGGCGCTACCGTTGCTCAGTTGCTTGCCAGGCGCGGGGCCCCATTGGGCTTCGATTTCCTTGAGCCAGCGTTCGCGTTTGACGTGCTCGTCCGCGCTGATGAGCGTGTGTACATTGGCATCAGCGCCGTACTGCGCTGCATTACCCATCAAGATACTGTCACGCAGCGTATCGATACTTTCTGGCACATCGACCGAATAGCCTTGTGCTTTCATGGCAGTCAGTGTGTGAAACATCGATTCAAAAACCGACAGATAAGCCGCACTGCCAATGTTGCCCGCATTCGGCGGGAAATTGAAGATGACAATGGCCACCTTGCGCAACGAGCATTCAGTGCGCCTGAGTGCGACCAGTTTGCTGACTCTGGCCGCCAGCATCAGAGCGCGCTCTGGGCAGGAATGCATATCCTGGGCAGTGTCAGTCGCTTTGAAGGTGCAGGCATGGTGACAGCCCGTGCAGGTCACGCCGGCAGTGCCGGGACGGCCACCAAACAGTATCGGGCTGGTGCCGCCATCGAGCTCGGGTATGGCCACCATGATGGTGCTTTCCACGGGCAGCAAGCCACGGTCTGAGCCACCCCACTGTTCCAGTGTCTGAAACTCCGCCGGGTGCGCTGCAATATACGGCACGTCAAGCCGCGCCAGCACTTCTTCAGCGGCTTTGGCATCGTTGTAAGCCGGGCCGCCGACCAGGGAAAAGCCAGTCAATGACACCACGGCATCGACTGCTACATGGCCGTCCTTGAAGAAAAATGCGTCAATCGCAGGCCGTGAATCCAGACCGGCTGCAAATGCCGGAATGACGCGCATGCCGCGGGATTCCAGTGCCGCAATCACGCCGTCGTAGTGCCCTGCGTTGTTCGACAGCAAGTAAGACCGCAAGACCAGCAATCCGACAGTGCCTTTGACCTGCTGGCCGGGTGGCAAAGGCAGTGCAGACAACTCTGTCGTGAGGCGGCCTGTCATGCGTGGGTGGTACAGGCCAAGTTCCGGGTATTCAACCGGAGGCGGTACCTTTACCAGTCCGCGCAAGCCTTTGCGTGGACCATCAGCGCCCCGGTCAATCACATGGCGGACCAGGTTGAACATGTTCTCGTCGGAGCCACCCAGCCAGTATTGCAGGGTCATGAAATAGGCGCGCACGTCTTGTGCGGTGCCGGGAATAAAGCGCAGCATCTGGGGAATGCGGCGCAACATTTTCATTTGGGCTGCGCCACCTGTGGCTGCTTTTTCCTTGTTGCCGCGCAGTTTTTTCAGCAGTGCCATGGGGCCACT
>JBBRMH010000261.1:0-4025 GCA_038230935.1 Burkholderiales bacterium | reverse complement strand
GGGCGTCATCGACAGCCAGTGCTGCACCTCTTCAAACGTGCGGCCACAGCCCTTGCACATCGCGTCGCCCTGACTGGTCGAGCAGATCGCAATACACGGCGTGTCCGCTGTGGTGTCATACCAGGTTTGCCAGGCTACCATGGCTTCAACGGGCAAGCTTTTATCGTCAGCTTCTTCCTCATGGTAGAAAACCAGCAGCGCATAGACCTCTGCCAGGGCGCGCAATTCGGGGGCCAGCGTGATGCCGTCGGGCGAGGGGCTAATGCCCCGCCAGTAGTTGATGGCGGCTTCGATATCGGTGATGTGGATGCCGGCCATTAAATATGCATTCGGAGCGAAGTTGACGCGTTCAGCGTGGGAGTCGGATTATCAGGCAGTTGCAAAAATGCGCTGTACCCGGCTTGTTACGCCCCTCAAATTTGCTAAAAACCAGTTTTTGTTGTCCAATACATATTCCGAAGGGGAGTAACTCCCTCGTTTTGTTGCAGCAGCTGTTCACTGGATGCTGCAACAAAATCGTATCAGCAAGTCGTCAATACGATGCCCAGGGAGCCGCAAACGGCTCCCCAAACATCCGGCTTGCTGGGCATGCAGCATTGCAGCATGTCGAGCCAGACCTTCGATTGAAACCTGAACAGGTTTGAGTCGAGGCGTTCGTGGCACAAGCATCAAGCTTTTTCAGCAAGCTTTTGCTGCCTAACCTCCCCACTTCTCTCCTGTTCAGTTTCAATGCGTCCGGAAATCCGCGTGCCGGATTTCGCTGTTGAAATTTGTTCTGGAGTTTGAAAATGGAATTTATGTCCGCGCCGTGGTGGTCCGCCCTTCTGGCGATCATCCTGATTGATCTGGTACTTGCCGGCGACAACGCCATTGTGATTGCCCTGGCCGCCCGCAGTCTGCCGCCGCATTTGCAGAAAAAAGCCATTGCCTGGGGAACCGTCGGTGCCATCCTGGTGCGCTCGGTCATGACCGTGGGTGTGGTGTGGCTGCTCAAAATCCCCGGTTTGATGCTGGTCGGCGGCCTGGGTCTGCTCTGGATTGCCTACAACCTGCTGGCAGACACAGGCGACAAAGACCACCAGGGGCCGGTCGCCAGCACCTTTTGGGGTGCCATGAAAACCATTGTGATTGCCGACGCCCTGATGGGCATTGACAACGTGCTGGGTGTGGCGGGCGCGGCGCATGGCGCGTTTGACCTGGTCATCATTGGCCTGCTGATCAGCGTGCCGATTGTGGTGTTTGGCAGCACCATGGTGTTGAAACTGGTGGAGCGCTTTCCATCCATCATCAACATTGGGGCGGCGGTATTGGCCTTTACTGCAGCCAAGATGATTGTGAGCGAACAACTGCTGGCTGGCATTTATGGCGGCCCCGCCGCGTTGCCCGATATGCAGACGCTGCACACAGCAGCGAAATGGGCCACCTATGCATTGGCTGTGGCCGGTGTGCTGGGTGCCGGCTGGTGTGCCACCCGACGTGCCAAAACCCGCAACGCTGCAAACGCCAGTGAGCTGGCTACACGTTAAGAAAAATTTTCCGCAAAGCGATCAGTCAAAGAAACCCAAACCAACCCAAGGAGCACTTTATGAACAATATCATTGTCTATGTCGATGACGCCACCTACGCGCTGCAAATGCTGCAGCCCATGCGGGCCGTTGACAGCGCCGATGGCCCGGTCTGCTGGATTTTGGTGGGCTGCGCGCCGCGTGTGACGCACCGTGTCAGCAAATGGGTCACTCACAGCGCTCGTGAAAGCTGGCGCGGCAAGTGGGCAGACAAGGTCTTTGCCCAGCTGACACCCCTGTTGCAGCAAGGCGCTGACAGCGTGGTGACCCTGCTGGCTGAAAGCGCTCTGCCCTTGCAGACGCAAACCCTGTGCGCCCAGTACGGCGGCGCGCGGGTGCTTGACGCACGCCGGCCCAAGTTTGGCCATGACATGCAGCCTGTCAGCACATCGCAGGTCAAGGAAAGCCAGTCCGTCATCGGCTATGCGGCGGCGCTGCTGGGTGCCGGGGTCCTGGTGGCGACAGACTGATCAGGACGCTTTGACACAGGCCTCGTGCGGCGTGGTCTGGACAACGCCGGTGGTATTCTCACGCCCATGAAACTGATTCTCAAATGGCTTTGCAGCGCTGCTGCGCTGCTGGCGGTGGCTTACCTCTATCAGGGCGTGGTGGTGACCAGCTTCACAGGCGCATTGATTGCAGCGGCTGTGCTGGGTGCACTCAATATGGTGGTGCGTCCAGTGCTGGTGTTGCTGACCCTGCCTGTCACACTGGTCACGCTGGGCCTGTTTTTGTTTGTGGTCAATGCACTGATGTTCTGGGCTGCTGCCGGGCTGGTCAGTGGTTTGAATGTGACGGGTTTTGGCGCCGCACTGATTGGCTCACTGATTTACTCGGCACTGCAGCTAGCGATCGATTTTGTCCTGGAGCGCTTGTTCTTTAACCAGTAGTTCCACCTGCCGGGCGCGGGTGTCAATGATGGAGCCATCGACAAAATCAGCGCTGCCAGGCTGGCTTCGCATCATGGTCTGCGCAGCCCTGAGCCGGTCCAACGCGCCGGTGTAGTCCAGCTCGGACACACGCGCCTCGGCATCAGCGCGAATGGCACGCACATTCTGGTTCTCCCGCCCGTAAGCCACCGCCAGCAGCTGCCACGCCGCCGCATCTTTGGGGTGCAGCGCGACCCAGGTGGATAACCGGTCAGAAACCTCGCTGGCCCGGCCCGCTGCCAGTACCGCGCGCGCCCTGGTCAAAAGGTCTGCACGCAAGACCACTTGACTCAAATCAATCGCAGCCGCTGTAGCAGGCACCTTGCCCGCGAGCAGGTCCACCTCCAGCGACAGCAGCTCAATGGTCTGGCGGATGCCAGGGTCGCCAGCGTTTGCAGGCGTGCTTGCGGCCAGTAATTGCAGTTTGCCGGTCAGGCTTTGCGCCAGCCCAAAGTCACGCAATCTGGCGGCGGCCAGGGCACCCGCGTAAAGGGCTCCAGCACCACGCACATCCACCGACGTTTTGTCGATAGACATGACCGAAACGGCGGACCGGGCCGTGTTTGCGAACTGCTGCGCCTCGGCGACCAGCGGACGAAGCAGATCGACCCCAGAGTCGGTCAGCACGCGGGCTCTTGCTGCCATCATGGCATGCAGAAAAAGCGCCTGGGCAGCATCACCATTGCCCATGCTGCTGACGCCAGGCGCACCAGCGGGCACCAGCTGCAGGCGGGCCTGCGCCTCACCAATGCGCTGGGTACTGAGCGGATGGGAACGCAGGTACGGATAAGAGCCGTTGTCGCTCAAACGGGACGCTTGCTGGAGCTTTTCAAACATGCTGACCACGCCTTTGGCCTGAAAGCCCGCATCCACCACCACGCCAAACCCGACCCGGTCAGCCTCACGCTCCATATCGCGTGAAAAATTGAGCTGGCTTTGCGCTGCAACGGCTTGCCCACCCACAATCGCCGCGCTGGCCGCCTGCGGGTTCTTGCTGGCCGCCAGCGCGCCTAAAATCATGGCCCCAATCAGCCAGGGTGCCTGTTGCGATTGCTTGGTCAACAGCCGCGAGATATGCCGCTGCGTCACATGGCTCATCTCGTGGCCCAGCACCGCCGCCAGCTCGTTGCGGTTGCTGACGGTGCTGATCAGGCCCAGATGCACCCCAAAATAGCCCCCCGGCAAGGCAAACGCATTGACAGTGCGGTCACGAATCAAGAACACTTCCCACGCAAACCGCTCCTGCAGCTCGGCGTTCAGCTCGCCACGCGCACGCGCTGCCGCCAGCAGCGGCTGCCAGATGCTTTGCAAATAATCGACCAGCACCGGGTCATCCACATAGTCCGGGTCGCGGTAAATACTGGCGGCAATGCGGTCGCCAATGCGGCGCTCGGCTGCAGCAGAGAGTTCAGAGTTGTCGCCCAGGGAGGGCAGGGCACCAGACAGTCCGGGCGACAGTTGGGCGTACACGCTGGCGTGGCTGTACGCCAGCAAACATGCAGCCAGCGCAAGCACTTTAAAACGGGTCAAG
>JBBRMH010000260.1:0-4029 GCA_038230935.1 Burkholderiales bacterium | reverse complement strand
GTAGGCTCGTCAGCCAGAACCAGGGCGGGCTCCTGCACCAGCGCACGTGCAATGGCTACGCGCTGCTGCATGCCGCCCGACAGCTCGGCGGGCCGCTTGTCCATGGCGTTGGCCAGGCCGACTGCTGCCAGCAACTCACGGGCGTGGGCCAGTTGTTTGTCGCTGACCCGGCCTTCACGCATCAGCGCGGGCATGGTTACATTTTCAAGCGCGCTAAAAGCGGGCAGCAGGTGGTGAAACTGAAACACAAAACCGATGCTGCTCCGCCGCCGCAGCGTCAGCTCGGCATCCTTTAAGCCGTTGATTTCCTGCCCCTGCAGGCGGTAGCTGCCAGCGCTCATGTGTTCGAGCAGCCCGATGATGTTCAGCAGGGTGCTTTTGCCAGAACCCGACGGACCCATCAGCGCGACAAATTCGCCATGATTCACCCGCAAATTCAGCCCATGCAAAATCTCGGCCTCACTGGGCAGGCCTATGTTGTAGCTTTTGCGAACCTCCGTCAATTCAATCAAAGGCGTGTTCTTGTCATGAATGATTTTGTCGCGGGCGGCCATAGAGTGCTTCTTGAAGGTACGTTGAACAGGCCCCGCTTTTTAAAGCGGTACCTGTCAGCATTGCGAATGGACAGATGATTTTGAGTCGGATTGGATTGTCGGCGCTCAGGACGGTGTTGTCATTGCGTTTTCAGATCGATAGCAGATCAGGCGCGAAACTGCAGGCAGTGCCTTGGCACGGCAAGGCGAAGCAACAACATATCGCATTGATATGGAAATGGAATCAGACCCCTTGGTCTCGTTTTCACTCTTGTGGACGCAACTTTTTCCAGCAAATTCTTTCATGCCAAAACAATATGGGTTCGCGTCATGACCAAAAAAAGCCCGGAAGAACCGGGCCTGTAAAGTTGTTGAACGTAATGTCCAGATGTCTGTTGAATCCGTCTTTTTAGCTGGTCAGTTCACCGGGCAGGCAGGGTAGCCAGACTGAAACTTGGCACGGCCTGTAGGTGAGGTGTAGTCCTCTGCGCTTGGTGTATTTTTGGTAAAGCTGCAGCCGTAAGTGGGGGATGCCAGTGTGGCAGCGGTTTTCACGTCATCGCCAGCGGGTTTGGGGCCACCGGCTTCCCACTTGACCATATCATCGAAGGCGGTGGTGGCCTCAGCAGCAGTGAAGGCGCAATGGCCCACATCGCGAATGGCACGCTGCACCAGGAATTTGTCGGTTCCCCTGGCTTTGGCCCGGTCAAAGTAGACCTGTTCCATTTTGAACGGTACAAACAAATCGCCCAGCGTGTGGATGGAGACCACCGGAATACTGATATTTGCGCTGGCGACGGGAATCCAGCGCAGGCCGTCACGGCGCAAGCGGTTGGCGTCGACTGTGGGCGTGATTTTGAAAGCAGCAGCATTGAAAGCCGTGTCCAGAGCGGTGTTGGACATGGATGACGCGTCGATCTTGTAGAACAGGCCTGTGGTGTCCAGCACGTTGTCATTGAGGATGTTGCGGATGGTGCCGTCCCCGCCCAGTGACGCGAAGATGTTGCCCTGATTGCCGGCGTCAGCCCACCCTTCTTTGTAGAAGGGACGGTCACCACCGCTGAGGTTCATCACGGCATTTTTTAGCTTGTCTCCCTGCGCATTGGTTTGTGTGGGAAAGCTGCTCCACAACGCGGACTGGATAGTGGGCGTCAGCGCTTCAAAGTCCGTTGTCGGAAACCGCGTGATGGGTACGCCAGCCAGTTGCTGTGCTGCCACCTGGTAGCCACCAAAGTAGTTGAACAGTTCAGTGTCGCCCAGCACGCCACACATCGGCACAGCGCCAGCGTATTTGACCTTGTTGATGGCAGTGACCTGCGCTTCGGCATCAATGGCCGCGCCGACGATTTGGCCGCCCATCGACACACCCGTGATGAAAATTTTCGAAGGTGCCGTCAGTGGCCTGCCTTTGGCTGTGGCAATCGCCGAGAAATTCAGGGCCAGTGCATTGGTGTCTTCTACACCGGCGCGAACGTCGTAATAGTTTTTGCTATAGCTCGATGCAGCCCACGCATAGCCGTTGTCCAGCAGATAACGCCGCATGATGGGGGTGTCTACCGTCAGGTTGGGACCGGTGCCCCGGTAGCCGTGGACCCACATTACCAGTTTGCCGTTCCAGCCCGTTTTAGGAACTTCGACGCGGTATGACGCGTTGTTCAGCACACCCGTCCAGCGGTCAGTGTCAACGGTGCTGTTGGCAAGCGCGGCAAAAGTAGCCTCCACCACCGGCGTGAAGGTTCGTGTGTCATGCAGGCGGGAGGGTTCGGGTACTGGCAGGGTAAATGAGCCCGTGGAGTTACCGTCACCACCGCCGCAAGCGGCCAGTGTTGCCAAGGCCACTGCTGCCAGCGCAGGTTTAAAAATTCTTGAAGTTGTCCGATTGATCAAAGCTGTCTCCGGTTGAAACCGCACATGCGGCAATGTTTTTTTCCGAATACAGCTTACTTCTGAGATTGGGGCCGCGCGTGTCGCTGAGATGACAAATCACGGGCAGGCATACCCTGAGGCGACCCATCTGAGTGCAGGGTACTGCTTATATCCGTATAGCCTGAGCCGGGTCCATCGCAGCCGCCCGGCGCGCAGGTGCGATGGCAGCCAGCACGCTGCACACGGTGGCAATGGCCGCGATCTGCACCGCCAGGGTGGGTGCCAGGCTGATGTCAAACAACGGCAGGCCGTCCGAGCCGCGCACAAAGCGGGTAAACAGCCAGATCATGGCCCCGGCCAGCCCCAGGCCCAGCACCGACCCCAGCGCGCCCACCACCGCACCCTGCACCAAAAACAGGCGCAAAATTTGCGCGCGCGTCGCACCCATGGCCCGCAAAATCCCAATCTCGCGCTGCTTTTGCACCACAGACACCACCAGCACACTGGCAATGCCCAGTACCACCACTGCCATGACCACACCCCGGATCAGCGAGGTACTGACCGACTGCGCATTCAGCGCAGACAGCAACTGCGTGTTGTTCTCCTGCCAGCTTTCGATCTTGTAGGGGAACTGGCCACGTAAATCCTGCGCTATGGTTTCAGCAGCCCAGATGTCGTTGACTTTCAGGTCAATGCTGGTCGCGCCGCCCGGCAAGCCGAGCAGATTTTGCGCTGAGCGCAGTGGCACGATCACGGTGCGCCGGTTCAGGTCTTTCAAACCCAGATCAATCAGCGCCGTGACCCGAACAGAGTCTGTCACGGCCGCGCTTTGCAGCGTCAACCGGTCACCGACGCGCACGCCCAGGTCACTGGCCAGCTCGCGGCCCACGATCACTTCGCCCGGCAGCAAGCGCGCGGTGCCGCTAACCACCTTGCTGCGCAGGCCGATGATGGCGTCATAGCGGTCAAGCTCCACGCCTTGCAAAGAAATCGCTTGCGTGGCCTCGCCGCGCAAGGCCAGCGCGCCGCCCGCGACCATCGGCGAGACAGCGGTCACCACCGGGTTGGCTTCCAGCAAGGGCACCAGCGCCTGCCAGTTGGCCATCGAGCGGATTCGCTGGGCACGCGGCTGGGTCTGGCTGAGCACATAAGTCTCTGGTGGGTTGATCATGGCAGGCGTAACCACATCGTCAGGCACCCGCAGGGTGATGTGCGCTTGCGTACCCAGCGTTTTGGCGACCAGGTTCGATTGAAGGCCGACGATCAGCGCCGAGATATAGGCAATCACCGCCACACCTGCAGCCACACCGACAATGATCAGCACAGTCTGCATGCGGCCTTCGCGCAAAAAGCGGATGGCCACCCGCCACTCGAATCCCAGCAGAAAGCTCATGGGTGGGTGACGCTGTCAGCGCCCGGTCGCATTGTTTGCATCAGGTGTATTTGTGGCGCTGCCAGTCTTGCCCGATGCCGCGGGCGTGACCGCCAAAGTGCCGGGCCCTGCCGATGCGCTGGGTCGCCAGGCCTGCATGTCCAGGCGCACACGCTGGTCTGGTTTGAGCTGGCCACCGAGCAGCACCACATCGCCTGGTGCCAGACCCTCCAGCACTTCCACCGCATCCAGTGTGCG
>JBBRMH010000259.1:0-4043 GCA_038230935.1 Burkholderiales bacterium | reverse complement strand
TTTGCCAGTGCCTCATCGTTTTTACCCAGCATCACCGCACTTTCAATCACCTTTTCAATTACCCTTGGCTCTGGTGAATAGTGCAGCAGCGCCTGAGCCGTCTCAAAAGTCCACACCGCGTTGCCAGCCTCTAACGGCGTCAGCATCAGCTCGGCAAACTTCACCTGATTTGAAAACAGCCAGGAGTCACGCACCTTGGCCAGCGTGTCACTGCGGTAGGCCGCACTACGCGCCTCGGGTGCCAGGTAAAGCTGGCTGACGCGGTTGTAGTCCCAGGCTGCATAGCCACAAATTGCTATTAATACGATAGCTGTCGGCCCATATATTTTCTTGGCAAGAAGCCCTTTTGGCTCTAAATACCTGATTTGTTCATCGCCAGTAGCCGGTTGCCGCTTCCACAGCATGACCACACACAAACCCGCCGCCATTTGAAACGGCCCGTACCACAGCGGGTATTCAAGCAGGCTGTGCAGCAAGATGATGGCCAGCACGCTCCAGGCCAGTTGCCGACCCGGCTCCGCCTCTGCCCAGGGCCGCCGCCGCAGTACCCACCAGGCCACGCCACCACACAGCAGCGCCGCCAACGGCACGCCCAATTCCACCGCCAGGTGCAAGGGCAGGTTGTGGGCGTTGTCCAGAATGTCACAAAACCGTGGCCCGCTGTAAGTCGCAGCGTAATGCGCATAATCCAGCTCGCCCCAACCCCAGCCCAGCCAGGGCTTTTGCCCGATCAAATGCAGCACATTCGACCAGAGCGTCAGGCGGCTGCTGCAGGCGTCATCCCCCGCGCGCAGCCGGGCAGCCAGGCCGTGCAGTGACAAGTCAAACCCGGCCAGCCAGGGCAGAAGCAGCGTGGCCAGCGCGTACACCACAACAGCGACCGCCAGTACTTGCCAAACCCGCCTTTGATGCGCAGGCCGCCCACTGCCCCACCACCCACACAGCGCACACAACAAAAGCAGCTGCACCAGTCCGGTACGCGACGACGACGCGGCATTGCCAGCTGCCAGCAACCCGGCACCCAGCAGCGCCAACAGCCAGCGCTCTGAACTGGCCACGCGACCGCTTGCCACCCCCCAAACCAGCGCCGCCAAAGCCATATTGGTCAGGCTGGCAAACTGGTTACGCTGGCGCAGATTGCCAAACGCCTGCCCCAGCTCAGCCTGGTTGACCCACGGCAACAAACTGCCTGCCCCGCCAAAATACTGGAACAGCCCCATCGCACAGCTCACCAGCCCGGCCGCCAGCCAGGCCGTGGCGGCGATGCTTGAAAGGCGGGGGTTTAAGGTCAGGCTGGTCGTGCGCCCGCCCATTCCAAACAAGGCAGCTGCACAAGCCCATGAAAACAGCAAAGGTACAACTGCAGGCGACGGGCCAGAGGCAAGGGGATTGAGCCAGGCCAGGGCAATCAACAGAATGGCTGCGGGTGTGAACATGTTGGCTGGGCATTAAGCGGGGTATGAGGACAGGCACAGCATTATGGTGCTGCCTTTGCGTGCTGCCGTTCACGTTGCATAGCGCTCGTTCAACGCCGTTGTCTGTATCGTCTCCAGCAAATTGATGGGTTTGCTTATTGCTCCGGCCCGCTGAAGTATTAATTTTTTCCGTTCGGGCTGAGCTTGTCGAAGCCTCGCTGCCACTGGAAAAACCCTCTGTGGGAAGCCGCAATCGCCACATTCACGTTAGGTGTCATTGAAGTTTCACAGGTTTTATCAGGTGCTGTCGGCGCTGACTCAGCAGCGCTCAGGACTCAGCCGCTGCAAGCATGGCCCGGTTGCTGTTTGCGTCAATTCCCCCGCACAGGCCGCCTTTGCCATTGAAAACCGGCAGCTTGGGCTCGTACGCGTGCGCTCGTGTGCTGACAGCTCTTCCAGCCGCCAGGCGAAGACGCAGGCCTTCTTCGATCAGCCGAGTCAGCGTGCTGCGCTGCAGGGCAGCCATGGCTTTGGCAGAAGCCGCCAGGTCATCATTTAAGTTGAGTGTCGTTTTTATTGAATCAAATGTACAGATTTCTGTATGAATGACTATATAACTTAAGTTTGCCTGGGTACTTGGGCTTCGCCAGTGCCTCAAGCGCATTAGCCCTGTAAACGGTGCCCTGCGAGAGGTGCACCAGCTGCAAGTGTGGTGCATCTTAAAACAACTAAATATCTATGTGTTGCAAAAGAATTCGACTACAAACAAACGGATTTCTTGGTGTAATTGACACCGCACTTAATGATGAGTCATTTTTCAACTATATTGTTTGTTGTTATGATTAAAAAATATCTTTAATATAAAGAAATATGGTTAATTTTGCGCTCGCACTGCCAGAAGAGATTTGCCAGGAAATGGGCCAGCGGACTCGAACCCGGCGGGTGTCGCTCAACATCTCCGTTGAGGAATTGGCTCAGCGTGTCGGCATCTCCAGCAACACCCTCGGAAACTTCGAACGTACCGGCCGCTGCACATTCGAAACCTTTGTCCGCGTCCTGGAAGCGCTTGATGCCTTGCCTGACCTGGCGTCAGTACTGAAAACCCAGCCACGCTCCATTGAAGATATGCGCCGGAACGCCGCCGCCAGTACCCGGCAGCGAGCCTATACCAAAACACGAAAGGTCCCACCGTGAAAGAGCTGCAGATCACGTACAACGGATTGGGCGGCTCATTTTTGTTGGGCACGTTGGCCGAAGACAAGCAGGATGTGTTGTTCCAGTACTCGCCCCAGGCACTTGAGCGCAAGTGGGAGCTGTCCCCCATTCGATTACCCCTTCGGGTAGCCGCTTACCCTGACCGACGCTCAGACTTTGCCAAGCTGCACGATGTCCCCGGGCTCATTTACGACGCGCTGCCGGATGGCTGGGGGTTTCGCTTGATGCATCGACGCATGAGAGCTCGTGGCATAGACCCCAACAAGGCCACGACGCTCGACAGGCTGGCTTATCTGGGCTCCAACACGATGGGAGCCTTGACCTTCGCGCCGTCAATGGCTCAAGAGCGGGGCACGCAAGACCTGACTTTGCTGGAGCTTGCGCAGGAAGTGCAGGCTGTGCTTACCGACGATGGCCATCAGGTTCTCGCGGAGCTGGCCCGAGCGGGAGGTTCCCCCGGTGGCGCACGCCCGAAGGCGAACGTATTTTTCAATCCGATGACGGGGCAGATGAGCACGCAGGCGGGTCGGGTTCCGGACGCCCAAGCCTGGCTGGTCAAGTTCCCAGGTGATGATGACGAGCCCGACAGCTGTGCTTTAGAAGCGTTATATGCCATGTTGGCGCGTCACTGCCAGCTTGGCATGTCCGAGACCCGATTCTTCCAGCTCCCGGGCGGCATGACGGCGTTCGGGACCCAGCGTTTCGACCGCAGGGGGCATGAACGGGTCCACATTCATTCCCTGGCAGGTCTGCTGCACTCGGACTTTCAGGAACCCGCCATCAGCTACGAAGATTTCTTTCGCGTCACCCGCCGGCTGACGCGAGACCAGCGACAGCTTAAAAAAGCGGTTCAACGCTGTGCCTTCAATGTGCTGATGAACAACCGGGACGACCACGCTAAAAACCTGGCGTTCATGATGGAGGCAGACGGCAGCTGGCAACTCGCGCCGCCTTACGACCTGACGTACTGTCCAGGATACCGGGGCGAACACTTTATGGATATTGCCGGAGAAGGCCAGGCGCCAACACGCCAGCACGTCTTGAAGGCGGCACAGACTGCAGGACTGGCTCGCGCCATAGCAGAGGCGGCGATTGACGATGTACTGAACAAGGTTACACCTGACTTGTTGCTTGGGCTAGCCAATAGCGTGCCCTTGATGGAAGGCACCTTGAAGAAGGTCCATGCTGCAATGCAGGCCAACTTTGATCGGCTTTCCTGAAATGGTTCAGGACTTACGCATTGACAACCGAGCGGAACTGTGGCCGTAGGCTGTCCTTGCCAGGAACAAAGCTCTTGATAAAGCTTGCAACGACTTCACAGAACAGTTCCCGCTTCCACGGGTAAGCATTGGCAAAAGTATCGCAGAGCTGCATTTTCTGCAAATGCACAAAGCCGCTCAATGCAGCGAAGAT
>JBBRMH010000258.1:0-4044 GCA_038230935.1 Burkholderiales bacterium | reverse complement strand
CGTTTTGCCTCCCCCGGTCATGACTGCAGATGCCTTGCAGGGGCGCCCCATCAAGTTCACCAGCTGGAACGGGTACGGCTCCAATATCCCGGCGCTTGCCCAGGCTGCACCCCTGGGTGGATTTTTCAATTCCATCACCGATGGCGACGGTGTTGTCCGGTCAATTCCGCTGCTGGCGGAATACGCGGGCCAGTATTACGAGTCGCTGTCGCTGGCCATGTTCCGTGCACTGGTGGGGCTTCCCAAGGTAGCACCTGGCTTTCCCAGAGAAAAATTTTTAGGCCGTAACTACCATGGACTGGAGAGCGTTTTACTCAAGGAGGACGGCAAAGCACTGGCTATTCCGGTGGATAACCGCGTGGCAACGCTGGTCCCTTTTCGCGGCAATGGGGGGGTAAGCGGTGGGTCTTTCCGCTATATTTCAGCGGCAGATGTCCTCGCAAAACGGGTAGAGCCAGGCGCGCTCAAAGGCAAAATTGTTCTGCTCGGCACGACCGCACCGGGCTTGCTGGACTTGCGTGTAACACCCGTCGGTGAAACCTACCCAGGGGTAGAAACCCATGCCAATGTGATTTCGGGTTTTCTGGATGGCAAGGTGTTTGTCAAGCCGGATTATGCAATTGGCTATGAAGTCGTCATTTTGATCTTGTCTGGCCTGACGCTCGCTTTTGCATTGCCGATGTTGTCCGCACCCAAGGCTGTTGCCACCAGTGCTGCCGTGATTGCCACCTTGGTTGGCCTTAATTTCTGGATTTACCTGAGTGTCGGGCTGGTCCTGCCGCTGGCCAGTGCCCTTGTCATGGCTGTGGCAGCTTTCGGCTTGAACATGAGCTACGGTTATTTTGTCGAAAGCAAGTCCAAGCGTGAGCTGGCCCATCTGTTTGGCACTTACGTTCCGCCCGAGCTGGTCGATGAAATGGTCAAAGACCCCGACAGCTACAGCATGAAAGCCACTACCAAAGAGTTGACGGTGATGTTTTGTGACATGCGTGGTTTTACGCAAATGTCCGAGACTATGGAGCCGACACAACTGCAGGCTTTGCTCAACAGTGTGTTCAGTCGCCTGACGGATCAAATCCGCAGCAATCGCGGCACGATTGACAAATACATGGGGGATTGCGTCATGGCTTTTTGGGGCGCACCCGTTGATACCCCCGAGCATGCCAGTCTGGCAGTCAAAACTGCGCTTGAAATGGCAAACGCCATACGCGGCCTCAACGAAGAGCACCGCGCCAAAGGCCTTCCTGAAATCGGTATCGGGATCGGCCTGAATACCGGCACCATGTGTGTAGGCGACATGGGTTCAGACATACGGCGAAGCTACACCGTGATTGGAGACGCCGTTAATCTGGGTTCACGGCTTGAAGGCTTGTCCAAAATCTATGGTGTTGACATTGTGGTGAGTGAATCGACCCGAAAACTGGCCCCGGACTTTGCCTGGCAGGAGCTTGACAAGGTTCGGGTCAAAGGCAAAGATCAGGCCGTCACCATTTCCTGGCCATTGACTCCCCTGAGCCAGACAAGTGCAGAAAAAACCGCTGAACTCAAGCTCTGGGGCCTGGCATTAAAAGCTTACCGGGCGCAGGACTGGGACCAATGCGACGTACAGTTACTCAATTTACAGCGTTCAAATGCCAAAAAGTACCTCTACCAGCTTTACGCAGAGCGTGTAGGCTCCATGAGGTTGCTGCCGTTTGACCCAGAATGGGATGGTGCAACTAATTTTCAAACCAAATAACGCTATCTTCAGGCAACTTCAGACTTCACACCCCACACGTTAAGGCGCAAACAAGTTTATGAAAGTACGGGTATTGGGCTGCTCAGGAGCCATCGCCAAAGATTGTCGGACCACGTCCTTTTTGCTGGACCATGACGTGCTGGTGGACGCAGGCACGGGCGTAGGGGATTTGACACTTGACGAAATGAGCTGCATTGACCATGTGCTGCTAACGCACTCGCACCTTGACCACGTGGCCGCCTTGCCCTTGATGGTCGATGCCATAGCTTCGCAAAGAACCACACCCATCAAAATTCATGCCCTGCAAGGCACGATTGACGCGCTCAAAGCCCATATCTTCAACAACGTGATCTGGCCAGATTTTTCGAGAATTCCCAGCCCTGAAGCGCCGTTTATAAGCTTTCATCCAATCCAGATTGGTCAAACACTGTTTATTGCCGGAAAGTACATCGAAGTGTTGCCCGCAGTGCATACCGTGCCAGCCGTTGGCTACGCGGTGGCTACCACCAAGGGGTGCTGGGTGTTTACGGGCGACACTGAACGCAACCCGGCGTTGTGGGCGCGCCTTAACCAGCTCAACATCGCCATGCTGGTCATTGAGACAGCGTTTAGCAACCGCGAGCGCGACCTGGCCAGGCGCAGTTTGCACCTGTCGCCCAGCGTACTGGCCAGTGAGCTTGACTGCATTGCCAAAGGCCGCAACTACCCGATCTACATCACCCATACCAAACCCGCCGAAACAGAGTTGATCATGGCTGAAATACAAAGGTTTGACCAGACGCAGCCGTTTGGCCCCAACGTAACGCACGATATCCGGTGGCTGCGGGCTGGCCAGGAGTTTGATTTATGAGTGCAGTATTGCAAAACGACCCAGAAAACGATTTTTTCAATTCGCAATTGCTACCGCCGCATGAGCGCGGAGCCACTTTTGAAGCGCTGTTTTTCCGCCAGCTTCAAATGGTGACCAACCGCATTCACGACACCGAAAACCTCGACCAGCTCATGCTGGATGTCAGCCCCGACATTTGCAAACTGTTCAATGCTGACCGGCTGACCTTATACGCTGTCAATGAAGACCGCAGTGCCATTATTTCAAAAGTCAAAACCGGGCTCAATACCAACCGCGATCTCAAATTGCCCATCAGTGCGCAAAGCATTGCAGGCTATGTCGCCATGTCGCAGCAAGCCATCAATATTGCGGATGTCTATGATGACCAGGCACTTAAAAAAATTCATCCAGGTCTGAGTTTTCTGCAAGAAGTTGACAGGCGCTCAGGCTACCGCACCCGGCAAATGCTGGTGGCGCCAGTCATTGATGGCGATGTCTTGTACGGCGTGCTGCAAATCATCAATAACCACAGCAACCACGCTTTTGGAAAACTTGAAGAAGACGGTGCCCGCCAACTGTGCAAAACGCTGGGTATTGCGATCAGGCAGCGCCTGAAGAAGATCGAAGACGAGCCGCGCCGCAAGGCCACCAAGTACGACGGCATGGTGGCAGGTGGCGTACTTTCTTATGAAGAGCTTTCAAAAAGCATCCAGAAAGCCAGGGAAGAAGCCCAGTCGGTAGAGCAGATTCTGATGGCCGATTACCGCATCAGGCCGGCCCAGATCGGGGCCTCACTGGCCAAGTTCTTCGGCGTAGGGTATGAGCCTTTCAATGCAGGCCGCATTCGCTCGGAAATGCTGCACGGTGCGCTCAAGCGGGAGTTTGTTGAGCAGCAAGGCTGGATACCGCTTGAAGAAACAACCGAAGGCTTGGTGATCATGTGCCTGGACCCCGAGGCCACACGCGGTGCGCGTGTAGTACCCCAGGTTTTCCCCCGTGTCAGCAAATTTGCTTACAGGGTGACGACGCCAACAGAGTTTGCTGAGACGGTTGGGCAACTGTTTGGCGTGGTCAACCAGGGCAGCTCCATTGACCAGATGCTGGCAGACATGGACTCGCCTTCAGACAATGACGCCAACGATGACTCTGCGCTGGAGTCGGCAGCCGCTGACAACGAACTCGTCAAGTTTGTCAACAAGGTGATTGTGGACGCCTGCAACCAGAAAGCCTCAGACATTCACATTGAGCCCATGCCTGGCAAAGCCAAGACCGGTATCCGCTTTCGCATTGACGGCACCTTACAGCCCTATATCGAGGTGCCAGCGCAGTTCCGCCAGGCCATGATCACACGCCTGAAAATCATGTGTGACCTGGACATCTCTGAAAAACGCAAACCACAAGACGGCAAAATAAAGTTCAAAAAGTACGGCCCGCTTGATATCGAGCTGCGCGTTGCCACCATTCCCTCAGTCGGCGG
>JBBRMH010000257.1:0-4100 GCA_038230935.1 Burkholderiales bacterium | reverse complement strand
GTTAAGCCAACCACAAAACCAATCGTTAAACCGGCTGTAAAAAAAGCAGTGAAAAAAGCTGTCAAGGCCGTGAAGCCACTGCCTGAGAAAGCGATCAAAAAGCCGGTAAAAACCGGAGCTCCCGTAGTGGCCCCGGCCACCGTTATTGCCCCCCGTCCTGTAGAAAAATCAATGCTTATTCCCGCGCCACCAGCGCTCAAGCCGGGTCGAAGAAGTTCGGCCCGCGCCCTCGCACACATGCCTCCGCCCGCACCGATGGTGCCTACCCATGCACCCGACGCAGCCAAAGCCAGTTATTCAACAATCACTGAACGGGTGATCGCACCGCCGCCGCACGTGGCCGCCAAAAAAGACCCAAAACTTGCGAACAACTGGAAGAGCAAAACGGCGGAAGAACTTAGCGATGAAGAAGTCAAGGCCATGCCCGACGCCGAGTACATGAACGACAAACAACTGGCTTTTTTCCGTCACAAGCTTTCCATCCTCAAGCAGGACATACACAACAGTGCCGGTGAAACCACCGAGCATCTGCGCGAAGACACAGTCGTGGTGCCAGACCCCGCAGACCGCGCCACGATTGAAGAAGAGCATGCGCTGGAGTTGCGTACCCGCGACCGTGAGCGCAAGCTGTTGAAAAAGATCGAGCAGTCGATTGCCCGCATCGATTCAGGCGACTATGGCTATTGTGATGAAACCGGTGAACCCATCGGCGTGGGCCGTCTGATTGCCCGACCGACAGCCAATCTGTCACTGGAAGCGCAGCAACGCCGCGAGCTCAAGCAGAAAATGTTTGGTGACTGATAGTCGCTTGTAGCCTTCAGATATTCCAACACGCGCGACATGTCAAAACAAGACACCACATCGGGCCTGCTTGCCAAGGTGGTGAAGTTCGTCCGAAATCCGGCGACCAGCTGGTCTGAGCTGGACAATAAGGAAACTGACCGCGATGAGGCTTTGAGCAAGCAGTTGCTCAAAGAAATGATAGAACGCAAGCGTCGCAACGACTTTGTGCGCAAGCGCGAATTTGACATGTTACGCAAGATGCGCAAGCGTGAGGCCATGGTTGGGCATGACCCATCCGCAAGGCCATCATTTTTCCAGAGCAGTATGGCATCCAAGCCGGATGACCGCGCCAACACGATCAAGAAAATTGACGAGATCGAAGCCCAGATGTCCATGCAGTGGTGGAAAACCAAGCATGGAACCGGCAGTGCCGAATCCATCAATAGCTCTGCCTTCCCGCTCAGTGTCAACCCTGCGATCACGCAGCCGCCTCTGGGAACGCCGCCTCCTTCAAGTCAGGCTTTGCCAGCCGGTTATGCGATAACCAAACCTGTCGGCTTGCAGGCAAGTGCAGAGCTAGAGGCAAAAAAGACATCTGCGGCGCCTCCTAGAAATGGCGATATGCTGGCGTTTACGGTGCCTGCAGACGCACCAACGCATAGGCCCATGGTCATCAACGCGCCGGTGCAGGCAGCCAGGATTGGCGGGCTTTCGGGGGTTGGTGTCAGCGATGACAACACGCCTTCCGGTTTCTCGCCGTCCCGCATGGTGGCCATGGATGTCTCTGAAGTCGCTCACGATGCCGAGCTTGAGGAGGCCTCTATCCGCTTTGCCAATGGTGACGATGCCGGCGCAGAAGCCGGGTTGATCGAGATGCTGGCACCGAAGGGGTCGCGGGCCGGGCATTCGGAAACCTGGATGGCACTTTTTGATTTGTACCGTGCCACCGGGCAACAGGACAAATTTGAAACTGCAGCCATCCGGTTTGTCGAACTCTTCAACCGTTCTGCGCCACAGTGGTATTCGATGCCCGATATGGTCAGGCAATTGGTAACGCAGGAAAAAGGCGTTGGCAACAGTTCTGCCGCTGACTGGATCTGCCCTTCCGTAGTCGGGGTTCAGACCATTGCCGCACTCAAGGCCGCGCTGGCGAAGGCGCCCATGCCCTGGCGCCTTGACTGGCGAAATCTCAAGACCATAGATGTGACTGCGGTTGAGCCTTTATGCAAGGTTTTTAACAGCTGGTCTGCGCAGCCCGTGCAACTGCGTTTTATGGGCGCCGCCCAACTGCATCAGGTGCTGCAGAACGCCACGCCTTCAGGCCTGCAGGAGACGCCGCAGGCCTGGTGGCAGTTAAGAATGGAAGCCTTTCGCGTCACACACCGGCCGGATGAATTCGAGCTGGCCGCGCTTGATTTTTGCGTCACCTACGAAGTCTCGCCACCCGCATGGGAAATCGCGCGAACCGACTACAAATCCATAGACCAGGACGGTGGAGTGCTGGACGGACACACGATTATTGGCGATGTGTACCGTGACTCCATGCTGTCAAGCATCAACGGCCAGGAGGGCGATACCCAGATGGATGCAATGAGCTCGCAAATGGCCAACAACCTTTTCTCTATTGAGCTTTCTGGTCAGATACAGGGCGATGCGATTGCGGTGCTTGACCAACTGGAGGCCAAGCTTATGGGGGCCGACATCATGCATATTTCGTGTGCCAAGCTCATCAGAGTTGATTTTTCTGCTGCCGGTACGCTGCTCAACTGGGTGTCTGCGCGCCAGGCTGAGAGCCGCTCTGTACAGTTCTCTGATGTCAACCGTCTGGTGGCTGCGTTTTTCAATGTGATTGGCATCACTGAATATGCCCGCGTTACCACGCGGGTCGACTGACCGGACCTCACGCATGGGCGCCGCATAGCGCTTTGTGCGCACCAGGCTCTACCGGGTTGTTTCTGCATCATCTCGAGCGACCAAAATCAGAGCTACTTGCCGAAACGAAAATCAGCACCTTTCCTGGCGACGCTTAAAGCAATACTTTCACTGCGTGTGCTAAGTGCTTAATTTAGAACGTATTTTGATATTTAGATGCATCTAAATTCGCTTCTAAGTCATTGATTTCATTGAAAAAATTTGTTTCAAATGACTTGCGTGTGAAATCTTTCCTGATAAAGTGGGAGAAAGTGCAATTTAGTGGTGAAAAGTGCTTTCTAAAGGTTTTGTTGTGTTTCAAGGTGCGTCTTTTGTAGCTCTCGATACCAAGGGTCGGCTGTCTGTGCCAACCCGGCATCGTGACGTGCTCAACGCAACTGCATCAGGCCAGCTCACCATGACCAAACATCCGCACGGCTGCCTGATGATTTTCCCGCGCAATGAGTGGGAAAAATTCCGCGACCGCATCGCATCACTGCCGATGCAGGCGCACTGGTCCAAACGGCTGTTTCTGGGTAACGCCATGGATGTCGAGATGGATGCCACTGGCCGCGTCCTGGTGTCACCTGAATTGCGTGCCACAACCGGCATCAGCAAAGATACCGTGCTGCTCGGCATGGGCAGTTACTTTGAGTTGTGGGATGCCGCAACCTATGCGGCACAGGAAGCCGAACAGATGAAGGGCGAGATGCCCGATATCTTCAGAGATTTTTCGTTCTGAGAGATGGCGGTGCAAGAAACATGGACACATCGCACCGTCTTGTTGAACGAAGCAGTCGCAGCGCTTCATATCCAACCGGACGGGCATTACATCGACGCGACCTTCGGGCGCGGGGGTCACGCACGTCTCATCCTTTCGCAGTTGTCAACGGCTGGCCGATTGACCGCATTCGACAAGGATCTGGAAGCCATCGCCGACGGGCAAACCATCCAGGACGCGCGATTTTCAATCCGCCACGAAGGCTTCAACCAGCTCGTGGCCCTACCTGCGTCAAGCGCAATGGGGCTGTTGATGGATCTGGGCATCAGCTCGCCGCAAATCGACAACCCGGCGCGTGGCTTTTCGTTCAGGGGCGACGGCCCGCTCGATATGCGCATGGACACCACGCGCGGCCAGAGCGTTGCCGACTGGCTGGCAGATGCATCAATCGACAGCATGGCGGAGGTGATTCGTGACTACGGTGAAGAACGGTTTGCTGGGCAGATTGCAAAGGCGATTGATCGTCGCCGACAAGAAGGGGGCGCTCTTCGAACCACCGCCGAATTGGCCGAAGTCGTGGCTGGCGCGGTCAAAACCCGCGAGCCGGGCAAGGACCCTGCAACGCGCACATTTCAGGCTCTTCGGATTTTCATCAACGCCGAGCTTGAAGAGCTTGAGCAAGCGC
>JBBRMH010000256.1:0-4115 GCA_038230935.1 Burkholderiales bacterium | reverse complement strand
GAGCTGGTACACCAAGTCCAACCGTTATTCGCGTGCCAAACTCAATGCCGATATTGAAAGCATGCGCTCTTACTACCTCGCCAGGGGGTATCTCGAATTCAAGGTGGACTCAACGCAGGTCGCGATTTCGCCCGACAAACAGGATGTCACCATCACCCTGAACATCACCGAGGGTGAGCGGTTTGTGGTCTCAGGCATCAAGCTCAACGGCAACTACCTGGGCCGTGAAGAAGAGTTCAAGTCGCTGGTGACCATCAAGCCAGGCGAGGCCTACAACGCCGACCACGTGGCTGAAACCGTCAAGGCCTTTACGGATTATTTCGGCACTTTCGGGTTTGCGTTTTCAAAAGTGGAAGCCACGCCCGAAATCGACCGCACCACCAACCGCGTTTCGTTTGTGTTGCAGGGCGACCCGTCCCGCCGGGCTTATGTGCGCCGCATCAACCTGGCTGGCAACAACCGCACGCGTGACGAGGTGGTACGCCGCGAATTCCGGCAGTTCGAGTCGTCCTGGTATGACGGTGACAAAATCCGCCTGTCGCGTGACCGCATTGACCGGCTCGGTTTTTTCACCGAGGTCAATGTCGATACCCAGGAAGTCACCGGCACGGCAGACCAGGTGGACCTGACCGTCAATCTGATCGAAAAGCCGACCGGCAACCTGCAGTTGGGTGCGGGTTTTTCCAGCGCCGACAAGGTGTCTCTGACCGTGGGTATCAAGCAGGAAAACGTTTTTGGCTCAGGCAACTATCTGGGTGTCGAGGTCAACACCAGCAAGTCGAACCGCCAGATTGTGCTGAGTACGATTGACCCGTATTTCACGGCGGATGGTATTTCCCGCTCACTGGAGGTTTATCACCGCACCAGCCGCCCACTCGACGGCCAGGGTGGCGATTACGGCGTGAAAACGACGGGAGCCAGCATCCGGTTTGGCGTTCCTTTCACTGAAACCGACACCGTCTATTTCGGTTCCGGCTATGAGCGCCTGACGATCGACAAAGGTGCCAATCCCTTGCCCGTGACGTACCAGAGCTATGTGGACCAGTTTGGCAAAACCAGCAGTTCCATTCCCCTGACGGTTGGCTGGACGCGTGACAGCCGCGACAGCGCCCTGGTGCCTACCAAAGGTCTGTACCAGCGCGTCTATGGCGATTGGGGCATTGCAGGTGATGCACGGTTTTTGCGTGCCAATTACCAGATACAGCAATACATTCCTCTCAACAGACAATTCACCGTGGCATTGAACGGTGAGTTTGGATGGGGGCGCGGGCTGAACAACCGGCCCTTCCCGGTGTTTAAAAACTCCTACTCTGGCGGTCTCGGCTCGGTGCGCGGCTTCCAGCAGGGCTCGCTGGGTCCGCGTGATACCGGAGACCTGGCCGTTGGCGGCCCGAAGAAGATCACACTCAATGCTGAAGTACTTGCGCCGTTTCCAGGGGTGGGCAATGACCGCACACTGCGCCTGTACAGTTTTGTCGATGCGGGTAACGTATTTGCAGAAAAAGACCCCTACCGCATCAGCGATTTCCGGGCGTCTTTCGGCGTAGGCCTGAGCTGGATTTCGCCGGTGGGCCCGCTGCGCATCGCCATTGCGAATCCGCTGCGCAAAAAACCGGGTGATAAAATCGAGCGCCTGCAATTCCAAATTGGTACATCTTTCTAATGAAGCACACTTCACGCAAACTGGTTTTGGGTCTGGCACTGGTCGTCGCCAGCTTGCATGTCAGCGCCCAGGAGTTCAAGGTGGGCATCGTCAACCTTGACCGTATTTTCCGCGAGGCCAACTCGGCCAAAAACGCACAGACCAAGCTGGAGCAGGAATTCAGCAAGCGCGAAAAAGAAATCAATGACGCTGCTGCCCAGCTGAAAACCGTGTCTGACAAATTTGAACGCGAAGCGCCCACTCTGGCGGAAACCCAGCGTGCGACGCGTCAAAAACAGCTGGTCGATCAGGACCGGGACTTTCAGCGCAAGCGCCGCGAGTTTCAGGAAGACCTCAATTCCCGCAAGAACGAAGAGCTGCAACAGGTTATTGAGCGTGCCAACAAAGTCGTCAAGGCACTGGCTGAAGCTGAAAAGTATGACCTGATTTTGCAGGAAGCCGTGTATGTCAACCCCAAGCACGACATCACCGACAAAGTGCTCAAGTCGCTGAATGCCGCCAGCGGCAAGTAAAGCGCGACCCAGCACATTTCATCGCCCTGGCTTTGGCTCGGCGTTGTGATGGGGCGCTTGCAGCATGACGCTCAAACTGGCGACGATCGTTGAAGCTCTGGCGGGAGCGTCCAATGCCCGGCTGGTGGGCGATCCAGGCCTTGCGATTGAACGTCTGGCCTCGCTGGAACAAGCCACCAGCCATGACCTGGCTTTCCTGAGCCACCCGAAATACGCTGCCAAACTGGCGCTGTCAAAGGCTGCCTGTGTGGTCGTGGCACCTTCGGCTGAAGCCCTGGCCCGCCAGCGCGGTGCGTACATCGTGGTGGACGATCCGTACCTTTACTTTGCCCGCATCACCCAGCTCTGGAAGCAGCACCACAGCCCTGCCATTGCGCCGTTCATACACCCTAGCGCGTGGATTGACCCGCTTGCCCGGCTTGCGCCTGATGTGTCTGTCGCGGCTTTTGTCTGCATCGGGCCAGGCGCTGTCATTGCCGCAGGTGTGCGCATTGGTGAACACTGCGTCGTCGGGCGCAATACTGCCATTGGCATCGGCAGCCGTCTGGCACCCCGCGTGACGCTGGCCGATGACTGCACGATGGGCGATCGCTGCATGGTTCATCCGGGTGTGGTCATTGGTGCCGACGGTTTTGGTTTTGCACCAGACCAGGGGCGCTGGGAAAAAATTGAGCAACTCGGTGCAGTTCGTATCGGCAATGATGTCGAAATCGGTGCCAACACCTGCATCGACCGGGGTGCCTTGCAAGACACCGTGATTGAAGACGGCGTCAAGCTCGACAACCTGATTCAAATCGGTCACAACGTCCACATCGGCGCGCACTCGGCACTGGCCGGCTGTGTGGGCGTGGCGGGCAGTGCCCGGATCGGTGCGCATTGCACTGTGGGGGGTGGGGCGGTGGTTCTGGGGCATTTGACGCTTGCAGACCACGTTCATGTGTCAGCGGCTTCTGTGGTGACGCGCTCGATTTTGAAGCCCGGAAATTACACTGGTTTTTTTCCCATCGACGACAATGCGGCCTGGGAAAAAAATGCGGTCACACTCAAGCAGTTGTATCCGCTGCGTGACAGGCTCAAACAGCTTGAAAAATCCTTCGCTGCCGCCCATGCCAGCCCCATCAACGCCAGAAGTTCCACCAGCCCTATCAACCCAGAAGAAAAATCATGATGGACATTCACCAGATTCTCAAGCAACTGCCCCACCGTTACCCCTTTTTGCTGGTGGACCGGGTCCTTGAGATTGACAAAGGCAAGCGCATCAAGGCGCTTAAAAACGTCACGATCAACGAGCCTTTTTTTGGTGGGCATTTCCCGCACCGCCCCGTCATGCCGGGTGTGTTGATGTTAGAGGCCATGGCGCAGGCCGCTGCCTTGCTGGCATTCGATTTTCTAGGGCAGGCGCCTGACGACAAGACGGTGTATTACTTTGCGGGCATTGACGCTGCACGTTTCAAACGCCCGGTCGAGCCGGGTGACCAGCTCATCATGGACGTGACCCTTAACCGCATGAAGGCGGGTGTGTTCAAGTTCTCGGGTGTCACCTACGTGGGGGATGTTGTTGCTTGTGAAGCCGAGTTGATGTGTACCATGCGCACGATTGCTTGACGCTGGCGGGCTCCCATGACGCAGCAAGCCATAGCCGCAGTAGCCGCAGGTATTCATCCCACTGCCATCGTTGATCCGCTGGCGCAATTGCACAGCTCGGTCAGCGTTGGGCCTTATACGGTCATTGGCCCGCACGTGACGATTGGGCCCGGTACCACCGTAGGGGCGCATTGCGTGATTGAAGGGCGCACCACGATTGGCGCTGACAACCGTATTTTCCAGTTCAACTCCCTCGGTGCGATTCCGCAAGACAAAAAATACGCGGGCGAACCGTGCGAGCTCATCATTGGCGATCGCAACACCATCCGTGAGTTTTGCACCTTCAACATTGGCTC
>JBBRMH010000255.1:0-4184 GCA_038230935.1 Burkholderiales bacterium | reverse complement strand
TGGCCGTGGGCTGGGCGCTCAAGCGCTCAATGAGCCGGATGGCCCGCTTGTTGCGCCGCTCGTCTCCAAGATCTATCGTTTCAAATTCGGTTTCTGCCCAGCCCATCGGTTTCCTTCAACTTTTGCTTAGACTCAATTGTGCCGGGAGTTGTGTATAGCGAAATGCATTAAAGTCCATCCAGTACGTCCGGGCCATCGCTGCCTTGATGGTCGTTTTCTACCATGAGGCGATCTACCTGAAAAACATGAAAGGAGACGCATCAATTTATGACATTTTCGGGGGCTACCCGGGCATTTATGGCGTGATCGCCTTTTTCATTGTGACCGGCTACCTCATGGCCGATATCGCCCCAAAGTACCGTCCCAGCACCTTCCTGATGCATCGCGTGTTGCGAATTTATCCCGCCTATTGGTTCTGCGTCGTACTCGCCGGGTTATTTTATGTGGTTTTATGGCTTGCGACTGCTCCCAATGCGGACTACGTGCCCAGCCTCAAAGCGATGCTGCTGGCCAATGGTTTTTCCCGTGATCTGCTTCGCCTGACGCTGGCCCCGATTGTTTTTAACGACTACCCTTTGGGCATTGAGTGGACGCTGCTGTATGAGACGACTTTTTACGTCATCGTGTTTTTGATGTCTCTGACGGGCAAGCTCAAGTATCTCCCGCACCTGGCCCTGGGCTGGCTGGCAGTGATCGTGATGGCGATTCTGGCATTTCCCGCATCACAGCTCGGCTACAACCAGCCTTCGTTGCTGACGTTCCCGTTTTTTGCAATCAATACAGGATTTGTTTTAGGCATCCTCGGGCAGCGGCTACAGGCTTGGGTAGAGCCTTTTTCTGCCATCGCAATGGGCGTATTGCTGGTGGCCCTGGCAGTGGTCTTCAAGACCCGTTTTGACATGCTCCAGATATGTGCCGGGATGTTTGCCATCATCGCAGGGCTCATTGCACTGGAGCGCCGGGGAAAGTTGCCAGATATGCCCACGCTGAGAAAATTAGGCGACTGGAGTTACGTGCTGTATCTGGTTCACGTACCGGTGATACTGGGTGTGTTCAAGCTTGTCAATGCCTCCCCGGGCGTTCTGCTGGTCACGGCGCTGCTGGTGGTCATCGGTGTATCTGCGGTGCTTGGCCAGCTTGATCTGGCCTGCTACCGCAAGCTCAAGGGGCTGTGCGACAAAGCCCCCCCCATACTTCACAAAAGCCTCGCTGCGGGATTCATCACCGTGTTCTTTGCAGCTGCCCTGTTCGGTTTGAGACAAAACCCATAAACAATTGCGAAACATTCACGGGCCTGTCACGTTCGCCGCCGATGATGGGGTTTTAGGTTTCATGGACACCCCCCTATGCAACTGCACAAAACCGAACGGGCCAGAGCTGAACTCAGGCCGGGCACACGCACCCTGAGCCAGCGTGAGCGCACCTTGCTGCTGCTGGCAGATGGCAGCAAATCGGTGCTTGATTTCCGGCCACTTTTTAATGGCGAAGGCGAACAAATAGCCCTTCGTTTACTGCGTGAGGGTTTTCTTGAGTCGCAACCACACCCCGTTAGCCCGTTGAGTGCTGCGACAAGCCATGGCGGCACCCTGCTGAAAATCGCGCCGGACCGGAATTTTCAGCAAACACATTTGCGCACGCCGGCACAGCAAGCGCAGCAACGCCAGGATTTCCCCAGCCCGGAGACCACACAGGCCATCAGGGTCTGTGCAGACCCGTTTGAAGGCAAGCGCTCACTGGCGACCACGCGCATGTTTTTGTTTGACATTTGCGAACGCATGTTTGCCCGGCGCAACCCGGAGATGGCTGACCTTTTTCGTGAGGCACTGCGGAACGCGAAGGACCGTGCCGCCATGCTGGCTGTGTCACGCGACATGATCGAGGAAATCGAAGCGGTTGCCGGCCATGAGCGGGCTGACTCCATCAGCGAACGCCTGGCCATGCTGCTGCCGGTCAGTGCATCTGAAAGCACTGCCGCATAAGGTTTCAGGCGGCTGGCCATGGCAGACGCGCTACCATTCGAGGTTTCTACAGACCCCGAAAAGGCAGGCCTTCCATGAATATCGTCATCACCGGCGGCGCCGGGTTTCTCGGTGCCAGACTCGCCCGTCATTTGCTTGCACGTGGACAGTTGTCGCTGGCAGGCGGCGCGGCGCAAAGCATTGAAACCATCACGCTGGTTGACCGCGCCGCGCCGCCAGCGGACCTGGCCGCAGACAGCCGCATACGTTCAGTGGTTGGCGACCTGAATGCGCTTTTAGAGGAAAAAACGGCTCCTGGGCAAGCAATACGGGTGCAGGACGCTATCATTTTTCATCTGGCAGCAGCCGTCAGTGGCGAATGCGAGGCTGACTTTGACCTCGGCCTGCGCAGCAATCTGGACGCGACCCGCGCACTGCTGCAGGCCTGCCGCGCCCTGAAGACCTGCCCCACGGTGGTGTTTGCAAGCTCGCTGGCCGTGTTTGGCAACTCACCGGAGCAACCGCTGCCCGAGGTGATTGACGACAGAACCCTGCCGACACCACAAAACAGCTACGGCATCCAGAAATTCATGGGCGAGCAGCTGGTGGCTGACTACGCGCGCAAAGGCTTTATCCGGGGGCGTAATGTGCGCCTGATGACGGTGAGCGTGCGCCCCGGCAAACCCAATGGTGCAGCGTCCAGCTTTTTAAGCGGCATGATCCGCGAACCGCTGGCAGGCGTCAAAGCGTCGTGTCCGGTCCCCAGAGACACAGCAGTTGCCCTGTCGTCACCCGAACGCACCGTGGACGGCCTGATTCGCGCTGTAGAAGCCAGCGACGCCGACTGGGGCGCACGCACGGCGATGAACCTGCCCGCGCTGCGCACCACCGCAGGCGAGATGGCGGATGCCTTGGCAAAGCTGGCGGGCAAAGCGGTGGCCGACCTGATTGACTGGACGCCCGATGCGGCCATCATCAATATCGTGACCAGCTGGCCGGCCAGCATAGACGCGGCCCGGGCCCGAACCATCGGCCTGCTGCCAGACACTGACTTTGCGTCCATCATTCGCACCTACATGCGCGAAAACCCTGATGCTGTCACCGCGTCGCTGCTGCCACAATCCGAAGTTGTATGATAACTTTCAACGGTTGCGCGTCATGCTGGGCGCACACCCCTTCACTGCCAAAACAGGAGACCCCATGAAACTTTCAAAACTGATCATCGGTATGACACTTGGCCTGGGCCTGGTCGCTGCAGCAAGTGCACAAACCACCATGCGCATCAGCATCTCGGTGGCCCAGAACTCCCACCAGGGCGTTGCCATTGACACGTTTGCCAAAGAAGTTGAAAAGCGTACAGGCGGGCGTTACAAGGTACAAACCTTCTACAGCGGCGCACTCGGTGGCGAGCGCGAGTCGATTGAAGCGGTTCAGCTGGGTACACAGGAACTGGCGTTCTCATCGACGGGCCCCGTCCCCAACTTTGTGCCTGAAACCAAAATTCTGGATGTGCCCTTTTTGTTCCGTGACAAAGCCCATGCACGCGCCGTGCTGGATGGCCCGATTGGCCAGGACATGCTGACCAAGTTCGATGCCAAGGGTTTCAAGGCGCTGGCCTGGGGTGAAAACGGCGTGCGCCACATGACCAACAGCAAGCGTGACGTCAAAGGCCCTGAAGACCTCAAGGGCCTGAAGATGCGCACCATGGAGAACCCGGTTCACATTGCCGCGTACAAAGGCCTGGGCATCGTCACCACACCCATGGCTTTCCCTGAAGTTTTCACGGCCCTGCAACAAGGCACAGTGGATGGCCAAGAGAACCCGCTGTCTGTCATCATGGCAGCCAAGTTTGACCAGGTACAAAAGCATTTGTCCCTGACGGGTCACGTTTATTCGCCCGCTATTTTTGTCATGAACAAAGCCTCGTTTGACAAACTGACGGCAGCAGACAAACAGGCTTTTATTGATGCCGCCAAAGAAGGCGTGAAACTCAACCGCGCCCGGGTTGACGCCGACGATGCCACCGGCGTCACCGAGCTGCGCGCCAAGGGCATGACAGTCACCGAGAACGTTGACAAGGCCAAGTTTGTTGCCATGCTGGCACCCGTCAACGCCGAGTTTGAAAAGCAGTTCGGCAAGGCCAATCTGGACGCCATCCGCGCTGTCAAGTAAAAACGCCTGATTGCTACTGTTTATGTAGCAGCCCGCACTCATATTGATTGAGCC
>JBBRMH010000254.1:0-4204 GCA_038230935.1 Burkholderiales bacterium | reverse complement strand
AATCGGTAAAACCGCCGGTGGACTGGCCAATGTCAAGACAGCGCAGGCCAGCCACGTCAAGACCCGTGCTTTTTAAGGCACCTTCGAGCTTGAGTCCGCCGCGCGAGATGTACTTGGCTTCGGTGTTGTCCAGCACCTCCAGTTCAGCGGTGTCAGGAATTTCATCACCGTTTTTGACAACGCGCTTCCACGGTGCCATGACTTGGGCTTCATCGACCACCACACGCCACTGCACCCCCGAGCCAATCAGGCGCTGGGCTTGGGAGCGGGTGGTGGCAAAGCCGTGTTCAACGAGAAATAAGTCAGCGCGCATGAGATGAGTCCAGGGGATTTACCGCAGAGGCGCAGAGTACGCAGAGGGCCGCAGAGAAAGAAAACAAAAAAATTTCTCTGCTTTGCTTGCTCTGCGCTCTCTGCGCCTCTGCGTTGAATGACTGCGTTTTTACAACAGCAGATCAATAACGGTAAGCATTGGCCTTATACGGGCCGGCTTTGGACACGCCAATATAAGCCGCCTGCTCATCGCTCAACTCGCTCAGCACAGCACCGACTTTTTTCAGGTGCAAACGGGCGACTTTTTCGTCCAGGTGTTTTGGCAATACATAGACCTTGCCCACTTCATAGTCCGCCTGCTTGGTGAACAGCTCGATCTGTGCAATGACCTGGTTGGCAAAGCTCGATGACATCACAAAGCTCGGGTGACCGGTGCCGCAACCGAGGTTCACCAAACGGCCTTTGGCCAGCAAAATAATGCGCTTGCCGTCCGGGAAAATCACATGGTCCACCTGTGGCTTGATCTCTTCCCAGGTGCATTTCTCCAGAGACACCACGTCAATTTCATTGTCAAAGTGACCGATATTGCAAACAATGGCCTGGTCTTTCATGGCGGCCATGTGTGCATACGTGATGACGTTTTTGTTGCCTGTGGCCGACACAAAAATATCGCACTTGTCAGCGGCGTATTCCATCGTCACGACCTTGTAGCCTTCCATGGCGGCTTGCAGCGCGTTGATCGGGTCAATTTCTGTGACCCACACCTGGGCGCTCAGGGCGCGCAGGGCCTGGGCTGAACCCTTGCCCACGTCGCCGTAGCCAGCGACCACACAGACCTTGCCGGCGATCATCACGTCGGTGGCGCGCTTGACGGCATCCACCAGTGATTCGCGGCAGCCATACAGGTTGTCGAATTTGGACTTGGTGACCGAATCGTTGACGTTGATGGCGCGCAGGGCCAGCGTGCCTTTGGCTGACATCTCGTTCAGACGCAGCACGCCCGTGGTGGTTTCTTCCGTCACGCCAATGATATTTTTCAGGCGGCGGCTGTACCAGGTCGGGTCCAGGGCCAGCTTGACCTTGATGGCGTTGAACAGGCAGATTTCTTCTTCGCTGCCGGGGTTGGCCAGCAAGGAGATGTCAGCCTCAGCCTTGGTGCCCAGATGCATGAGCAGCGTGGCATCACCACCGTCGTCCAGAATCATGTTCGGGCCTTCTTCAGGCGTGCCTTTGGCACCGTCGAACTCGAAAATGTTGTGGGTGTAATCCCAGTAATCGGCCAGGGTTTCGCCCTTGATGGCAAACACGGGCGTGCCAACAGCAGCGAGTGCCGCTGCAGCGTGGTCCTGTGTCGAGAAAATATTGCACGATGCCCAGCGCACTTCGGCACCCAGGGCTTGCAGCGTTTCAACCAGCACGCCGGTTTGAATCGTCATGTGCAGCGAGCCGGTGATGCGCGCGCCCTTGAGGGGCTGGGCTTTGGCAAACTCTTCACGGATGGCCATCAGGCCGGGCATTTCGGTTTCGGCAATCTTGAATTCCTTGCGGCCCCAGGCAGCCAAAGAAATATCAGCAATCACGTAGTCAGAAAAAGGTGCGACTGCAGCAAGGGAAGGTTTAAGGACGGCGTTCATGCGGTTCTCCAGAATCAAACATCAATTGGGCAAAATGGCCACGTTCGCAAAGCCGGATTGACGGGGAGTTTTAGAACTCACCCGGCTAGACAGCTTGTGCGGGTGAGCGTGGTTGCAGCGTAAATCTTGAGCCTAATCCACATGCCGTGGGTTGCAACGCTCCTCAAGAACGGTGCATTGTACAGACATGAGACACTTTCGTCATGTACCCCCTGAAAACCTGGCCACTGCGGTCAACACAACGCATCACAGGCGTTTTTACCGACATTGACGACACACTGACCACCGACGGCGCCATCACGCCCGATGCACTGGCCGCACTGGCCGCCCTGAAAGCCGCCGGACTCGCCGTGGTTGCGATCACGGGCCGGCCCGTTGGCTGGAGTGAGCCGTTTGCCGAGTGTTGGCCAGTGGATGCGATCGTCGCTGAAAACGGTGCGGTAATGCTCCAGATGGTTGAGCAAACAGGGCACCAAGGCAGCAAACACGTGGGCCGGTTGCTATCAAAATCATACCAGCAGGATGCTGCAACCCGTCACACCAACTTTGCCCGCATGCAGCAGGTGGCCCGGCGTGTGTTGCGCGAGGTGCCCACCGCCGTGCTCGCGCAGGACAGCGCCGGGCGCGAGACCGATATGGCGATTGACCACAGCGAGTTCACCACCTTGCCGCCGGCGCAAATCGCGCAGGTCGTGGCCATCATGCACAGCGAAGGCATGCACGCGACGGTCAGCTCGATCCATATCAACGGCTGGTTTGGCGCACACAACAAACTTGAAGGCGCGCGCTGGGCTGTTCGCACGCTGTTTGGGCGCGAGCTGGATGCCGAGCTGGATGCCTGGGTGTTTGTGGGGGACTCTACCAACGACCAGCTGATGTTCCAGACGTTTCCAAATTCAGTCGGCGTGGCGAATATTCGGCGCTTTCAGGCGCAGCTGGCCTACCTGCCGCGCTACATCACGCAGGCAGAGCGCGGGGCTGGGTTTGCAGAAGTGGCCAACGCGGTGCTGGCAGCCAGACTGGTCAATCCGCTCAGGACGCCTTGAGCAGACCGAGCTTTTCAACCAGCGCTTTTTCCCGAACAAAGGTTTCCTGGGCAAACTTGGTGTAGCCCGTTGTGCTCATGTACATGGGCACCATGTCGTATTTGGCCAGAGCGCTGGTGTAGCTGGGCTGCTCCATCGCCTGCTTGAAGGCGTCGTGCAGACGCTTGACCACTGCAGGCGGGGTGTCCCGAGGCGCGGCAATGCCAAACGGCGAGTTTTGCACCAGGCCCAGCCCGAGTTCCTTGAGGGTCGGGGCTTCGGGGAATTTGGCCAGCCGCTGCTCGCCCCAGGTGTTGAGCACACGCAGTTTGCCAGCCTCGACCTGCGGCGCAAAGCCGGTGGAGTCGGCGGCTGCCATGATGTTGCCACCCAAAATCGACTGCATCAGGTCGGCACTGCCTTTGTACGGCACATGCAGCAGTTCAATGCCGAGTTTTTGGGCGATCAGCTCCATCGTCAGGTGCGGGCTGGTCATGGTGCCGGTCGAGCCGTAGCTCAGTTTGCCCGGGTTGGCTTTGGCCCAGCCGACAAAGTGCGTCCAGCTTTTCAGGGGTGAATCGGCGGGTACCACCAGGCCAAACGCATAGCCCGTGACGTTGAGCACGTAAGCCAGGTCTTTGATCGGGTCCCAGCTGATTTTGGTGGTGTAGGGCAGCCGGAACACGCCCAGCGGGATTTGCGCCAGGGTGTAGCCATCAGCGGGCGTGGCTTGCAGGGCCTGCGCTGGCAGCGTGCCACCCGCGCCGGGCTTGTTTTCAATCACCACGGTCTGGCCGAGGATTTTTGAGGCATTGTCAGCCAGCACCCGCATGGTGATATCGGTTGGCCCGCCCGCCGGAAACGCGACGATCAGCTTCAGGGGCCGCGCTGGAAATGGCTGGGTGCTGTTTTGAGCGTGGGACTGCAAGACCAGGCTAGAGACAGCCAGGGTTGCAGCAGATTGAATGAGTTGACGACGTTGCATGGCAGCTCCACTTGAGGTTGAAAATAATTGTGCAAGCATGCCTTAGCCTGGCTGCTGCCGCATCAGGGGAACACCTGAAGGCGTGTCGCTCTGGTGTCGTGCGCAGGTGTATCGACATTCACTCACAACCGCCTCCATTTTCAAGGTATCTAGTGCCTGACCGAAAACCTCTGCTCCCCAATGAAAGATGGCCATTTTCCTTGACGAAGACTTCCCCAATTTCTTCGATTCCTTCGTTTTTACGTGCCCAAACTCCCAAAGACGGCCTTTTTAGGCAAATCTTCGTT
>JBBRMH010000253.1:0-4206 GCA_038230935.1 Burkholderiales bacterium | reverse complement strand
GGACGGGCTTTTTACAACCCGACAAAAAATACACTGAATTTTTTTCTGCAGTCTTTCAGTAACCTTTGGTGGAGGTAAACGGGATCGAACCGATGACCTCTTGCATGCCATGCAAGCGCTCTCCCAGCTGAGCTATACCCCCAATTTACCACCTGACTACATCTGCGCAAACATTAATTACTTGATATTTGCGCAGCTTTAAATTATAGCTCGAAAAAAAGACTTTTTCTAAATTTTCAACCGGGCGACAACATCTTGTTGATTCATGAGCTCCAGAATCGCATCCAGAGACGGTGTTTGCGGTGTGCCCATCACCAGCACGCGTACTGGCATGGCCAGTTGCGGCATCTTCAGGTTGTTGACGGCCAGGACCTGTTTGATCACTGCAGCAATCGATGCCTTGGTCCACGCACAGCTGGCCAGTGCGTCGGCCAGCTGGTTGAGTGCAGGACGTACCGCCTCTGGCACATGCGTGCTGATGTCTTCAGCACTTGGCGCCCTGGCGGTTACCAGCAATTGCAGCCACTGGGCAAGCTCTACCAGTGTGCTGCAGCGGTCTTTAAATAAACCGCAGCCACGCGTCAGGCGCTCGGCGCTCAGCCCGGCAGTGCATTCGGCAGACAAAAATGGCTGCACCAGCGTGGCAAGGATTTCGTCAGGCATGGCCTTGAGGTGCTGTGCGTTGACCCAGCGCAGTTTGGCTTCGTCAAACTGTGCAGCGCTTTTGCCCAGATGGTCCAGGTTGAACCACTGCAGAAATTGCGCACGGCTGAAAATTTCGTCATCGCCGTGGCTCCAGCCCAGGCGCGCGAGGTAGTTGAGCATGGCATCGGGCAGATACCCCTCCAGGGCGTATTGCGTGACGGCCTTGGCGCCGCTCCTCTTGCTCATTTTTTCGCCCTGCTCATTGAGCACGGTGGGCAAATGGGCGTACACCGGGACGTCTTTGCCCAGTGCCCGGAAAATATTGATCTGGCGCGGTGTGTTGTTGACGTGGTCATCGCCGCGTATGACGTGGGTGATGGCCATGTCGATATCGTCCACCACCACGCAAAAGTTGTAAGTGGGGGTGCCCACGGCTTCGCCGTTTTGAGCTGGCCGGGCAATCACCAGGTCGTCCAGCTCGTCATTGCTGATCTCGATGCGGCCCTTGACCTTGTCTTCCCACACCACCGAGCCGCCCTGCGGGTTTTTAAAGCGCAGCACGGGCTGCACGCCCTCGGGGATTGCCGGCAGCGTTTTGCCGGATTCAGGCCGCCAGGCACCGTTGTAGCGGGGCTTTTCTTTGGCGGCGGTTTGTGCTTCGCGCAGTGCATCGAGCTCGGTCATGCTCATATAGCAGGGATAAACGTGGCCAGCAGCTTGCAGCTCAGCCAATACAGCCTTGTAGCGGTCCATGCGCTGCATCTGGTAGAACGGGCCTTCGTCATGGTCCAGGCCAAGCCAGCGCATGCCTTCAATAATGACATCGACAGAGGCCTGGTTCGAGCGCTCCAGGTCGGTGTCTTCAATGCGCAAGATAAAGTCACCGCCGGTCGAGCGCGCAAACGCCCACGGGTAAAGCGCTGAACGGATGTTGCCGAGATGGATGAAGCCGGTGGGCGACGGGGCAAAGCGGGTGCGTGTTTTTAAAGTCATGTCAGGCTGTCCAGGCCGCGCAGACCACGTAACAGGTCAGCCTTGATGTCGTCAATATGGTCCAGCCCGACAGCCAGACGAATCAGGCCCTGGCTGATACCGGCGGCCTGCCGCTGGTCTTCGCTCAAGCGCCCATGCGATGTGGTGCCGGGGTGGGTGATGATGGTTTTGGTGTCACCGAGGTTGGTGGCGATGCTGACAACGCGCGTGCTGTTGATGACATGAAAAGCGTTGGCGCGTACCGAATCTGCGCTGTCGCCGTGCAGCTCAAACGACAGCACTGCACCGCCCTGCCCCGACTGCTGGCGCATCGCCAGATCGTGCTGGGGGTGCGATGCCAGACCGGGGTAATAAACGCGGGCCACCTGGGGTTGGCTTTCAAGCCAGGTGGCGACGGCCAAAGCATTGGCGCTCTGGGCCTGCATGCGGATGCCCAGCGTCTCAAGCCCCTTGAGCACGACCCATGCATTGAACGGGGCCAGCGTCATGCCAGCCGTGCGAACGATGGGGCCAAACACATCCTTGATCAGTTTGGAAGACCCGCAAATCGCACCGGCCATCACGCGGCCCTGGCCATCGAGGTATTTGGTGCCGGAGTGAATGATCAGGTCAGCGCCAAACTCGACAGGGCGCTGCAGGGCGGGCGAGCAAAAACAGTTGTCCACTGCCAGCAATGCGCCAGCGCCGTGTGCCAGGCTGGCCAGCGCGGCAATGTCGCAAACCTCGGTCAGCGGGTTGGTGGGTGTCTCGGCAAACAGCAGCTTGGTAGTCGGGCGCAGGGCGGCTTTCCATTCAGCCAGGTCGGTTTGCGAGACAAATGTGGTCTCTACCCCGAACTTGCCAAACTCGCGGCCTATCAGCGCGATGGTGGAGCCAAACATGGAGCGTGAACAAATCACATGGTCACCAGACTTGAGCAGACCCATGCACATCATGAGCGTCGCGCCCATGCCGGTTGATGCCCCTATCGCCGCTTCAGTGCCTTCCATCGCTGCCAGGCGACGCTCAAAACTGGTGACGGTGGGGTTGGACGTGCGGGCGTAGGTATAGCCGTCTTCCGTGCCTGCAAAACGCCGTGCCGAGGTCTCTGCATCGGGTTGCAAAAAGCCGCTGGTCAGATACAGCGCTTCGGAGTTTTCGCCATACTGGCTGGGGTCTATGGCAACACGCACGGCAAGCGTGTCGCGGTGCAGATTGTCCGGGAGTTCTCTGGATGTCATGCTTGATGTCCTATTGAGTCGTGTTCAGTCCTGTTCAGGCTTCTTGAGGATTGGGCAGCGCCAGGCGCGACACATCCACACCGCCGTCATCGCCAATTTTTTCTGCGGTGTCAGCGCGCAAGGAATTCATGGCGGCAATGGTCTGTGCTGTGACATCGCCCGTGACATACACCCCGTCAAAACACGACGCATCAAAACCATCAAGCCGGGGGTTCAGCGAGCCAATGGCGCGTTTCATGCCGTCAACTTCCTGGTAGATCAGCGCGTCACAGCCAATGACCTGGCGGATTTCTTCGACCGTGCGATCATGCGCCACCAGCTCCCCCGGCGTCGGCATGTCGATGCCGTACACGTTGGGGTAGCGCACGGGCGGCGCGGCGCTGGCTAAGTACACCTTGCGCGCCCCGGCATCACGCGCCATCTGCACAATCTCGCGGCTGGTGGTGCCGCGCACAATGGAGTCATCGACCAGCAACACATTGCGGCCCTTGAACTCGCTGGCAATCACGTTGAGTTTTTGACGCACGGATTTTTTACGCACACCCTGACCGGGCATGATGAAGGTGCGGCCCACATAGCGGTTTTTAACAAAGCCTTCACGGTACGGAATGCCCAGCAAGTGCGCCAGTTGTGTCGCACTTGGGCGGCTTGATTCGGGGATCGGGATGATGACGTCAATCTCATTCGGTGGCACGGTAGAGATCACGCGCTTGGCCAGCGTTTCTCCCAGGTTCAGGCGCGCCTGATAGACCGATATTCCGTCCAGCACCGAGTCCGGCCGGGCCAGATAGACAAACTCGAAAATACAGGGGTTGAGCGAAGCGTTTTCGGCGCACTGCTCGGCATGTACAACCCCGTCCATATCGACAAACACCGCTTCACCTGGTGCGATGTCGCGGTCCAATACATGCCCGGTGCCTTCAAGCGCGACCGATTCACTGGCCACCATGACGGTTTTGCCACCTTCGTTCTGACCGTGCCCCATGCACAGCGGGCGGATGCCAAACGGGTCCCGGAACGCCAGCAGGCCGTGCCCGGCAATCAGCGCCACCACGGCATACGATCCCTTGACACGCTTGTGCACGCCACGCACTGCAGCAAAAACGTCAATGGGGGCCAGTGGCAGGCCGCGCGTGGTTTTTTCAAGCTCATGCGCCAGCACATTGAGCAGCACTTCAGAGTCGCTGTCGGTGTTGATATGGCGGTGGTCGGTGTTGAACAACTCGGCCTTGAGGGCGGCGGCATTTGTCAGGTTGCCATTGTGCGAGAGCACCAGACCGAACGGTGCGTTGACATAAAACGGCTGCGCTTCATCTTCACTGAACGCATTGCCCGCCGTGGGGTAGCG
>JBBRMH010000252.1:0-4360 GCA_038230935.1 Burkholderiales bacterium | reverse complement strand
GGCAGGGTCATCACGGCCAACCGGGCCTTCCTGGAGTTGACGCAACTGGCAAGTGAGGCGCTGGTGCGGGGTGAGCCTTTGCAAAAGTGGCTGGGCCGCAGTGGCGTTGACATGAATGTGCTGATTTCCAACTTGCGCCAGCGCGGCACGGTGCGCCTGTTTGCCACCACGGTTCAGGGAGAGTATGGCTCCACAGCAGAGGTGGAAATTTCAGCTGTTTCAGTTCCTTCAGATGACCAGCCCTGTCTGGGCTTCACGATTCGCGACATTGGCAGGCGCCTGACGAACGAGCCGCTGACAAGCAGGGAATTGCCGCGTTCAGCCGGGCAGATGACAGAGCTGGTGGGGCGCGTTCCGCTGCGCGACATTGTGCGCGAAACCACCGATTTGATTGAAGAGCTGTGCATTGAGGCAGCCCTTGAACTCACGGGTGACAACCGGGCCGCTGCCGCAGAAATGCTGGGACTGTCGCGCCAGAGTCTGTACGTCAAGCTAAAACGCTTCGGCGTGGGCGATGCGGTGCTTGAAAACTAATGGGGCTGGCGCAGCCGGTGCAAAGTTTGCCTGTTGCACATTTGCTATTTATTTAATAGCTGCTGGCGCTTATGTTTATTGCGCCAGCGCCTTAATTGATACTTGATCCATGCCTGATTCAGGTGGTTTCAGAGTTTTCAGAGTTTTCAAGTCTTTGTTCAGGCGCTTGAAGTGACTTGATTGAGCATTTCCAGCTGCTGGCGGTTGATGCCCAGCATGGTGGCTGCCTTGTTCAGGTCAGCACCCGCGCGCTCGATGGCCATGCGGATGAAATTGCGTTGCAGCACTTCTGCGGCGCGTCGCATCAGCTCGGGCAGTGAAGCACTGCCGACCTGGTTACACAAACCTTGCACCGCTGCCTGCATCGGCTCGGACGCCATCACAACCGCCTCGCTCATCGGTGGAGGTGTTGCCAGCCTGATACTGAAACCAATGCATGGCGGGTTGATTTCGCCGAGCAGGGTAGCTGCAACTTCGACCGGTTTGACCGCAGCATCGAGCGTCAGCACTTGCGATGGCGCATAGCCCATCATGCCTTCGCGCTCAACACGTGCCAGCACCTGCGAGAAAGGCTCCTGAGGCAGATTGAGCCAGTCCGACAAGGGGCGGCCCCGCACCGAAGCTTCCGTGCTGGCTTGCACCAGTTTGAGGAATGCCGGGTTGGCCACCATCACGCAGCCGTTCAGGTCTGTCACCGCCACGCCGTCGCTTGCACTGTCAACCAGACGGGCCAGTGTCGCCCCCAGGTTGGCTGATGATCCCAGTTGCTCCGTGGTTCTGATTCGCACCAGCAGCTGTTGGGAGTCGATCACACGGAACGGCGTCGCGGTCACGCTGGTGCTGCTGACCCGGCCCAGCAGCTGGGCGCGCGTCTCGGTGGATCGGCCACTTTGAAGGGCATCGGCCAGCGTTGCCGTCACGATGTCACGCGAGTGTCTTTCAAACGCAAACACAGCACTTTGCCCGACCACCTGGCAAAGGGACACATCGAACAATTCAGAGGCACTCTGGTTGGCTTCAATGATGTTGAGTGTGTTGCCATCCACCACAATCACGGCATCGGTGGCGACTTGAAACAGCAACCTGTAACGCGCCTCCGCCTGCCGGGCTTGCGCGTAATTGCGCTCCATTTCCTGTTGAGCCTCCATGAACTTTTGTTGCAACGCCGCACTGATACCGAGGTCGCGCCCGACCGCCAGAATTGGCCCACGCGCACCCAGCCGCATGGCGGTGTAAGCCACGGGTATGGTCGCACCATCACCTGCGGGGTGGTTGACTTCACGTTTTCGGGTCGCGCAGGTCGGTGAGGCCTCGGCCATCAGACGCTCGACCTTGCCCTTGCACTCACTCGTGACGGTTTCTGTCCAGTGATGACCAATCCATGTGTGGGCGTCACGCGCCAACGGCGTGGATGCGCGCTGGTCCACGCGCTGGACCACGCCACGCTCATCAATCACCAGCGCAATGTCGCCACCCAGAGACACCATGGTTCGCGCGAGCTCGGGTGCCCACTCAGACAGTGATTCTGAAAAAGAAGTCGCGTTGTTTGCTTCGATCATGGCATCACCCTTCACCCTAGGTTTGGCAGCTCAATCAGGATGGATTGCTGCCTGCCATATCAAGCGTTGTGATGCTCGTATGGCGAATCAACAGACTCTGTGACTGTTTCGCATCGTTGCAGTGTAAGTGTAAATATAAGTTGACACAAGACAATGTCAACTAAATAATACACAAATGCTTGTTTTATCGCCTCGTCCTACATTGGTCACCGTCACGGAGCTGTTCAAGCCTATCACCTGGTTTCCGCCGATGTGGGCGTTTGCCTGCGGTGTGGTGGCCTCGGGTGTCGCCATGCAGGGCAAGTGGCTGCTGGCTGTGGTGGGTGTCGTTTTGGCCGGGCCGCTGGTCTGCGCGACCAGCCAGGCGGTCAACGACTGGTATGACCGCCATGTGGATGCCATCAATGAGCCGATGCGCCCGATCCCCTCGGGCCGCATGCCGGGTCAGTGGGGTCTTTACATTGCCATTGTGTGGACGCTGGTGTCCATACTGGTATCTACTGTTTTGGGGTTCTGGGGCTTTTGCGCTGCGGTTGTTGGCTTGCTGCTGGCGTGGGCTTACAGTGCGCCGCCGCTTCGCCTGAAAGAAAACGGCTGGTGGGGCAATGCCGCCTGCGGCTTCAGTTATGAAGGCATTGCCTGGGCGACAGGTGCGGCTGTGATGGCAGGGGGCGTGATGCCCGACAGCCGCTCCCTGTTGCTGGCACTGCTCTACAGCATTGGTACCCACGGCATCATGACACTGAACGATTTCAAGGCCGTCGAAGGCGACCGGCAAATGGGCGTGCGCTCGCTGCCGGTGCAGCTGGGCATACAAAACGCGGCTCGGGTCGCCTGCGTCATTATGATGGCATCGCAGGTGGTGGTGGTGGCCCTGTTGCTGGTCTGGGGCAAACCGGTCCATGCTACTGCCATTGCTGGATTGATGGCGGCCCAGTTGCTGATGATGCGCCGGTTTCTGGCCAGCGTGACCGAGCGCGCCCTGTGGTACAGCGGCTTTGGCGTGCCGTTGTTTGTCGGCGGCATGATGATCAGCGCCTTTGCCTTGCGCGGTTTGATACAGGCTGCCCCATGACCCATCTTGACTGCGCCAGTGCTGCACGGCCAGGCCTGGATTATCCAATCTATCGAATTTTGAACATTCATATGAAAGAGGTGATGAGATGACTGCAATTGAAACTTTTGATGTTGTGATCGTTGGTGGCGGACCTGCCGGAGCCACTGCAGCACACGATCTGGCACGCAAGGGCCGCAAGGTTCTGCTGCTGGACCGGGCCGGGCGCACCAAGCCCTGTGGCGGGGCAATTCCCCCACGGCTGATCAAAGACTTTGCCATTCCCGATCAGCTGCTGGTGGCCAAGGCGACATCTGCCCGCATGATCGCGCCCAGTGACAAGCGGGTGGACATTCCGATTGAAGGCGGCTTTGTCGGCATGGTCGATCGCCATGAATTTGACGAATGGCTGCGCGAGCGTGCCGCCGCCAGCGGTGCCGAGCGACGCAACGGCAACTTTGACAAACTCACACGGGACGAAGACGGCATCAGCGTCGTTCATTACCATGCGCGCGACCGTCACAACCATGGTGACGGTGTTGCTACAAGCGTGCGCGCGCGCAGTGTGATTGGCTGCGACGGTGCCCGCTCAGGTGTGGCGCGTCAGGCCATACCCGGTGCAAAAGACGTCCCCTGCGTGTTCGCTTACCACGAAATCGTGCGCGCCCCAGCGGCCAAACCTGCAGGCTACGACGGTTCACGTTGCGACGTGTACTACCAGGGCAAGTTGTCGCCAGACTTTTATGGCTGGGTGTTCCCGCACGGCGACACGCTGAGCATCGGCACCGGCAGCGCCGACAAGGGTTTTTCACTGCGTGGTGCTGTGACCAGCCTGCGTGAAGCTGCCGGTCTGAAAGACGCTGAAGTGCTGCGGCGCGAGGGTGCACCCCTGCCCATGAAGCCTTTGCGTTGCTGGGACAACGGCCGTGATGTAGTGGTCGCAGGCGATGCAGCTGGTGTGGTGGCACCCGCTTCAGGCGAAGGCATTTACTACGCCATGTACGGTGGCCGCCTGGCCGCTGATGCGGTTGAAGAGCTGTTGCAAACCGGTAATCCGCGTGCACTTCGCATTGCCCGCAAGCGGTTCATGCGGGCGCATGGCAAGGTCTTCCTGGTGCTGGGCATCATGCAGTGGTTCTGGTACGGGGGTGAAAAGCGCCGCGAACGCTTTGTCAAGATGTGTGAAGACCGCGATGTGCAGCAACTGACCTTT
>JBBRMH010000251.1:0-4369 GCA_038230935.1 Burkholderiales bacterium | reverse complement strand
TGCAGCGGCAGCTGACAGGCTGGGGTAGCCGCATGTGGCTTACAGCCCCAGCCACGGCCCCATGGCCACCAGCGCTTTCTGGTCATAGGCTTCAAAGCCCGGCACGTTGAGTGCTTCCAGCCGCTTTTTACCCTCGGGGGTCTGGTCCAGGGCGATGAAATAAGCGGACAGCTGGGCGCGCTGCGCGTCCGTGATTTTGTTGCTGGCAATCAGCTGCTTGATGGGCACGGGTCTGCTGGTGGCCAGCACTTTGCCGCCCTTGTCCTGCCAGCCTTTAACCACGGCTTTGGAGGCACTCACGCCAGTGACTACAAAGTTGTTTTCAACCATGAAGGGTACGGCGTCCTGCAGCTTGACGTAAGTCACTTCGGGTATCTGTGTGCCCAGAGCGTCGCGCAGGGTAGCGCGCATGATGACCGAGGTGATGGAGTCCTCATCGGGTGCGCCGACCTTGTACCCCTTCAGATCCGCCAGTGTTTTCAGGGGCGAGTCGCCCTTGACCATGAACGAGGCGCGGTAGTCCGTGAACCCCTTGGTCACCGCCACCAGGCTGTAGCCGCTTTTGGTCATGGCGCGGATGGCGTGGTGCGCCGGATGCACGTAGGCCAGGTCGTAGCGCTGCTCGGCCAGCCCGGCGGCCAGCTCTTTGTAGTCCGACACAGCCTGAATTTTGACGGGTTGCTTGAGCAGCTTGCCCAGGTCTTCTGACAGCTCTTTGAAGCGCTCGACCGTGGCCCCCGGGTTGACGCGGTACGTCGCGCCCTCATTGACGGCAAACACCAGCGGGCGGTCTTGCGCCCAGGCCTGGCTTGCGGTCAGCAGCAGCGCCAGCAGACTGACAGATTGACGACGATTCATTTCTTGCTTTCACTAACTAAAATAAGGTTTTTATGGACCGGTACAGCGTTGATGTACGTGTTGTGCTGGTAACCGGGACCGTAATAGCTTAATACAGCCTGCGCCGTGTATTCGTAAGATAGTGTGTGCTTGGCCCGCCTTGCTTTTTGTTTTTTGCCTGTAAATTTTGACGCTCGATAGCACGTACCCTTCAACCAGCCACCAGCACCAGCCATCAGCCTCATGACTTCCAGACCTCTTTTTATTGCTCTCTTTTTTATAGCTGCCGTGGCAGGAAATACAGGGGCCAGCGGCCAAAATATCTTAAAAACCCAGTCCACACCGACACCCACATCGGCAGCAGCGCCACCTCTGGCAACCTGCCCCACAGCCCAGACCATGAAGGCCGGCCAGCTCTACGGTGTGTGGAAAGTGGTGTTTGTAAAACCGCCGGCGGGTCTGCCCGTCAACGCCACGATGCGGCTGGAGCAGCACGCCGAGTTTTCAGACAGTCTGGCGGGCACCGTCAGCCGTAACCTGGGCGCTGCCAGCGGCACCGCTGCCATTGCAGGCCACGCCGCCAAGGCTTTTTTGGCGGGTGATCTTGAAGACGGCGTGCTGCTGCTGGACGAGTCTTCAGACAACCTGAGCATTACCGGCACCTGGAACGGCGAAATCGTGAACAGCTCGTGTGGCAAGATTGTCAAGGGCACCTGGAAAGACACCAGCCGTAGCGCGCCAGACAACGCACCGGATGTGCCGTTTACACTCACGCGGCTGCCCTGAGCCTGCGCGCTGTCTGTTCACAACGCCGCAGTCCTGCCGCCCCACCGATCCTCCTCTTCACGACGCTCTGCGGTCTGTTCCATGACAAGATTTTTATCAAGCTGCGCGCTGCCTTGCGCGTCACTTTATCCGGCCAACTGCGCCACAAGCAACCATCGCCGCTTGTTGGCAAGTGCGTTCTGCACAGTCTGGCTGGCATCGGGTTGTGGCATGGCCCAGGCCCAGAGCGCCGCCCCAGGCAATGCGCCCATGGGCAGTACGCCCGGCCCCGGCTGGCAGGTGTGCCAGGCGATGAAGGGCGAGCCGGTTGCCCAGCTGGCCTGCTTTCAGAACTGGGCCACCGCGCAGAACCCTGCCAGCACCCTGCAGCCGGCCCTCACCACGGCACCGGCCAACACGGCGACCACCCAGCCCGAGACCCCGGTTTTGCTGCTGCCCACACTGAACACCGCTGCACCCAACGGCAAGCCGCTGGGTTGTAAAAACGAGAGCTACTCGGTGCTGTCACGCTTTTGGGAGCTGCAGCGCGCCACCGATTGCGACACGTTCTCGCTGCGCGGTTACCGGCCCACGACGCTGGCGGTGGTGGCTTCTGACAGCGTGAACAACCAGCCGTCATCGCCTGCGCCTGGCCACACAGCGCTGACCGCGCAGTCGTACAGCCGGGCTGAAAACAAGATACAGCTGTCAGTGCGCACCAAAATTGCCAAGGGCATGTTCACCAGCGGCACTGAGCCTGACGAAGACCACGACTCGCTCTGGTTTGGCTACACCCAGCAAAGCTACTGGCAGCTTCTCAACGGGGCTATCTCCAGGCCATTTCGCAGTACCGACCATGAGCCGGAAGTCATCTATATCTACCCGCATCAAGTGCAGTTGCCGGGCGGCTGGAACTACCGGCTGTCTGGCCTGGGCGTGGTGCATCAGTCCAACGGGCAGTCGCTGCCGCTGTCACGCAGCTGGAACCGGGTTTACCTGATGGGTGCAGCAGAGAAAGTGCTGGGTCAGAACAGCAGCCTGAGTTTGCAGGGCCGCGTCTGGAACCGCCTGCGCGAGTCATCGGGCACGGACGACAACCCCGGCATTGACGACTTCGTTGGCCGTGCCGAACTGGCGGGCAGCTGGCAGATCAACCAGGCCAACACGCTGGGCGTGACGCTCAGGCACTCACTGCGCAGCCAGGCACGGGGTTCGACGCGTATTGACTGGCTGGTGGCTCCCGGGTCATCGCCCAACTACACCGGCCTGCGCTACCACGTGCAACTGTTCAACGGTTATGGCGACAGCCTGCTGGACTACAACCGCAAACGCACGGTGCTCAGCGTGGGCTTGAGTCTGGTGGACTGGTAACGTCTGTCAGGGCGCATTCAGCACCCAAGCCGAGTCTGTTGATTGCTACTTTTATGATAGCGCCTGGCCCAGACGGTTACTGCCCAGACAGGTCTTTTGACGCTACAAGGCGGTAATCATGACTCCGGCAAGCCCGACTGCAAGGCCCTGAGCCGGATGGCCAGCTTGACATCTTCACGCCACTGCAAAAACTCGGCCTCGGTGGGTTCCGGGCCTTCGCCGGACTGGTAGGCCGCCAGCTTGGCGGTCAGTGCCTCATACCTGACCAGGCTGGAGGCCATGGCCTGCTTTTCTGCAAGAACGGCCTGCAACAGTTTTTCAGCATCGGGGTTGTGTGAATGGGGCATGGGGGTTTCCTGAAACGCCTGCCGTAAATGGTAGCTGCCCGGATGTGTTCCGGCAAGACCCCGAGCCTGCAACGACCGCTTCAAGATGTCACGGCTGCCTGGTGTTGTTCGAGTCGTCATTGTCCAGCGGCGTGCGGCACGCGGCATGGATGATGCGCTGGGCAGGGTTGGGTTGTGCGTCTGTAAACTGCATGGGCCGGATTTCATCGGCCGCATAGCGTGATGTGGTGTGTACCGGCCCGGACCACAAGGGCAGCATGTAGAACGCCAGCCATTTGTAGCGCGCTGTTTGCTGGGCGCAGTCAAAAACGACTTGTGCGGTGTAGGAACGGTAGGGCACACCTTCCCAGCTGGTGCGCTGTGCAGAGCGGCTGACCCGCAGGTTCATGGAGCGGTTTTCTCCGTCACGCGACAGCGAAAGGGTATCGGCTTCAACGGTGTCAAGGGCTGCGTTTTTGCTGTCTCCCTCCATCGTGAACCAGCGGCTTTCTGCGCTCGCAGCGCCCGCAGCCAGCAGCGCAAGCACCGCCATGGACTGGCCGAGCCAGACTTTTTTCTGTTGTTGACCACGCATGAGTGACCCCTCCGGATGCCGTTAAATACAGGCGGAAGTTGCTTTCAAGAACTCACCGCTCTCCGGTCATGATCATAACGAGTCGGCAACCTTCGTCAGTTTGGCCATCTCCAGCGCAGGAGCCGTGTATTTGTCAGAAACTGCAAGGTTTTTGCGTAGGCAGAACTCGCTTGCAGCCCACCGCAGTGCCCGTGTACTGCTAGCATCATTGGCCAGATCAACAGGGGTCTGCACGACTGTGGCCGACGGTTATTTGACGGGCTGGCAAATTCGCACCATTCGCTATTTGATTTATAGCGCAGAGCCCCCGTAAAACCTGCCTGGGAGGATCACCAACAGCTCAAATATATATAGACACTCGTAGACATTGATACTAAAATTTAGCCTATGAAACTGAGTGTTTGGGCAGAACTTCAAGGCGTCAGCTACAAGACTGCGTGGCGGATGTGGAAAGCTGGCTCGTTGCCTGTTCCGG
>JBBRMH010000250.1:0-4375 GCA_038230935.1 Burkholderiales bacterium | reverse complement strand
TGTTTCGCTGGCTGTCCCTGCTGCTGGTGATGGCCAGCAATGCAGGATTCTCCCCGGCCCTGTTGCAGGCTGCCGTCGTACGCGGACGGCTGGTGGAACTCCTTGGCCAGGGGCGACTTTCCAAAAGCGAGATGGATGACTTGTTTGTTGTCGGTATGTTTTCATTGCTCGGACAAATGCTGGGTATGCCCATTTCGCAGGTGCTCAACCGGCTCGTGCTGCCGGATGCGATTGTTCAAGCCCTGCTTTCACGTGAGGGCAAGTATGGGCCCTTCCTGCTTTTGGCAGAGTCGTGCGAGCACGGGGACGGGTGTACAGCGGATCTGGCCGATGCCCTTTTTCTCACGGCAGAAAGTGTCAACAATGCCCATTTGTCTGCGCTGGTATGGGCGCAAAGTGTCAAGTTTTAGAGAGCCTTGGGATGTGTGGCCAAAAGAGGTTTTTGTATTGAAGTCCAGGTACGGCGGCCAATACAGGCATATGTCAAAGAGGAGTCTTTTACTCACGTTTTTCGGTGTGTGACATTAGCCTGACGATGTTTATATTCAGTTATATGAAAGAGCGAATGAGCAGCATGTTGAGCAGCACGGCAGTTTTCCTGAGGTACTGCTCAATCCGGCTGGACACTCCACACAACTATTTATGAGCAATACACCGAACATGGCATCGACGTCTTTGGCCGCGCCAGATTTCCTGCTGACCGATCAAGACTTTTCGAAGATACGGGCGTTGATTCACCAGCGTGCAGGTATTGCGCTGGGTGCCCAAAAGCGGCAAATGGTCTATAGCCGTCTGGCACGTCGCCTGCGCGAGTTGCATATGAAGGAGTTTTCGTCTTACCTGAGCTTTTTAGAGGCTGACCCTGGCTGCGAAGAGTGGGAGCTGTTTACCAACGCACTGACGACCAACCTGACTTCCTTTTTTCGCGAAGCACATCACTTTCCGGTGCTGGCTGAGTATGTACGCACTTGTGCGCAGCCGGTCAGCATCTGGTGTTCAGCCGCCTCTACGGGGGAAGAGCCCTATTCAATCGCCATGACCCTGATGGAGGCGCTAGGTTCACGGGCAGGAACGGCCACTGTGGTGGCTACTGACATCGACACACAGGTGCTGGGAAAGGGCACTGCTGGCGTCTTCACGATGGAGCAGGTCAGCAAGTTGCCCCCTGAGCGGCTTAAACGGTTTTTTCTCAAGGGCTCGGGCGTGCATTCCGGCAAGGTCAGGGTGCGGCCTGAGTTAGCCGCGATGGTGAAGTTCTCACAACTCAATCTGTTGGCACCCCGCTGGGTATTGAAAGAGCCGTTTGACGCCATCTTCTGCCGCAATGTCATGATTTATTTTGACAAGCCGACCCAGCATCAAATCCTCAATCGCTTTGTACCGCTCATGAAGCCGCGTGGCTTGTTGTTTGCCGGCCATTCAGAAAACTTTTCATTTGCCAGCCAGACGCTTCGCTTGCGTGGCCAGACAGTCTACGAGCTGGCAGCCAGTACTGCAAAGGGGTCTGTCTGATGTCTGCTGACATGGAGTCTGTCGCGAGTCATCACTACTTCGACCGGGAATTCGGGGTCGAGGCTGTCAAGCTGTTGCCTGGCGAGTATTACGTCACTTCCAGGGACATGGTTCTGACAACTGTACTGGGCTCGTGCGTATCCGCTTGCGTTCGTGACACCAAGGCTGGCATAGGAGGTATGAACCACTTCATGCTGCCCAACGATGCGGACCCTGCCTGCCGCGATTCAGCTGCAGCCATGCGCTACGGTGCCTACGCCATGGAAGTGCTGCTCAATGAGCTGATCAAAGCCGGTGCGCACCGGCAGCGTCTGGAGGCCAAGGTCTTTGGCGGCGGCGCTGTTCTGGCCAACATGACCATGCTCAATATTGGCGAACGTAACGCTGACTTCGTTCTGCGTTATCTGCAGACGGAGCAGGTTCGCATAGCGGCGCAAGACCTTAAAGGCGAGATGCCACGTCGCATCAATTACTTCCCATTGAGCGGCAGGGTGACCGTGCGAAAGCTGGTCAAGCACCACGATGTATTACTGGTTCAGAAAGATGAGCTGGCACTGGCTGGAAGTCTGGTGAAAAAACGCGAAAACACCCGGGTCGAACTCTTCAACACGGATGTCCTGCGCCGCGATACCCGCAATTCATGGGCTTTATGAATATGAAAAAAATCAAGGTTCTGTGCGTTGATGACTCGGCGTTGATACGCAGCCTGATGACAGAAATCATCAACAGCCAGCCTGACATGACGGTGGTGGCAACTGCGTCTGATCCGCTTGTTGCGCGTGATCTGGTCAAACAGCACAACCCGGACGTGATGACACTGGATGTGGAAATGCCTCGCATGGACGGGCTGGAGTTCCTGGAAAAGCTGATGCGTCTGCGGCCCATGCCAGTTGTGATGGTGTCGTCACTCACGGCGCGCGGCTCGGACGCAGCCCTGCGCGCCCTGGAGCTGGGGGCGATTGACTTTGTTACCAAACCGCGACTGGACATACGCGATGGCCTGCTGGCCTACACCGACCTGATTGCCGGAAAAATCCGTGTGGCTGCAGCAGCCCGCATACTGCCCAAAAGAGTACCCACAGCGGCAGCACCAACTGGGCCGGAAGCACCGCCACTGCGTAGTCCTCTGCTGAGCACTGAAAAGCTCATCATCATCGGTGCCTCTACAGGTGGCACAGAAGCAATTCGCGAGCTGCTGCAACCCTTGCCGCCTGACAGTCCGGGCATCATGATTGCGCAGCACATGCCGGCAGGATTTACCCATTCGTTTGCGCAGCGCCTTCACGGCCTGTGCCGCATTGCTGTCTCCGAGGCAGTCCACGGAGAAAGAATACTGCCCGGCCACGCCTACATTGCACCCGGAGGGTTTCACCTTTCGCTGACGCGAAGTGGTGCGAACTATGTCGCAGTCATTGACCAGTCAGCACCTGTTAATCGGCACCGGCCTTCGATCGATGTGCTGTTCGATTCGGCAGCGCAGCATGCAGGAAAAAACGCCATCGGTGTGATCCTGACGGGCATGGGGCGCGACGGAGCGGAAGGTTTAATGCGTATGCGGCAGGCGGGAGCCTACACATTTGCTCAGGATGAGGCCAGTTGCGTCGTCTTTGGCATGCCGCGTGAAGCAATCGCGCTCGGTGCTGCCTGCGAAGTTGTGGCGATGCAGGATATGAGCCAGCGATTGGTGGCTCACCTGAGGTCGTTTGGTGAAAGGGCAAATCGCGTTTAGCGTTTAGTGTTCAGGGTGAAGCGACTTTCATGATCTGGAGCGCCCCGCGCCATCATGAAGGCCAGTCACGCCGTCGACATGAAGTTTTTGCAGTTGATTAAATTCTGGAGTTACACATGGTAGATAAAAACATCAAGATTCTGGTGGTGGATGATTTTCCAACCATGCGCAGGATCGTACGAAACCTGCTCAAGGAGCTGGAGTTCGTCAATGTCGATGAGGCCGAGGACGGCGCAGTGGGCCTGGAAAAGGTCAAGAACGGTAACTACGGCTTTGTCGTGTCCGACTGGAACATGCCCAATATGGATGGCCTGGCCATGCTGCAAGCCATCCGTGCTGACCCCAGGCTGGCCAAGCTCCCGGTCCTGATGGTGACTGCTGAGGCGAAAAAGGAAAACATCATTGCCGCAGCCCAAGCCGGGGCGAATGGCTATGTTGTCAAACCCTTCACCGCCGTGACTCTGGAAGAAAAGATCACAAAGATATTTGAAAAAATTGCAAAAGAAGGGGTCTAACATGGCGACTGAACCATTGTCGAATCCCGTGGCTGGTGACTCAGCTGAACAGCTGGTCAACCGCATCGGCCACCTGACGCGCCAGATGCGTGAAGGCATGCGCGAGCTGGGCCTGGACAAGAGCATTGCGAAGGTTGCAGAAGCCATTCCTGATGCGCGTGACCGACTGGGCTATGTTGCCCAGATGACCGAACGCGCAGCTGACAGGGCGCTGAACGCGGTAGATGTCGCCCAGCCCATTCAGGACAAGCTGTCGCGCCAGGCGCAAGCCCTGACACAACGCTGGGATGTCTGGTTTGCCGCTCCGCTGGAGCTCGATCAGGCCCGCGAACTGGTCGTGGATACCCGCAGCTATCTGTCGGGTGTTCCGCAGCAAACGTCAGCCACCAACGCCCAGCTGATGGAAATCATGATGGCGCAGGACTTCCAGGACCTGACAGGGCAGGTCATCAAAAAAATGATGGATGTCATCAAGGAGATGGAAATGCAGCTGCTGCAGCTCCTGATTGACAACGCGCCGCCCGATAAGCGCACCGAGGTATCCAATGGCCTGCTCAACGGACCTCAAACCCGTTCCGGGCAAGTCGATGCGGTTGATAACCAGGCCCAGGTTGACGAC
>JBBRMH010000249.1:0-4410 GCA_038230935.1 Burkholderiales bacterium | reverse complement strand
TTTGAGAGTTAGAAGTTAAAAAGGCCAGCAGGGCATATTTTACGTGGGCACCGCGCTATCAATACAGGAGTGGGCTACAACTGCCAACCATTTGTTGACCCACAACAGCCTGATGCGTGCATCATGCAAAATCCAGCATCTACGTACGTTTACCCAGCAGCGCCCCGCCCATTTCCAGGATTGTCCATGACCGAACCCAGCCCCCGCGCCTTGTACCCCGCCATCGAGCCTTTCAAGACAGGCATTCTGGACACCGGCGACGGTCACCAGATTTACTGGGAGCTGTGCGGCAACCCGCAGGGCAAGCCAGCGGTTTTTCTGCATGGCGGGCCGGGCTCGGGCTGTTCGGCTGACCACCGGCGCCTGTTTGACCCGGCGCGTTATTGCGTTTTGCTGTTCGACCAGCGGGGTTGCGGCCGCTCGCGCCCCAGCGCCAGCCTGGACAACAACACCACCTGGCATCTGGTAGCTGACGTCGAGCGCCTGCGCCAGTTGCTGGGCGTTGACCGCTGGCTGGTGTTTGGCGGCTCCTGGGGCTCAACCCTCGCCCTGGCCTACAGCCAGACCCATCCGGCGCACGTCTCTGAACTGGTGGTGCGTGGCATTTTTACGGTGCGGCGGGCCGAACTGCTGTGGTATTACCAGGACGGGGCCTCGTGGCTGTTTCCGGAACTGTGGGAAGGCTTTCTGGCGCCGATTCCTCTTGAGGAGCGCGGCGACCTGATGGCTGCTTACCGCAAGCGCCTGGTGGGCAGCGACCGGGCAGAGCAGCTGGCCGCAGCACGCGCCTGGAGCCTGTGGGAAGGCCAGACCCTGACCTTGCTGCCCGACCCGAACGCGGCTGTCAAACATGGCGACGATGATTTCGCGCTGGCTTTTTCGCGCATTGAAAACCACTACTTTGTCCATGCGGGCTGGCTCGAAGAAGGCCAGCTGATACGGGATGCCCACAAGCTGGCCGCTATTCCAGGCGTGATTGTGCAGGGCCGCTATGACATGGCCACGCCCGCCAAAACCGCCTGGGATTTGCACTGCGCCTGGCCGCAGGCTGACTTTCATCTGGTCAATGCTGCCGGGCACGCCTTCAATGAGCCCGGCATATTGCAACAATTGCTGGCGGCTACAGACCGCTTTGCCAGCCAGTAAATCAGCCTTTGCGCGACAATGCGGGTCTTCATGGAACACCTCAAGCCAACCCCCGCCCCCACCACCTTGCCCGAATGGCTCACCTACTGCGAACGCCTGCACCCCACAACGATAGACATGACGCTGGAGCGCGTCAAAACCGTGGCTGACCGCATGGGACTGGCGTTTGACTGCCCCATCATCACGGTGGCCGGAACCAACGGCAAGGGGTCGAGCTGCGCCATGCTCGAAGCCATTTTGAGCGAGGCTGGTTACCGCACCGGGGTCTATACCTCACCGCATCTGGTGGATTTTGAAGAACGTTGCCGGGTTCGGCGCGAGATTGTCAGCGCTACTGATTTGGTAGCATGCTTCGCGCGTGTTGAAAGCCACAGAGCCCAAAAAGGCGCTGAAATACCGCTTGAAATTTCGCTGACTTATTTTGAGTTCACGACACTGGCGATTTTGCAATTGCTCGCTGATGCCAAGCTGGATGTGGTGATTCTGGAAGTCGGGCTCGGTGGCCGACTGGACGCGGTGAACATTCTGGACACCGACTGCGCGCTGATCACCAGCATTGACCTGGACCACATGGAATTTTTAGGCAACACGCGCGAACTGATCGGTTTCGAGAAAGCCGGCATCATGCGCGCTGGCAAACCTGCGGTCATCAGTGACCCGATACCGCCGCAAAGCGTGATTGACCATGCCGCAGCCATTGGCGCTGACCTGTGGCGCTTTGGCGAAGATTTCAATTTTTCAGGCGACAAACAGCAATGGGGCTGGGCGGGCAGAGGGCGTCGTTACGCAGGTCTTGCGTATCCGGCGCTGCGCGGTGCCAACCAGCTGGTCAATGCCTCTGGCGTGCTGGCAGCCCTGACGGCTATACGTGACCTTTTGCCTGTGACGGCTCAGGCGGTGCGCAATGGCTTGTCTCTGGTTGAACTGCCCGGGCGTTTTCAGATCATTCCTGGCACACCCACACTGGTGCTGGACGTGGCGCATAACCCGCACTCGGTGGCGGCGCTGACTGAAAACCTCGATGCCATGGGGTTTTATCCGTGTACCCATGCCGTGTTTGGTGCCATGGCCGACAAAGACCTCGGCCCCATGCTGGTGCGCGTTGGTCCTTTGATAGACAAGTGGTACTTCACCGATTTGCCCACGCCACGCGCCGCAGCGGGTTGCGATTTGCAGGCCCGCTGGCAGGCCGCCAACACGCGCCCGGACGCGAGTGCCCAGGCTTTCGCCTCGCCAGAACAAGCCCTGCAGGCAGCGGTCAAGGCCGCAGACCCCGCTGATAGAATCGTGGTCTTTGGCTCTTTCTACACCGTGGGCGGCATTTTGAAAGGCGGCGTGCCGCGACTTCTGGCCAAACACCTCAAGGCGTGATGCCTTCAAGCCAGACATCCACCCATCACTTGTCAAGTTGAGCCGACCCACACAACCGCCAACGGAGTGACCCCAGCACCATGTCGTTTTTCAACTTCCGCCGGGCCGGAACACCTCCTGTATCGCCTGCCGGCTTCAATGCGCCCGCAGAGAGCATGGAAGTCATCCGCAAACGCGCCAAGCACCGGCTGATGGGCTCAGCGGTGCTGGTGCTGGCTGGGGTGGTCGGGTTTCCGCTGCTGTTTGACACCCAGCCACGACCTATTCCGATTGATATTGCCATTGAAATTCCTGGCAAGAACGCCGTCAAACCGCTGAGCGTGCCTGGCGTATCTGCACCCGCGACGGCGGCTGTTGCCGCCACGCCAGCCCGTCCGGCCCCGACCGCCGCAGTTGCTGGCACGGCAGCAGACAAGGTCGCAGCGGCCGCCAGCCTGTCATCTAAAGAAGAAATCCTGACAGAAAAAAAGGCTTCACCCCAGGTTCTACCTGCGCTACCCGCTATCAAAACAGAAGCAAAACCAGCCCCAAAAGTTGAGCTGAAGCCTGAGGTCAAACTTGAAGCCAAAGCTGAACCCAAGCCAGAGCCCAGACCCACACCCAAGCCAGCCGCTGCAGGTGACGACGCTGCCCGCGCCCGCGCGCTGCTCAACGGCCAGGCCGCTGCAACGGCCAGTGCGTCGGCCAATGCGGCGGTTGATTCTGGCGCTGCAGATGCGCGATTGATTGTTCAGGTCGGTGCTTTTGCTGACGCTGCCAAGGCCAAAGAGGTTCGGATGAAGCTGGAAAAAGCGGGCCTGAAAACCTATACCCAGGCCGTCGAAACAGCTGACGGGACGCGTACACGGGTTCGTGTGGGACCGTTTGGCAGCAAGGCAGAAGCTGACAAAGCCGCCAGCAAAATCAAGGCGCTGGGTTTGCCAGCTGCCACCCTCGCGTTGTAAGCGTGTATTGCTGCTGTGAACGTCAGTACGGTTGATTGGTGTTTATTGGGTGTGCTGGTTTTTTCCATGCTGCTGGGTGCCTGGCGCGGGCTGGTGTATGAAGTGCTGTCGGTGCTGGGCTGGGCGGCGTCTTTTTATGCCGCGCAATGGTTTGCGCCGCAGGTGGCGCTGTGGTTGCCACTGCAGTCAGCGACCGAGCCTGTGCGCTACGCAGCGGCGTTTGCGCTGGTGTTTATTGCAGCGGTGTTTGCGGCAGGCCTGCTGGCCTTTCTGGTCAAAAAACTCATCGATGCCATCGGCTTGCGACCCGTTGACCGGACCATGGGCGCAGCGTTTGGCGTGTTGCGTGGCATGATTTTGCTGCTGGCAGCCACGGTGGTGATGGACATGACGGCGCTTAAAAGCAGCCCGTGGTGGCAGGAGTCGCAGGGTGCTGGCGCATTGAACGCCACCCTGAGCCATTTGAAGCCTGTGTTGCCCGAGCCATTTGCAAAGTATTTGAATTAAACCGAACCAACCTGACCAAATCTGACTCAACCTTAAGTAACCGGACGGACCCCGTTCTGGACAAAAACACCATGAAAAAAACACCATGTGCGGCATAGTCGGCGTTGTCAGCAAGGCCCCCGTCAACCAGCTGATTTATGACGGGCTGCTGCTGCTGCAGCACCGGGGTCAGGATGCCGCAGGCATCGTCACACAACAAGGGCGCAAGTTCTTCATGCACAAGGCCAAGGGCATGGTGCGTGACGTTTTCCGGACCCGCAACATGCGCGCGCTGCCGGGCAATGTAGGACTGGGCCAGGTGCGCTACCCCACGGCGGGCAATGCGTTCAGTGAAGATGAAGCGCAGCCGTTTTATGTCAACGCACCGTTCGGTCTGGTGCTCTCGCACAATGGCAACCTGACAAATGCCGCCGCCCTCAAGGCCGAGTTGTTCAACACCGAC
>JBBRMH010000248.1:0-4418 GCA_038230935.1 Burkholderiales bacterium | reverse complement strand
TTGTCGGTGTAGGCCACAGCGCAGCCGTTTTTCAGGCCCCATTCACCGGCAGAGCCGATGGCACCATACACACCTCGCGAACCACTGGACGCAGCGGTGACGTTACAGGCGTTGGCCGGGTTGAAGGTGGCGGGTATCTGGACCATCATGGTGATGTTCTGGGTGCCGGTGCCGTCGTCAGAGTAGGCGATGTATTCGGTTCCGGCAATTTTGCCTTCGCTGATGCTGGCTACACCTTTGGCATCGACGTTGGGGCCGTACAGGCTGCCGTAGCCGCCCGCTGCAGAAATATCAAGAATGGCGCGATAGTTGTTAAAAATCGCCAGCTTGCGCAGTTCGGCAGGCGTCGGGTTTAGGGGGTCTGCCACGGCAGGTGCCGCACCGCCCAGGCCAGTTTTGCCCAGGCCAGCCGTCAGCAGGTCGTCACTGTTGCCGTCGTAGCTGGTGGTGGCGACCGTGCCCAGGTAGCTGGGTTTGATGTTTTTGAATTCGAGGCTGCCGCTGCTATCGCTGCTGCCGCCGCCACAGCCGCTGAGCATGAGTACAGCGGCGGCCACGGCAGTCAGAGAGGTGATTTTCAGGGTCGGGGAAATTGCGTGTGTCATGTGTTGTTGTCCTTTTGATATTGTCTCGGTGTTGCTGTCTGGGTTTGCTCGACTGCCACGTTATCTTCATCAGGCGAAACCCATTAAAGGCATAGCAGGCAAGGCGATGATGTTCGCTATGTTGCACCGCTTCAATTCCGTACTACTACGGACCGGGCACGACTGGATTGACATCCTTGAAATACAGCGTGGGAACCTTGAAAATCATCAAGCTGGCTGCACATCAACACCACGTTTGTCTGTTTATTGTTTGTTCCTGTCTGAAAGCACCGCCATGTCTGCCAGCCCCATCCTTAAAATACATCCCCTCAGCTTTCCATGGGCCACGATAGACCCGTTTTTGTTTTGCGCCTATCACGACGATGCCTACCCTGAAGGCAATGCCGGCCTGGGGCCGCAGGCATCGCTGGCAGGACGCGACCTGGGCCAGGATTTCAGCCGCAAAGACGGCTGGAGCATGTACCACGGCACCAGGGTGCCAGGCTTTCCCAGCCACCCGCACCGGGGCTTTGAGACCGTGACCATCGTACGCAAGGGGCTGGTTGACCATGCCGATTCCCTCGGTGCTGCGGCCCGCTTTGGTGGCGGTGATGTGCAGTGGCTGACCGCTGGCAGCGGCGTGGTGCACTCCGAAATGTTCCCCTTGCTGGACACAGCTGCACCCAATCCGCTGGAGCTGTTCCAGATCTGGCTGAACCTGCCTGCACGCAACAAAATGGCCAAGCCCCACTTCACCATGCTGTGGTCACACGCCATTGCGCGCCTGACAGCGCGCGACGCACATGGCCGCATCACCGAGATTGCCGTAGTGGCGGGCCAGCTGCAGGAAACCGACGGCACGGGTGCCAGCGCCGCCATCAACCCGCTGGCCCCACCACCGGACTCATGGGCCGCCCAGCCAGAGGCAGACGTCGCCATCTGGACGCTGCGCATGGACCCTGGCGCGCAATGGACACTGCCTGCAGCACAAGGCGCAGAAACGCGCCGCAACCTGTATTTTTTCAAGGGCGGGTCTGTCAGCATCAGTGCCCAGCCTGTGGATGCCCATGCAGCCATCGAGTTGCGCGCCAGCCAGGCGATAGCGCTGGTCAACACCGGCAATGAAGTCGCCGAGTTCTTGTTGCTGCAAGGCCGACCGATTGCCGAGCCTGTGGCGCAATACGGCCCGTTTGTCATGAACACCCAGGCCGAGATTGCACAAACCGTTGCCGATTACCAGCGTACCCAGTTCGGCGGCTGGCCCTGGCCTCAACCGGCACCGGTGCATGGGCAGGACCCCACCCGCTTTGCCCGACACCCTGACGGGCGTGAAGAGCGGCTTGGAGAGATTGAGGTTGCTATAAAATAAATAGCTAACAGCATAGATAGAGTCTGCCTTAACTGCCTTTTTACCCTCTAGCCAAGCAACTGCAGAGGCTAAAACGTAATCCAACATCTGGAGGCAGAAAGCGCAGAGCTCGCGAACTTTTTTGCGACTTTTGCGAGATTTGGTGAACTCCGCGCCCTGCAATCCGTATTTGCTCAAGCAGAACTCATGCAGCCAGCCCGCTTTGCACCAACAGCCCGATCAGTGCTACCAGTTGCAACACATTGAGCCCCACGCTCAGCCAGTGCAGAGTTTTGAATTGGCTGCCGCGTTTGTCGTCCCTGGCCCGGTTGATACGCGGCGTGAGCCAAAAGGCGTTGAAGAAAAACACCAGCGCACAAGCGATCAGCACCGCCTGCGCCATGCGGTTACCCGCCCCCAGGATGGCCAATGTGGTTGTCACACCCAGAAAAACAAAGTATTTTGGGAAAAACTTGCGTACATAGGCCGCTGACCACTGTGGCGGCAGCACCGTGAAAATGGTGGGTGCCACCGCCACGGTGAAGAACACCATGATGCCCACATTGCCGGCAATGACCAGGTTGCTCAGGTAAGACCCCATGTGTCACCTCCTCCCCGTGCCGTTTGAAGGGGGAAAAAACAAAAGGGGTGCAAGGCTTTGGTGTGCGGCTGTCATGCAGGGGGCGCTTTCGGCTTGTTGTTTATGCCAGGACATGCTGGACCCTGATTTTTACGCAACAGCACCTCCAGCGCTGGCGCCGGGTCAATACACCCTCAGGGCACCCGCCATTCAAAACCAGTTGCCGTCAACACGGCCCGGCGGTGGCCAGTGCGGGCCAGCTCCAGCCAGTCCATCGCCAGCACCTGTGCGCTGACGATGCTCAAGTGGTGCTGCCCACCTGCAGACTCTGGCCTGGCTGATGCGTCAGGCAATGCTGCGCCGGGTGCCGTTGCGGCGAGGTAGTCGCCCGCAGCTGGCGACTGGCGCACGCGCTCCCAGGTCGCGTCCACCTCTGGCCCGCTAATGTGTACGGACACGCGCGCCCGCACGCGAAGCTGCCAACTCAGGCGTTTGCTCCAAAACACCAGGCTGGCATGCGGCGCGGCTGTGAGTTCAGCGACTTTGGGGCTGCGGCTGTCGGTATAAAAAACGAGGCGTGCCGGGCTGGCGTCTGCCTGCCGCAGCACCACAGTGCGGGCTTCAGGCAGACCGTCACTGCCAACAGTGGCCAGCACGGGTGTGCGCCACTCGTGGTGCCGGTCGTGTACAGCGCGCTGCAGCTCTGTCCAGACACGCTGGCGAATTTCTGGTTCGGTTTGAAGGGGTGTTTCCACAGGCATGGTGCTGCTGGATGCAGTCAAAAAAGAACATGACGATAGCAGCACAGTCCTGTGGTTGCACACCTGGGTTGGCAATACCCGCCAGACCACATACCAGTGGCTCGGTTTTTAAAGCTATTGCAGTGAGCAGACATGCCGTTTGTACTGATGGCCCGGTTTGGCCTGCAATGACATACTTGCGCCCGCGCGGCGGAATCGTCCTGCCGCCGCTACAAATGGAGTTGCATCATGCGTCAAGTGTTCCGGGGTTTTGTTTTTGTGGGTGTGGCAGCCGCCACCGCCGCGCTGCTCGGGGCCTGTGCCACCCCACCGGCAACAGGCCCGATGGGCTTTTTTGTGGCCAGCGTGGGGTCAGGAAAAGGCGCCGACCTGGGCGGTCTGGCAGGTGCAGACGCGCATTGCCAAAAACTGGCTACTGCTGCGGGTTCAGGCCAGCGCAATTGGCGCGCCTACCTGAGCACCACGGAAGTTGCCGCTGCAGCACCTGCTGCAGCGATCCCGGCTGTCCATGCGCGCGACCGTATCGGCACAGGCCCCTGGTTCAACGCCAAGGGTGTGCTGATTGCCAAGGATATTGCCAGCCTGCACAGCGACAACAACGTGACCAAGGCGACCGCGCTGGATGAGAACGGCACGCTGGTCAAGGGCCGGGGCGACACACCCAACCAGCATGACATCCTGACCGGCTCACGCCCGGATGGCACGGCCTTTGGCGGGCCAGGTGCGTTCACCTGCAGCAACTGGACCCAAAGCGGTGAAGGCAGCGCAGTGATTGGCCACCATGACCGCACCGGACTGTCGAAAGACCCATGGGCCGTATCTTGGAATTCATCGCACCAGACGCGGGGCTGCAGCCAGCCCGCGCTGGTGTCAACAGGTGGCGCAGGCCAGTTTTATTGCTTCGCAGCCAACCCGTAAAAGCACGGGCTTAAAAACCACCAGCTGTTGCTGGTTCGGCCAGACCACCCCGGTGGTCTTTTGCCGTATCGACTAACATCCTTCCAGTTCTTACCCGCCCTCAAGGGCTCTCAACGGAGACAACAATGTTTAGTCATGTGATGCTTGGTGTGAATGATCTCGAAGTTTCAAAGAAGTTTTACGACGCGGTGCTGGGCACGCTGGGCATGAGCCCAGGCGTTGCCAAC
>JBBRMH010000247.1:0-4471 GCA_038230935.1 Burkholderiales bacterium | reverse complement strand
CGCGACATGGGGCCGAGCAAGACGTTCCGTATCCGTATCGGTATCAACACCGGTTTTTGTGACGTTGGCAACTTCGGCAGTGACCTGCGCATGGACTACACCATCATCGGGCCTGAAGTCAACCTCGCCGCCCGTCTGGAACAGGCGGCCGAGCCTGGCGGCATTCTTATTTCTGGCGAAACCTATGCGCTGGTACGCCACGAGATCGAGGCCGACCCCTCGGTATCGATTGATGCCAAAGGATTTTCCGAGCCCATCACGGCGCATGCAGTGCGCGTACACCTTGAGATTTCGGGCAGTGCGCGCAGGGTGCTGCAGCGCGAATTGCAGGGTATCCGCACTCTGGTCGAGCAACACCGCCTGCCTGCTGAAGACCGTGCTGCTGCAGCGCGCGAACTGCGGGTGATGGCAGACATGCTGAACACTCAAACCTGACGGCTGGTATCGCGAGACACCGAACACCAGACACGTGACAACCTAACCAAAACCAGAGTCACTGCCATGACAAATTTGCCTGACAGCGCCTCCTTGCAGCAAACCCTGACGGGTAGCCCCACTGAGGCCGAAAAAGCACTTTTGGAGAGTAACCGCATACTGGAAAAACGCATCAGGCAGCTCACGGCATCCCTGTCATTTCTGACCCATACCTTCAATGCTTCAGAAGATGGCGTGATGGCTGTCCACTTTGCCAGCGGCACCAAGTACATCAACCCCCGATTCACCGACATCTGGGGGGAACAGCCCGAAGCACTGCTGGTGCCTGGCCAGGAAATGGCACTGATGACCCTGCACGCCTCCATGGTCAAGGATGAGGCGAAATTCATCAAACGGGCCAACGATCTGTGGCAAGACCTGGAGAGCTACTCTTTCGATGAAATCGAAATGAAAGATGGCCGCCTTCTGGAGCGCTCCATCACGCCGCTAGAAGCCCATGGCAAGCCTTACGGCATGGTGCTGACCTGCCGGGATATCACCGAACGCGCCCGTGCCGAAAGGAAAATTCGGTTCAATCAACGGGTCGTAGAAAACTCTGCGCCTATTTGCTGGCTTGACCCTGTTCAGTGCAAGGTGGTGTATGCCAACAAGGCCGCATGCGAACAACTGGGCTACAACATTGAAATGTTCATCGGGCTTGACATTGGAGCGGTGAATCCTCAAGCAACGCCCGATACGGTCAAAGCGCTCCAGGAAACCTTGATCAAAACAGGCAAACCAAGCTATTTTTCAAGTCAGTTTCTGCAAAGCAGTGGTGACAAAATCGATGTGGAGGGCAGCATTTTTCTGGCTCTGGACGAAGACCACGCGGTGCAGGTCGTGACCTTTAAAGATGTCACTGAAGAAAAACGGGCAGCCGCCGAGATCAATCGCCAGCGCTCGGCCATGAGCACGCTGGTCAACGCCATACCCGACCCGATCTTTCATAAAGACCAGGAAGGCCGTTACCTGATGTGTAACAAAGCCTACGGCGCGCTGGTGGGGCGTACGCCGGAGCAGGTCCAGGGACTGGTCTGTGAGGACATGTTTCCGGCAGATGTCGCAGCGGCCATGCGCGTGCGTGACGGCGCTGTACTGAAGACGCTTAAAAGGGTGGGCGCGGAGCACTGGATCACCTACCCAGACGGGCGGCGCGTGCTGGTGGAAACCATGGTGTCCCCCATGTTGAGTGAGGGTAAGGGTGAGGGTGAGGATGCGCACATCACCGGTTTGCTGGGCATCAGCCGGGACATCACCAATCGCAAGGAAGCCGAAGCTGCCGTGCACCGCGCCAGAGAAACGGCTGAAGATGCCACCCAGATGAAGTCTGATTTTCTGGCCAACATGAGCCATGAAATCCGCACACCCATGAACGCCATCATTGGCCTGTCGCATCTGGCGCTGAAGACCGACATGACACCGCGTCAGCGCGACTACATCACCAAAGTCTATCGCTCGGGCCAACATCTGCTGGGCATCATCAACGACATTCTTGATTTTTCAAAAGTGGAAGCCGGCAAGCTCACTGTTGAGCATATCGACTTCGAGATCGACAAGGTGCTGGACAACGTCGCCAACCTGATCACTGAAAAATGCACATCCAAAGGCCTGGAGCTGGTGTTTGACATTGCGCCTGACGTGCCGCAAATGCTGATTGGTGATTCGCTACGGGTTGGCCAGATTCTGATCAATTACGCCAACAACGCGGTCAAGTTCACGGAGGTGGGCGAGGTCATCATCTCGGCCCGCGTTCTGGAAGCCACTCTGGAAGACACCCTGCTCCGGTTTTCAGTCAGCGACACCGGCCAGGGCCTGACCGAAGAACAGATTTCAAGATTGTTCAAAAGCTTTTCCCAGGCAGACAGCTCGACCACCCGAAAGTATGGCGGCACTGGTCTGGGTCTGGCGATTTCCAAAAGCCTGGCCGAGCTGATGGGCGGTAAAGTGGGTGTGGAAAGCGTCTTTGGCAAAGGCAGCGACTTCTGGTTCACCGTCAGGCTGGGCATCAGCCAGCAGCCCAGGCGTGTGCTGATGCCCAATCCGGACCTGCGCGGACGCCGCGCGCTGGTTGTTGACGACAACGACCACGCGCGCAGCGTCTTGCGTGAGATGCTCGAAGGCATGACGTTTGATGTCAATGATGTCTCTTCTGGCACCGCCGCCGTGAAAATAGTGGCATCTGCATCGGCTCAAGATCAACCTTTCGACATTGTTTACCTCGACTGGCGCATGCCCGGCATGGATGGCATGGAGGCCGCGCGCCAGATAATCGCACTGGGCTTGAAGCCGCCACCCATTCTGGTGCTGGTCAGCGCCTATGGACGCGAAGAAATGGTCAAGGAAGCCGAGGCCATGGGTATTGTCAACATGATGGTCAAGCCACTGAGCCCGTCCATGCTGTTTGACACCACCATGGAAGCCATGGGCAGAACCGGCGCAGAAAACCGTATCAGCCGACCCGCCGTGCCCGATAGCCTGGACCAGATGATCCCGGTGCGTGGCGCACGTATTTTGCTGGCAGAGGACAACGAGATCAACCAGCAGATCGCCTGCGAGCTGCTGCAGGACGCGGGTCTGGTGGTTGAAATTGCCGAAAACGGACTGATAGCCCTGGAAATGATCAAGCGCTCAACCTACGACCTGGTACTGATGGACATGCAAATGCCGGTCATGGACGGTTTGAGTGCCACTGCTGCCCTGCGTTGCATGCCAAAATTCAACGCGCTGCCGGTCGTCGCCATGACCGCCAACGCCAGACTTGAAGACCGCCTCGCCTGCATCGCCTCGGGCATGAACGACTTTGTGTCCAAACCGATCGACCCGGATATTCTGTGGCCCGTGCTGCTCAAGTGGATCAAGCCCCGCAGAGATGTGTCAGAAGTGGCGCCTGGCGCAGCGGCTGTATCTGCTGTGACCCCTGTAACTGCTGCACCTTCTGCACCTGCTGCGCCATTGACACCCGCCGTAGCCAGGCTTGCAGCGGCAGTCCGCTCTGAACTGCCAGACGCTGTTGCAGGGCTGGATGTGCGACTGGGCCTGAGCCGCATGATGGGCAAAAAAACCTTGTACATCACCATGCTGAAAAAGTACGTGGCGGGTCAAAAAACCAGTGTACACACCATGCGTGAAGCCATTGCCTCAGGCGACTGGGCGACCGCACAGCGGACTGCGCACACGCTCAAAGGCGTCTCGGGCACCATCGGCGCGACAGATATCCCGGCTTATGCGGATACGCTGGAGCACGCTATCCGTGAACAGCGTCCTGTCGCAGAGCTTGAACCTCTGCTTGCCGCGCTTGACGGCCCCTTGACAACGCTGCTGAACGATCTCGAAGCGTGGTTTGAAACACTGCCATAGGCCGAAGCGGCATGCTGGACTTGCACAGTGTGCTATTGATAAAATAACACCCTGACTTTAACCCAGTCTTTACCAGTCTTCAACCCAGTGCATCCCACAGCAGCTTGCAGCCCGTCAGCAGCATGCCGGTGTAGAGCAGGCGGTAAAAGAGCACCTGACTGATGCTCTTGGCCATGCGCACGCCGACCCAGACGCCGATGGGGGCCAGCGGCAGCAACACCAGTGAGGTGGCCATGTTGCGCAGGTCCAGCAGGCCCAGCGAAGCGTACGGCAGCCACTTGGACAGGTTGATCACAAAGAAAAAATACGCCAGCGTGGCGGTGAACTTCAGCGGGCTCAGTCGCAGCGGAATCACGTAGGCGCTGATCGGCGGGCCACCCGCATGGGCCACAAAGCTGGTAAAGCCAGATGTCACCGCCAGCAGGCCGCCCAGCCACCGGGGCGGTGGGGCGCTGTCAGGCCTGGGCGGGAAAAGCAGGCGCTGCGCCAGAAACAGCAGGGTAAAAGCCCCCACGATGCCAGCCACGACCTTCGCGTCAAGCACCTTGAACAGCAACGCCCCCACCACGGTGCCGACCAGCCCGCAAGGCACCAGAAATTTCAGCAGCGTCATGTCAAAGTTTTTACGGAAAGCGGCCAT
>JBBRMH010000246.1:0-4493 GCA_038230935.1 Burkholderiales bacterium | reverse complement strand
ATTTTGGGCCACTTCGCTGGCGGTGGCTTTCTGGTCTGCTGTAATGGGGAAGTTCTGCGCCTGCACGCCCACGGGCAGTGTTGTCACCCCAAAAAGCGTCAGTGCTATTGAAATACGGCTGAAACGACCAGAAATAAGTTGCATCTTGAAGGCCTGTGGGCTTGTTGGGCTGGCGTGTACGGCGTGGCATGCATGAGGAACTGATGCCATTCATATCTTGATAAATTACAAACGATTTTGTACCCAAGCCTTTGATTAAGCAACGAATAAGCGGTTTGCCATGCCCATGCGCGCTTAAAAATCAAAAAAATTAGCGAAAATAGCGACACCCGATCAGCTGCACCTATGACCCAACTTACTATTCTCCGTTACCCCGATCCACGTTTGCATACGGTAGCCAAGCCTGTGGCTGCAGTCGATGCCCGGCTCAAACAGCTGGTCAGTGACATGCTGGCCACCATGTACAAAGCCGAAGGCATTGGCCTGGCCGCCACGCAAGTCGATGTGCATGAGCGGCTGGTCGTCATTGATGTCAGTGAAGGCCGGGATAAACCGCTGGTGCTGATCAACCCCGAGATTGCGTGGGCCAGCCTGGAGACAAAAATCAATGAAGAAGGCTGCCTGTCGGTACCCGGTATCTACGACGGTGTTGAACGCGCACTGGCGATCAAGGTGACGGCGATGGGTCTGGATGGCAAGTCCCATTCCCATGAGGCCGATGGGCTGCTGGCAGTGTGCATCCAGCACGAGATGGACCACCTGCAGGGCAAGGTATTTGTCGAGTATTTGTCGCCGCTCAAACGCAACCGGATCAAGACCAAAATGATCAAGCAGTCAAAAGACGAGTAGTCAGCCATGCGCGTCATTTTTGCGGGCACGCCCGAGTTTGCCCGGGTAGCGCTGGCGCAATTGCACGCGGCTGGTTTTGAAATTCCGCTGGTGCTCAGCCAGCCCGATCGGCCTGCCGGGCGCGGTATGAAGCTGCAGCAGTCTGCGGTCAAACAATGGGCGCTGGCCCACCAGATCACGGTGGTGCAACCCCGCAGTCTGCGCCTGGATGGCAAATATCCCGATGACGCCCTGCAGGCCAGGCAAGCTATCGGGGCCGCCTGTGCAGATGTCATGGTGGTGGCTGCCTATGGGCTCATCCTGCCGCAGTGGGTGCTCTATGCACCACGGCTGGGTTGCCTCAATATCCATGCTTCTTTGCTGCCACGCTGGCGCGGTGCCGCCCCCATTCACCGTGCGATTGAAGCAGGCGACAGCCAGACCGGCGTGACCATCATGCAGATGGACGCCGGGCTGGACACTGGCGATATGCTGCTGGTTGAACAATTGCCCATTGAGCCGCTGGACACCACGGAAATACTGCACGACAAACTTGCCGTCCTCGGTGCTCGACTGGTGGTTCAAGCACTTGAAATGGCAGAGTGTGACAGGCTCAAGCGTACGCCTCAACCTGCCCAGGGCGTGAGCTACGCCCACAAGATCGAGAAACTGGAAGCCGTCATTGACTGGATGCAGCCCGCTGTTGTGATTGAGCGGCGCATACGCGCTTTTCAGCCGTTTCCGGTCGCTGTCAGCACACTCGGCGCTGAGCCTGTCAAGTTCCGGGCGGCTGAACTGCTGACCCTCACACCACCACCCGGCGCTGTGCCTGGCGAGGTGTTGGCTGTGAGTGACCAGGGTGTTGATATCTGCACTGCAGACGGTGTGATTCGCGCTGTCATGCTGCAAAAAGCAGGCGGCAAGGCCTTGGTTGCAGCTGATTTTTTACGTGGCTTCGAGATCCGTCCGGGCATGCGGTTTGAGCAGACAGGCACCGCCCAAAGCGACCAGAAATCATGAGCCATCTCTTCAAACACCCAGAGTTCAGGCGCGGCATGCAGGACATGTCGTCGGTCGCTGTGGGCATTTCTGCCTGGGGCATGATGACCGGAGTGGCCATGATCAAGTCTGGCCTGAGCTTGACCGAGGCGGTGCTGATGGGTGTGCTGGTGTTTGCAGGCAGCTCCCAGCTGGCCGCCATTCCGCTCATTGCTTCTGCAGCGCCGATGTGGGTCATTTTGGCCGCCTGCTTTTGTGTGAACCTGCGTTTTATGGTGTTCAGCGCGCACCTGCGGCCTTATCTGATGCACCAGAGTCTGTGGCGGCGCTTGATCAGCGGGTACATGACAGCCGATCTGAACTATGTTTTATTTACCACACGCTACCCGCATCCGGGAACGGATGCTGAGACGATTCGCGCCCAGGATGCCTATATGGCGGGCAATTGTGGTTTGGGCTGGCTCAGCTGGGTCAGTGCGAGCCTGCTGGGTATTGTCTTGGCCAATGCCATCCCGACCGAATGGGGTTTGGGTTTTGCGGGTATTTTGGCTCTGGTGGGTGTCATGTGTTCACTGGCCAGCAGCCGCTTGAGGGTGGTGTCTGCGGGTGTTGCAGGGGCTGCGGCTGTGGCAGCATTTGCCCTGCCACTGAAGCTCAATATTCTGGTGGCGATTGCCGCTGCAGTGGCTGTTTGTCTGATGCTGGAACGCCCCACCGCTGAAAAACCGGGCGACGTGCGATGAGCGAGACCAGCGCCTGGACCGTGGTCACCATTTTGGGCATGACCGTGATGACAGTCGTGACGCGCTGTTTTTTCTTTATTTCCAGCAAACCCTGGACCTTGCCGTCATGGGCACAGCGTGGGCTGCACTACGCGCCTATCGCTGCGCTGGCCGCAGTCATCGTGCCTGAAATTGTGATGACCCAGGGTCACCTCATTATCAGTTTCAAAGATGCCCGCCTGTTCGCTGCAGCCGTTGGTGCGGCCTGGTTTTACTGGCGCAAGGGCGTATTGGGCACCATTCTGGCAGGCATGGCGGTGTACCTGCCTTTGCATATGGGGCTGGGCTGGTGAATGTGGCCCCCACGGTCGTTCACTTCGTGTAACTCCCTGCCCCCCGAGGGGGCCGCTGCGCCTGCGGTCTGGCGAAGCCAGTCCCGCGGCCCCTGCTTGAAAAATACCAACTTCCACGCTCGCAACGTGCAAATTCTCTGCCCCCCGAGGGGGCCTGCGGTCTGGCTAAGCCAGTCCCGCAGCCCCTGCTGGTGAAATACGTCCGCCTACAATTTATGATTTTGAGCTATATGGCTCGACGACTTAACTTACCCAGCCCAATATGAACTTCATCCGTTTTTCTGATCTGTGCGCCCAGGGCCTTGTCAAAGGCCAGCGGGTTTTCATCCGTGCTGACATGAATGTTCCACTGGACGCGCAGGGTGGCATCACGGAGGACACGCGCATCCGGGCGTCGGTGCCGTGTATCCAGATGGCGCTGGATGCTGGGGCTGCTGTCATGGTCACATCGCATCTGGGGCGGCCGACCGAAGGTGAGTTCAAGCCTGAGGACTCCCTGGCTGTGGTCGCGCAGCGCCTGGGTGAGATCATGAAGCGTGACATACCGCTGGTGTCCAACTGGGTCGATGGCGTGAGCGTCCAGCCGGGCGAGGTAGTGTTGCTTGAAAACTGCCGGCTCAACATCGGCGAGAAGAAAAATTCGGAAGTTCTGGCCCGCAAACTGGCCGCACTGTGCGACATTTTTGTACACGATGCCTTTGGCACCGCGCACCGCGCTGAAGCCTCCACCTACGGCATTGCCCAGTACGCCAAAATCGCCTGTGCCGGACCATTGCTGGCTGCCGAAATGGACGCAATCTCAAAAGCGCTGACCAACCCGCGCAGGCCTTTGGTAGCCATCGTGGCAGGCAGCAAGGTATCGACCAAGCTCACCATCCTCAAGGCGCTGGCCAACAATGTGGACCAGCTGATTGTGGGCGGTGGCATTGCCAATACCTTCATGCTGGCCGCGGGCATCAACATTGGCAAAAGTCTGGCCGAGCGTGACCTTTTGCCCGAAGCCCGGGCCGTGATGGATGCCATGCGCGCGCGCGGTGCCGAGGTGCCAATCCCGACCGATGTGGTCACAGCCAAAACCTTTTCAGCCGACGTACCCGCTACCGTCAAACATGCCAGTGATATCGCAGACGACGACCTGATCCTGGACATTGGCCCCGAGACCACCCACCGGCTGGCTGCGCAGCTGAAACTGGCCGGCACCATTGTCTGGAACGGCCCGGTGGGAGTCTTTGAATTCGACGCATTTTCAAAAGGTACCGAAGGCATTGCCCGTGCGATTGCTTCAAGTGGGGCTTTTTCCATCGCCGGCGGCGGCGACACGGTGGCTGCCATTGCCAAGTACGGTATTGAGCATGAGGTGAATTACATCTCGACAGGCGGTGGCGCTTTTCTGGAAGTGCTGGAGGGCAAGACCTTGCCCGCGCTTGAGATTTTGCAAAAGCGAGCAGTTAATTAGTGCCTGCCAGAAAACCCCTGTTTTTTTCAAAAAATCTACTGCCTAATTTTTGAGCACCCAAGATTTTCCTGTGGCTGACATCGAAAACCTGCGCAATGCTTTGTACGAACTCTCAGCAAAATCAATTTGCCCGAT
>JBBRMH010000245.1:0-4499 GCA_038230935.1 Burkholderiales bacterium | reverse complement strand
CACGAAATCATTGGCCCGCTCACCCAGATGCGCATGCCCGAGCTGCTGGAATTCACGCGCATGACAGGTGATTTGATCAAGGCGATGCGGCTGTGCCCGCAGCCCATCATCGCGGCGATTGACGGTATTTGCGCCGGGGCCGGTGCCATGATGGCGCTGACCGCTGACATGCGCCTGGGCACCGCGCAGGCCAGGACGGCTTTCTTGTTCACCCGCGTCGGGCTGGCCGGTGCCGACATGGGCGCGTGCGCTCTGTTGCCCCGCCTGATTGGCCAAGGCCGCGCATCCGAGCTGCTATTGACAGGCCGCGCCATGAGCGCGCAAGAAGGCCTGAACTGGGGCTTTTTCAACGCGTTGCATGAAAGTAGCGAGCTGCTGGCCGCAGCGCAAAAGCTGGCACACGAGCTGGCCAGCGGCCCCACCTTTGCCCACGCCATGACCAAAACCATGCTGCATCAGGAATGGGCCATGACGCTGGACCAGGCCATCGAAGCCGAGGCGCAGGCCCAGGCGATTTGCATGCAGACGCAGGACTTCAAGCGTGCTTACGAGGCTTTCTCAAACAAGCAAAAACCTGTTTTCAAAGGGGACTGAGCGTATGAAACCCGCCACAAATCACCTGAACCTGCCCTTTTTCGATGCCGTTCACCGTGACCTGGGGGTTCAGCTGGTGGACTGGGCCGCAAGTCAACACGTTGATGAAACCGACGACCGCAGGGCTTGCCGCGAATGGGTGAAGCTTTTGGGTGACAGCGGCTGGCTGCGCTATTGCGTCGCAGACAAGTTCGGCGGTGCCTTGCCCCGGCTGGATTCACGCGCACTGGTCATCCTGCGCGAAACGCTGGCGTTCTACTCCCCGCTGGCAGATTTTGCCTTTGCCATGCAAGGCCTGGGCAGCGGTGCGATCACGCTGGCGGGTACGCCCGAGCAGCAGGCGGCGTACTTGCCCCAGGTCGCCAGCGGTCAGAAAATCGCCGCATTTGCCTTGAGCGAGGCCGATGCAGGCTCTGACGCCGGAGCCATGCAATCCACCGCCACCCGCACGACTACAGGCTGGCTCATCAACGGCAGCAAAACCTGGATCAGCAACGGCGGCATTGCAGACTTTTACGTCACCTTTGTCAAAACCGACCCGGACGCTGGCACACGCGGCATCACGCCGTTCATCGTTGACGCGACCACGCCCGGCCTGGACAGCAGCGCACACATTGCCGTGATGGCCCCACACCCGCTGGCCACGCTGCAGTTCACCAACTGCGCACTGCCGCCTGGCAGTCAGCTCGGGGAATTGCATGGCGGCTTCAGGCTGGCCATGCAAACGCTGGATATTTTCCGCGCCTCGGTCGCTGGCGCTGCCCTGGGCATGGCCCGGCGGGCTCTGGCAGAGGCTGTTCAATACTCAAAACAGCGCCAGATGTTCGGTCAAAAGCTGGCTGACTTTCAGCTCACACAAGCCAAGATCGGCGAGATGGCTGCGCTGGTTGATGCAGCAGCGCTGCTGACCTACCGCGCCGCCTGGTTGCGCGACGAGGGCGAGCGCACAGGCCACACCGCGCGCGTGACGGTGGAAGCGGCCATGGCCAAGATGACAGCCACCGAAAACGCACAACGCGTGATCGACATGGCGCTTCAAATGCACGGCGGGCTGGGCGTCAAGGTCGGCACCAAAATTGAAAGCCTGTACCGCGACATCCGTTCCCTGCGCATTTATGAAGGTGCTACCGAAGTGCAGCAACTCATCATCGGAAAGGCGGTGTTGAAATCATGACGCCTACTTCACTATCTGCCTCCGCACAAACTGACCGCTTTGTGCATGACAGGTTGCCGCCGCCTGCGCAGCTTGCCCACATGCGCTATGACCTGCCTGAGTTGGCCATACCGGCACAGGCCAATCTGGTCGATGTACTGCTCGGCCAGATCGCTGCGCGCGGGCTCTCAAGCCGGCCTTTTTTGCGCTCTGACAAGCTCACCCTGAGTTACACCGATGCTTCAGAGCGCATCAACCGCATTGCGCAGGTGCTGACCGAGAATTTCGCGCTGCAACCCGGCAACCGGGTATTGCTGCGCGGTGGCAACTCAATCGGCATGGCGCTGGCGTGGCTGGGGGTGGTCAAGGCGGGGCTGGTGGCGGTGGCGACGATGCCGCTGCTCAGAGCGAAAGAGCTGGTTGAAGTCATCGACAAGGCAGAGCCTGCATTGGCCCTGTGTGACGCGTCCCTGCTGAAGGAGCTGCAAAGCGCCCAGGCACAAACCGGCCGTCTTAAAACCATCGTCCCGTTTAACTTGGTAGATGCGCCAGACTCCCTCGAAGTACTCTCGATCAGTAAAAATGGCCACTTCACCCCGTGCCTGACTGCAGCCGACGACATCGCCATGATGGCGTTCACGTCCGGCACCACCGGCAAGCCCAAAGCCGCCGTGCATACGCACCGCGATGTACTGGCCGCCTGCCAGGCCTGGCCGCGCCATGTGTTGCAGGCTACGCCCGACGACATCGTGATGGGCTCACCCCCGCTGGCGTTTACGTTTGGCCTGGGCGGCATGCTGCTGTTTCCTTTTTCGGCGGGTGCATCGGTGTACTTCTCGTCGATTGCTTACACACCCGAAGCCATGGTCAAGCTGATCAACGACCAGGGTGCCACCATTTGCTACACCGCACCCACGTTTTACCGGCAGATGGCCCCCTATGCAAAACAGCACGGCATGCCGACCTTGCGAATTTGCGTCAGCGCAGGCGAGGCCCTGCCCGACGCCACCCGCCAGCTCTGGAAAGAGGCCACCGGCATCGACATGCTCGACGGCATTGGGGCCACCGAGATGTTTCATATCTTCATTTCCACCGCGCCAGGCGATGTGCGGCGCGGGGCCATTGGCAAGGTGGTGCCCGGCTACACCGCCAAAGTGGTGGACGACCAAGGCCATGAAGTTGCACGCGGCACCGTCGGCAAACTCGCCGTACAAGGCCCCACCAGCTGTAAATACCTGGACGACGCCCGCCAGACCAGCTACGTCAAAAACGGCTGGAACTACCCCGGCGACGCCTTCATGCAGGATGCCGACGGCTACTTTTTCTACCAGGCCCGCGATGACGACATGATCATCACGGCAGGCTACAACGTCGGCGCGCCAGAAGTTGAAGACGCCCTGCTCAAGCACGCAGCAGTGGCCGAATGCGCCGTGGTGGGCGTGCCCGATGAGGAGCGCGGCATGGTCGTCAAAGCCTTCGTCGTCTTGAAGCCGGGCCACGCTGAATCAGCTGAGACCATCAAAGCCTTGCAAGACCATGTCAAAGCAACACTGGCCCCGTTCAAGTATCCGCGCCAGGTGGCGTTCATAGGCAAATTGCCACGTACCGAAACCGGCAAACTGCAACGCTTCAAGCTGCGCACGCCATGATCTTCAGTACCCCCAAGAAAATCCGCTTTCACCACTGCGACCCGGCGGGCATTGTTTTCTACCCGCAGTTTTTTTACCTGCTGCATGAAGCGCAGGAAGATTTTTTTGCCCATATTGGCTTTCCTGAACACGAGATGATCAACGCGGGCCATGGCGTGCCCATCGTCGATTTGAAAACCCAGTTTTTAGGCATGTGCCGCAATGGCGATGCGGTTGACATCACGCTGGTGCTCTCAAAAATCGGCAATTCAAGCCTGGGCATGAACTACGAAGTTTTAGGTGCCGGGCAAGTCAGACTGCGCGCCAGCGGCGTGGTGGTGTACTCAAAAGTGCCCGATGGCAAACCAGTCAGGCTGCCAGATGCCCTGCGGGCAGCGCTGCTGCCCTACCTTCAAAACAACCTGTAAAAAGACCCCATGAAAAAACTCCAACCCCCCGACTGGGCCGAACCCAAGGGATATGCCAACGGCATCATGGCGCGCGGCGCCATGATCTTTGTGGGCGGCCAGATCGGCTGGAACGCCACCCAGCAGTTTGAAAGCGACGACTTCATCGCCCAGACCCGCCAGGCGCTCATCAACATCGTCGCCGTCCTGCAATCCGCAGGCGCAGGCCCCGAGCACATGGTGCGTATGACCTGGTACGTAACAGACCGCGTTGAATACACCGCCCGCCTGAAAGAGCTGGGCAGCGTGTACCGTGAAGTGATGGGTAAAAACTTCCCCGCCATGACATGTGTGGAGGTGTCCGGGCTGGTGGAAGACCAGGCGCGGGTGGAGATTGAGGTGACAGCGGTTTTACCGGATTGATGGGGTGCTATGGTTTTGGTAGCTGGCTGTGCATGTTTTGATTGGGCTGGAGCCTGTTTTGGTCAACTTTTGGCTCTTGAACCCAAATTTTCCATTAGCCCCGATTCCTAATGGAAGCCATTAGCCCAAGCAGTTGATTTGATTGGGGAATTACCTAGTGCCTGACCGAAAACCTCTGCTCCCCAATGAAAGATGGCCATTTTCCTTGACGAAGACTTCCCCAATTTCTTCGATTCCTTCGTTTTTACGTGCCCAAACTCCCAAAGACGGCCTTTTTAGGCAAATCTTCGTTCT
>JBBRMH010000244.1:0-4505 GCA_038230935.1 Burkholderiales bacterium | reverse complement strand
GCCACGACTTTTTCTTCTGCCACCTGGTCGTGTACAAACAGCACATCAGCATCGCCGCGCCTGCCCATGTCTAGCGCCTGGCCGGTGCCAACGGCCACCACTTTGACATCAATGCCAGTGGCCTTTTTGAACTCGGGCAGCAGGTAGGGGAAGAGGCCTGATTGCTCGGTAGAGGTGGTTGATGCCATGACGATAGCCACTGGAGGAGTGGTCGTTTGTGCTATCGAATCAGTAGCTGCTTGCACCCATAAAACAAGGGCTGCAGCCTTAAATATGCTTAGAAAAGCACGTTTTTTAACTAGAAATGTCATCCCAGCTCCCCTTTTAAGAAATGTTCAGCGGCCTCAGGCAATGGGCCGTTAAAAAATTCATGCGTCGGTAAATCGGCCACCAGCACGCCATGCTCCAGGTACACCACGCGGCTGGCCAGGCGTTTGACCTGCCCGAGGTTGTGGCTACTGAAGATGAGCGTCATGCCGGCACCTGCAAACTCGGCCATCAGGCGTTCGACCTCGCGTTTGGCGCTGGGGTCGAGACTGGCAGTGGGTTCGTCAAGCAGCAACACTTGTGGCTTGCAGGCCCAGGCCCGCGCCAGCGCCACGCGTTGCTGCTGACCGCTCGACAGCGCCTTGGCGTTACGTGCTGCAACGTCAAGCAGGCCAACACGGGCAATCGCACCCATGGCTTCAACTTTTGCATGGCTCCATGGCGTGCCGCGCAGCCACAGCCCGAGCGCCACGTTGTGCAGCACACTGGTGCGCAACATATAGGGGCGCTGGAACAGCATGGCCTGGCGCACGCTTGCGTCAACTTCAAGCGTGCCTGACGAAGGCGCGAGCAAGCCGTGCAGCGTGCGCAGCAAGGTGCTTTTACCACTGCCGTTAGAGCCGATCAGGGCCAGCTTTTCACCCGCGTTGATTTGCAGGGTGCAGTTGACCAGGGCCTGCACCCCGCTTTTGCCTGAACCGTATTGAACACTGGCGGCACGCAAATTAAACAGGCTGCTCATAGCGGCGCACCTTGAATAGCCCGCGCAGGAGCGGCATCATCAAGCCCATAGTTACGTTCGCGCCAGCGCTTGAGCAGCGCGATCAGCACGTTAAGCAGCAACACCACAGCCAGCAAGACCATTCCTAAAGCCAGCGCTAGTGGCAAGTCGCCCTTGCTGGTCTCCAGCGCTATCGAGGTTGTCATCACGCGCGTGAAGCCGTCGATGTTGCCACCCACCACCATGACCGCACCGACTTCTGAAATGGCGCGACCAAAGGCGGCTATCAGCACGGTGAGCAGCGAATAGCGCTCGTCCCACAGCAAGATCAGGCTGCGCAAAAACTGCCCTGCGCCCATGGACTGCAATTGCTCGCCATGACTTCTATCAGCGTCTTCAATGGTCTGCCGTACCAGCGCTGTCATCACCGGCAACACCAGCACGGCCTGCGCCAGCACCATGGCCTTGAATGAAAACAGCCAGCCCAAAAAACCCAGCGGCCCGCTGCGCGACAGAAGCAGATAAACCATCAGTCCAACGACAACCGACGGCAAAGCCAGCGCTGTATTCAGCAGGGCCAGCACGGCATCTCGCCCCCTGAAGCGCGACACACCGAGCCAGCCGCCAAGCAGCAAGCCGGCGCTGCACGCGAATACACAAGCGCAGGCACTAACAGCCAGTGAGCGCAGCACAATGCTGGCGAGTAGCGGGTCAAACGAGGTGATAAGCGCGAAAGCAGTTGCAACGCTGCTTGAGAAAGTATTCATGTCACCACTTGAATTCAAAAACAATAAAAAACAGCTTCAAATTCATAAAATGGCCCTGTTTAAACCCATAAAAAGTGCTGCAGACCAATAGAAACGGGCGTTAACAGCTACTGTTTTTATAGCATTTTGTCACAATCCGCAGGACCGGAAGCCGCAAAAAATGTCGTCTCTATCAGGCTCGTAGAAGTTGCGGTACCTGAGGCTTTTCATGCGGGCGCGGGTTGCGAACGAGCCGCCGCGCAGCACCTTGTGCGTACCAAACCAGGGGGCTGAATAGTCCGTGTACGGATCTGGCATAAAGCTACGGTTGCCGCCATTGTCGGGGTAAGGGTTGAACGTGCTGCCCGTCCACTCCCACACATCGCCCCACCTGAAGCCGCGCCTTGATGCCGTATGCGCCGCGATTTCCCATTCGACTTCAAAGGGCAAGCGCCGCCCGGCCCAGCGGCACCAGGCATCGGCTTCATACCAGCTCATGTGCATGGCCGGTTGCACGCCTTGCATACGCATGGCCTTTCCGAAGCGGGTCTGCATGACTGCGCCGCTGGCTACACCTATCTGGTCTACGTAACGTGGGCCTCTACGTCCTTCTTCGGCGCTGATCTTTTGCAACCACTGCCAGCCTGCCGCCTGCCAGAGTTCGGCGCGGTCATAGCCGCCGTCGTCAACGAACTCGACAAACTGCGCCCAGGTCACGGGCTGCGCATCAATTTCAAATTCAGGTACTGGCACGGCATGTTGCGGGCGTTCATTGTCAAACGCAAAACCGGTGTCAGGTGCGCTACCCAGTTGCCAGGTGGTGGCGGGTATCAGCAGGGGCTCACGCACGGCCATCGGTTGCGGGGTAAACACGGTTTGCAACGATTTACCGAGCGGCAGGCCCAGCGTCTGGGCGGTGTACGCCAGCGCCTCGCCGTGCATGTCTTCATGGAACAGGCACAGGCGATAAAAATAAAGCGCTTCGTCACTATCTCCAGCTTTATGCAACAGGTCGAGCGTGCTTTCCAGGGTATCGAGCAGGTAAGCGCGAATATTGGCTAGGTCGGGCAAGGCCAGCGCCCAGCGGGTGTTGTGCGCGACGCGGCTGGAGTCCCACCAGGCGTCGGCACCGGGCTCTATCGAGGCCAGCCGCGCATGGTCAGGTGCGCAACGGATGCCCAAAGTGCGCTGCAGATTGCGGCTGATCCACCACTCCTGAAACCAGCCTAGGTGACCCAGCTCCCATAAGGGCGGATTGACGCTAGCGAGTTGCGGAATGATGAACTTTTTAGCCTCAAGCGCCTCTTGATACTGCGCAAAAAGGTGCAGCGTATGATTACGCGCATCCATGAGCGCCAGTGACAACTCCTCCTTGCCTGCCCTGCGCATCAGTGGGGAATCAATCAGTGCCGCAGAGGGGACTGCAGATGAAAAAGCAGGATCGGTTGGCAAAATAATGAGGCGCGTTATATGTCGATAAAGGCTGTGCTGGTAAGCCCAGCGACACAAGAAGCCAACAACGGTAACTGGCATACGGCGCACCGCTGGTCGCAATTTTTGTCGCAAGGCCTGGATCATTGTGACACTGCCATCGTCACCCAATGGCCTGATACACCCGATGTCCATTCAGATCAATCAGCCGATTTAATGATTGCCCTGCACGCCAGGCGCTCAGCGGCATCGATTGCGGCGTGGGCCACCGCCTGCCCTGGCAGGCCGCTAATTCTGGTGCTGACAGGTACGGACCTGTACCGGGACATTCAGTACGACCCACTTGCCCAGCAATCACTTGTACTCGCCACCCATATTGTGGTGCTGCAAGAGGCGGGGTTGGCTGCGCTGCCAGAGGCGTATCAAGCAAAAACCCGTGTGATTTACCAATCAGCTCCCAGGCTCAAACCGGCGGTAAAATCAATGCAGCGGTTTGTAGCTCTGATGGTGGGCCACTTGCGGGATGAAAAAGACCCGATGACGTTTATGAAGGCCGCTCGCCATACGGCAAGTACCACGATTCATTTCGAGCAGGTCGGTATGGCGCTGGAGCCAAACTTTGAACAGGCGGCGCTGGAAACGGCCCGCCTGAATCCAGACTATCGCTGGCTGGGCGGCTTACCCAGAGCCGCTACACGCCAGCGTATCAAGCGCGCCCATGTGCTGGTGAGCTGCTCAAAGATGGAGGGCGGTGCCCACGTCATACTGGAGGCCATCCAGTCTGGCACGCCGGTACTGGCATCGCGCATTGATGGCAACGTCGGGATGCTGGGCAAAGATTATTCGGGCTATTTTGACCTGGGTGATGACGCGCAACTGGCAAAACTGGTGCAGCGCTGCGCTTTGGAACCGGATTTTCTGGCGCTGCTGCAAAGCCAATGCGGGCAGCGGGCCCAATTATTTGAACCCGCCCTGGAAAAGCGCCTTGTTTTAAAATTGGCAACATCCGTATTAGTTGCGCACTAGTTTCGCGTTAGCCCCGCACCAAAACATCTGAAAGCCCACCCCATGAACGCACCCGTCAAACTCACTTCCCTCGCCGTGCCACGGCTCACCAGCCTTTCACACGGTGGCGGCTGTGGCTGCAAAATCGCTCCCGGTGTGCTGAGTGAAATATTAAAAAATTCGACCAACTTACCCATCCCTAAAGAGCTGATGGTCGGCATTGAAACCGCAGACGATGCCGCCGTGTACTGGCTGAACGAGAACCAGGCACTGATTGCCACCACCGACTTTTTCATGCCCATCGTTGATGACCCCTATGACTTTGGCCGCATTGC
>JBBRMH010000243.1:0-4579 GCA_038230935.1 Burkholderiales bacterium | reverse complement strand
GCCTGTTGCAGTGCTGGCGCTGGCGGTGCCTGCCGTCGGTTTTGGCGAGCTGCCAGCCTTGATTGCGCTGGCGCTGTACGGCTTGTTGCCCGTGGTGCAGGCTACTGTGTCAGGCTTGCAGTCAGTGCCAGAAGCTGTGCGGCAGTCCGCCAGCGGTATCGGCATGTCGGCCTGGCAACGCCTGAGTCAGGTTGAAGTGCCATTGGCGCTGCCAGTGTGGCTGTCGGGTGTGCGAACGTCTGTGATCATCAACATTGGCACAGCGGCCATTGCGTCAACCGTAGGCGCAAAAACCCTGGGCTCGCCCATCATCGTGGGCCTGAGCGGCTTCAACACCGCTTATGTGTTGCAGGGCGCGTTGCTGGTCGGCATGCTGGCGGTGGTCACTGACATGGCGTTTGAGCGGCTGGCCAGGCTACTGGCCTGGATGCCGCCTGCGGGCCAGCGGTAGCCCAGTACCGACGCGCTTGGGTAGCTGTGTTCCTGCACCGCATCGAGCTGGTTGCCACCGAACAGGAAAACGCTTGTATCGTCAGCTCTGAGGAAAAACGAGACGTGGCCTTTCCAGCTTTCAGGGCCATCACGCCACAGCACCACCACGCAGCCGGTGACAGGTGCCTGTAGTGGCTGGCCCCAGTCGAGCCAGGAGCGGGCCAGCGCAGAGCCGGTACCCGTTATGCCGGTCTGCGCAAAAGTCCAGTTGACGAATGAAGAACACCATGACGCCTTGTCGTCATAACCGCGCAGATTGGTCTCGTCGTGGTACTGCGTGATGCGCGGGTTGCTCTGGCCTGACGGGAAAGTCTTGACGCCAGACTCCGACTGGGCCACCAACAGCCAGGGTGGCATGGGTTGCGAGCAAGTCATGGGGCGACAAGGAGCGGGCTGGGCTGTGAACAGCCGGGCCAGGCCAGCTTGCCATCGGTATCCATGTGCGTCAAATACACCCGCAAGTCAAACTCGTACTGGTGGTAATTCGGCTCCATGTAGGTACACAGTTTGTAGAAGTCCTTGTCGTGCTCTTTTTCCTTGATGTGCGCCAGCTCGTGTACCGTGATCATGCGCAAGAACTCGTCAGGCACTTCCTTGAACAGCGACGACACGCGTATTTCGCGTTTGGCCTTGAGCTTGTTGCCCTGCACGCGGCTGATCTGCGTGTGCGTGCCCAAGGCGTGTGCGATGACTTGCAGGCGGTTGTCAAAAGCCACTTTCGACAGCGGCTCCGAGCTGCGCAAAAACTCGTTTTTAAGCGCCATCACATAGTCGTACAGCGCCTTGTCGGTGCGCACGGTGTGGGCGCGCGGGTACTTTTTTAACAGCATGTCGCCCAGCTTGTGCTGGGTCTGCAACTGCTGCACCTGCAATTGCAGGCTGTCGGGGTAAGCGCTGAGATATTTCATTTTAAAAATTGATTAGCCATGGCGCAATTGTGTTGCGTATTGTTATGTTGTTGTTTTCGTGTCTTGGCCACAGCAAGAATTTTGTGATGTGTGTTCAGATGGTTTTGGTAACGTCTGTTACGAAGTTAAACTCATTTGGCTGCCAACTTGAGCAGTGAACCAACAAGGAGCGTTCCATGCTTAAAAAATATGTTTTCACTGCGTTCATTGCAGCCACAGCGGCATCTGCAAGCGTGCAGGCTGACGAGGTTTATGGCGGTATTGGCGTTACCGGTATCACCCTGGGGATCTCCCGCTCGATTGCACCCGCTGTCAATCTGCGCGGTGAATACGCTGGCGGCCTGAATGTGTCCAGAAACGGACAGCGTAATGGCATAGATTTCAACGGCAATCTCAAGGCGCAGTCTGTGAGCGTGTTGGCTGACTACTTTCCAATGGACAACGGTTTTCGCATCACGGGTGGTTTGAGTTTTAACAGCACCAAATTTACCCTTAACTCGACCGGCATCGGCAGCGCCACCGTCAATGGCAAGCCTGTCAGCCTGGCCAATGACTTTTTCAACATCGAAGTCAAACAGCCAAACGTCACACCTTACCTGGGCATTGGCTACGGTTTCAAGCCAGACAGCAAATCCGCCTGGGATTTTTATGCCGATGCGGGTGTGATGATCGGCAAGTTCACCACGACCACCAATACCAGTCTCGTCGGCCAGCAGGGCATCACGCAGGCTGATGTTGATGCGCAAACAGCCACCGTGCGTGACAACGTCTCCAAGCTGTCGGTGCTGCCGAAGATATCAGTGGGCGCGAGCTACCGTTTTTAAATCACGCTCAATTTGTCAAATAAATGGCCAGGCAATGCGTCCTGGCCATTTTCATTTCAAGCAACAGCCCTCATTTTTTAACAGAGTTAAACTGTACACTGTACAAAGTTTAAAAAACCTGTGAAAGTGAGTGCATCATGTCTGCAACGCTACCTTCCCGTGCTATCTTCAGCATAGACCCTGCTGTACTCAGCCAGTTCAACGCCTTATTTACCCCACGCGAGCGCAGCAAGGTGGTTGAGCGCTTGCTGCAGGCCGAGCTGGATACCCATAAGCAGGCGGTGCTGGACGCTATCCGCAAGATAGAAAACGATCCGCGCTGCGCCAGCATTGCCCAGGTGTCTGCCGATATGGACGCACTGACCGGTGAAGCCTGGTGAGCAGCGCTGCACAGCCTGTCAAACGTGGCGATATTTATTGGGTGGAACTGCCCAATCGTGACCCACGCGGCTCGGAGATTGAAAAAACCCGCCCCTGCGTGGTCATTTCAATGACCGAGGCGAATGCCTTGCGCCGTACTGTGGTGTGTGTGCCTTTGACCTCATCGCCAGAGCCCGCGCCGCCAGTGGCTATTGCAGTGCTTTCAGCTGGCCCAGATTCTGTGGCAGTGTGCGACCAGATTGCAGCGATTGACAAGCGCAGGCTCAAGCAAAGGGTTGGCGCTTTGTCGGCGGCAGATTTGCGTGAAGTTGAAAAAAGCTTGCGTTTGGTTTTGGTGCTTTAGGACTACAACTTTTAAGTTTTACAGTTTCTAAGTGATTTCCCGGATGCGTTGGGGTGCCAGTTGATGGGACCGGCTTGTTCGCTTGCCTCATCCACCGAAAAATTTAACAGGTCGTGCAGGTCCGGCAGGGCCTGAACTCGTCGCGGCTTGAATCTGACAGCAAACGTCACACAAAACGTTCCACTTATGCGCCACAGTGACTTTTCTATTGGCTTTGAGTTCTGGTCCAACCCAAACGCCGTCAGTGTACAGATGTTGGCACCCGGGTGATTGTTGCCATCACCCTCGAGGCCCGCGAAATGGTTCGGTTGGCGTCTGACCCAATAGACGCTACGCGGCGCCTAAAAACCAGTTACGTTTCGACCGACCCGCGTGACTTGAACGGTCCGCCATACGGGGTTGCGGAGAGCGTCTTTGATGAATACGACACTGAAGCCTGTAGCGTCGAGCCCGATGCGTCTTGAATGACTTGCCATTTGGCGGAATTGATTCAACCTTGGTCCTTTTGGCCTGTTGGCCTCATGCACCGAAGGTGTCACAGGTGATGCCTTTACTGTACGAGAACATTAAACCAGGTTGCTATTAATAAAGTAGCTGCTTGCGCCCGTATTAATTGGGTTGGAGGCCTAAACGATATCTAAAAAAGGTTTAAAAACAGCCTTTTTTATATCATTCCAACAAAGACAGCAGTCCTGCACGGCCACTTCAAGGCACTGCGTTACAGCCCTGCATAAATCTGGATTCCCGTCTTTGCAGGAATGACGTTGTCGGCCTAAACCTCCCGCCGCAGCGCCGGAAACAAAATCACATCCCGAATGCTCGGGCTGTCGGTCAGCAGCATCATCAGCCGGTCAATGCCCACGCCACAGCCGCCCGTGGGCGGCATACCGTATTCGAGGGCGCGAATGAAGTCGTGGTCGTAGAACATGGCTTCGTCGTCACCACTGTCCTTGGCCGCTACCTGGGCGTTGAAGCGGGCGGCTTGTTCTTCGGCGTCGTTCAGTTCGCTAAAGCCGTTACCGAATTCACGGCCGGTGATGTAGAGTTCAAAGCGTTCGGTGACTTCAGGGCGCTGATCGTTGGCACGGGCCAAAGGTGAAATTTCGGTCGGGTGTTCCATGATGAAAGTCGGTTGCCAAAGCTTTTGTTCAACCAGTTCTTCAAAATACATGACCTGCAAGCTAGGCAGGGATCGGCTGGCCAGACGGTCTTTTTCTTCGTTGAAGCCGATTTTTTTCAGGGCGCTGATCAGCCAGGCGGCGTCGTCCACATGTTCGCCCGCTTCGGTGTGTTTGAGGATGGCTTCGCGAATCGTCAGGCGCTCAAATGGCTGGCTCAGGTCTACGGCTTTGCCGCCGTAGCTTAGTTGTAGCGAGCCTGCTACGTTCTGCGCGGCATCACGAATCAAGGCTTCAGTAAACGTCATCAAATCGGTGTAGTTCCACCAGGCCGCGTAGAACTCCATCATGGTGAACTCGGGGTTGTGGCGCACGCTGATGCCTTCGTTGCGGTAGCTGCGGTTGATCTCGAACACGCGCTCGAAACCGCCGACGATCAGGCGCTTCAAATACAACTCGGGCGCAATGCGCAAATACATTTCCTGGTCGAGCGCGTTGTGGTGCGTCTTGAAG
>JBBRMH010000242.1:0-4591 GCA_038230935.1 Burkholderiales bacterium | reverse complement strand
CAGGTGCGGCCCTTGGCGTGATCGCAGTGGTGGTGGTGGGGCTGGGTACCTTCTTGTCTTACTGGGTTGCCGAGCGCTCCAGTGCCCGCACCACCACCCGCCAGGCCACTTGAAAAAAAGAAAGCAAGCTATGTTGAAACCAATGAAAAAAGTAGGCGTGGTGGCGCGCAACCTGACGTTGAGTTACGGCAAGACAGAAGTCCTCAAAGACATCACGCTGACGATTGAACCCGGCGAGTTTTTTGCCCTGCTGGGGCCGAGCGGCTCCGGCAAGTCCAGCCTGCTGCGGCTGATTGCCGGGTTCAACCAGCACCAGAGCGGTGTGCTGCTGATTGATGGCAAAGACGTCACGGGCACGCCGCCCCATTTGCGCAATGTGGGCATGGTGTTTCAAAACTACGCCCTGTGGCCGCACATGACGGTCTGGGACAACGTGGCTTTTGGTCTGGTCGAGCGCAAGCTTGACAAACAGATCATTCAGCAAAAAGTGGAAGACGCCCTGAACCTGGTCGGTCTGCTGCAGTACGCAAAGCGCCGACCGTCAATGTTGTCGGGCGGCCAGCAGCAGCGCGTCGCACTGGCGCGCACCATTGTCATTGAGCCGCAGGTGTTGCTGCTCGACGAGCCGCTGTCCAACCTGGACAAACAGCTGCGTGTACAGATGCGTGAAGAGCTTAAAAACCTGCAGCGGACCCTGGGCATCACCACCATCTTTGTCACGCATGACCAGGAAGAGGCTATGACGACTGCCGACCGCATGGCTGTGCTGGACAAGGGCATCCTGCAGCAGATTGGTTCGGCTGCAGGCTTGTTTGACTACCCGAGTAACCAGTTTGTAGCGGGCTTTGTCGGCACTGCCAACCTGGTGGCAGGCGAGATCATGGTGGTCAACGGGGAGACACTGCAGTTCAAGGCCGATGGCCTGGGCGCGCTGAACTTTCCGAAACTTGCCGAGACTCACCCCAGGCCGGGTGCCGCCACCATGGTGTTCAGACCGCACCAGGTTGCCATCCAGCTGCGCGACGGCCACCCTGACCGCTCACGCGTGTGGGTCGATGGCCGGGTTGACAGTGCCGAGTTTCTGGGCGAAGCCACCCGCTACCGGGTGCGTGTTGGGGAAGTGGCAGTACTGGCAGACCAGCCGCATTATTCAGGTCTGGAAATATTTGCGGCAGGTACCGAGGTGCAGCTGGGTATCGAGCCAAATCAGGTGCGGTTTTTGACCCACTGACAGTGCAGAAGGTAGGCTTGGGTATCCTGTGCGAAATACCCAGGGCCGTATGGTTTTCTGCGTGGTGGTTGTATGGACTATGACGGCCATCACAGTGCGCTTTCCAACATCATGAAATCTGTAAAAAAAGCAAGCGTCACCGTCAGGAGTCTGTCGCTCAGTTATGGCACGGTGAAGGTGCTGGATGACATCAGCCTGCACATTGAGCCTGGTGAATTTTTTGCCTTGATTGGCCCCAGTGGTTCAGGCAAAAGCAGTCTTTTGCGGCTGATCGCCGGCTTTCTCGCGCACCAGAGCGGCGAGCTGCAGATCGACGGCGTGGATGTCCGCATGCAGCCGCCCCATCTGCGCAAAGTCGGCATGGTGTTTCAAAACTACGCACTGTGGCCGCACCTGAGCGTGCGGGAGAACGTAGCGTTCGGCCTGCAAGAGCAGCGGCTGTCCAGGCGGGATATTGCGCTGAAGGTCGATGCAGCGCTTGACATGGTGGACTTAAGCAGCTTTGCCCAGCGCAGCCCCGCCACACTGTCGGGCGGGCAGCAGCAACGCCTGGCCCTGACGCGCACGATGGTGGTCGAGCCGCAGGTGCTGTTGCTCGACGAGCCATTGTCCAATCTGGACAAACAGCTGCGCACCCAGATGAGAAACGAGCTGAAAAACCTGCAAAAAAACCTCGGCGTCACCACGATTTTTGTGACTCATGACCAGGAAGAAGCCATGGCCACCGCTGACAAAATGGCGGTGCTTGACGGGGGTATCCTCCAGCAAACGGGCACACCCACCGGGCTGTACGACTACCCTGCCAACCGTTTTGTAGCGGGTTTTGTCGGCACCGCCAACCTGGTGGAAGGCGTCATCACGCAGGTCACAGCCAGTACGATCCGGTTCAAGGCTGACGGCTTTGACGCGCTGGATTTCTTGCGCGACTCGCACACTACACCGCAAATCGGCCGGGTCTGCATGGTGGTGCGGCCACACCAGATAGTTGTGAAGGTAGGCGACGAGCAGGTTGACGGCCATCACGTCTGGCTGGGCGGGGTTGTGGTGAGTGCGGAATTCAGTGGCTGGTTTTGCCGTTACAAAGTTCAGGTGGGGGGGATGTGCCTGCTGGCCGACCAGCCGCATCAACTGGGCCTGGCCATGTTTCCGCCGGGCTTTCGCGTGCGCATTGGCCTGAACCCGATGCACATCAGGTTTCTTGAGTCCTGACCACCAGGCGCCATGGAAATCTACCAGCTTCGCGCTTTTGTGACCGTCGCCAAACTGGGCAACCTGACGCGCGCAGCCGAGGTGCTGCACGTCACCCAGCCTGCTGTGACCGCACAAATCAAGGCGCTGGAGGAAGAGTTGGGCATCACCGTGTTTGACAGGCGGCATGGTGCTGACGCGCGCTGGCGAGCTGATGCTGGCCGATGCAGAGCAACTGCCGGCCCTGGCCGGCTCACTGTAATGCAAGGCGCGTGAAATGAAGGGCAAAGTCACAGGCACACTGGTGATTGGCACCGTGGGTGACCCCGATTCATTGCGCCTGGGCGCGCTGCTTCATTCACTGGTCAATGCACTGCCGCTGCTGGACATCAAAACGCGTCAGGGCCATGCCAAAGAGCTGCGGGAACTGGTGGCCACCAACGGCTTGCAGGCTTCGTTTTATATTGGCCCGAGCGTTCCACGCGAAGTGCTGGGCATAGCCCTGCAGACGCTGCATTACCGCGTGGTCGGGCCGTTTTCATACCAGCAAAAACTGCTGCATGCAGGCTGGCGCGAGATTGCTGACATGCCGTGGATTGGCTCGCCGCCACAGCACCACGCACAAACCTTGCTCAAAGACCTGTTTGCGCGGCAAGGCCTGGCACCTCACATTGCCGTTGAGCTGGACGAGGCCGCCTCGCCGCAAGGCCTTGTGAAGGCCGGCGTAGGGCTGGCGCTGCTGCGGGAAGACATCGCCCTGCCCGCCAGCGAGCGCGATGAGGTGGTGATCTGGCCGCATGCGCGGGCTTCTGCACTGCTGTGTTTTATCTACCCCAAACCGTCGGAGCACGACCTGGCCATCATTGCCACGCTGTCCCAACTGCGCACTGTCTGGGGTTTGCCATGAGTATCAGTTCTGATTTGGAAAAAATACAATAAAAAGGCCTCTGTGGCAGAAGATACGTGCGCTACCAGCTACTTTTTTGATAGCAAATAAAAAACCCGCCGATGTTGCCATCTGGCGGGTTTTGGCGGGATGATTCGCGGTCTGTGGTGCAGATTAACGCTGGGCGATAGGCTGAATGTCACGCTGCACAGAACCCGTAAACAGCTGGCGTGGGCGGCCAATTTTGTATTCCGGGTCGCCAATCATCTCATTGAGCTGGGCAATCCAGCCAACGGTACGGGCCAGTGCGAACACAGCTGTGAACAGCGGAACCGGGATACCAATGGCTTTCTGGACAATGCCAGAGTAGAAATCGACGTTAGGGTAGAGCTTGCGCGAGACAAAATAATCGTCTTCCAGGGCAATCTTTTCCAGTGCCATGGCCAGTTTGAAAAGCGGGTCGTTTTCAAGTCCCATTTCCTTCAAGACTTCCTTGCAGGTTTCCTGCATCAGCTTGGCGCGGGGATCGTAGTTTTTGTAAACACGGTGACCGAAACCCATGAGCTTGACGCTGGAGTTTTTGTCTTTGACCTGCTTGATGAAGTCGCCGATTTTCTCGATGCCGCCATTTTTCTGGATGTCGCCCAGCATGTTCAGTGCCGCTTCGTTGGCACCGCCGTGCGCCGGGCCCCAGAGGCAGGCTACGCCCGCTGCGATCGCTGCAAACGGGTTGGTACCTGATGAGCCGCACAGGCGCACGGTTGAGGTCGATGCGTTTTGCTCATGGTCTGCATGCAGGATGAAGATACGGTCAAGGGCGCGCTTCAGCACCGGGTTGACTTTGTACTCTTCGCAAGGTGTGGCAAACATCATGTGCAGGAAGTTACCCGCATAGCTGTGGCTGTTTTTAGGGTACATGTAGGGCTGGCCCATGGTGTACTTGTAGGCCATGGACACCAGCGTGGGCAGCTTGGCGATCAATCGGATGGCTGAAATGTCACGGTGCTCGGGGTTGGTGATGTCGGTGCTGTCGTGGTAGAACGCCGACAGGGCACCGACCAGGCCGGTCATGATGGCCATTGGGTGTGCATCACGGCGGAAACCGCGCAGGAAAAACTGCATCTGCTCGTTGACCATGGTGTGGTTGGTCACGCGGCTGACGAAGTCGGTTTTCTGGGCCGCATTGGGCAGCTCGCCGTAAAGCAGCAAATGGCAGGTCTCCAGATAGTCGCAGTTGGTTGCCAGCTGCTCGATGGGGTAGCCTCGGTACAGCAACTCGCCCTTGT
>JBBRMH010000241.1:0-4615 GCA_038230935.1 Burkholderiales bacterium | reverse complement strand
GCCTGATTGCGACGCTGGTGACCAAGCTGATCTGAGCCCGGCTATACCCGTCCATTGACCCACCGGAGCACGCACCTTGAACGAACCCTGCCTCTTTTCTGTTCCCTCTTTGCCCAAAGGCACCGCCCCGGTGGCATGCGTGGATATAGGCGGCACCAAGGTGGCCGTCAGCATCGCCGACGCGCACGGCATACGCGGCCGGGTGGTTGAGCCGACGGTCAAACACGGGGATCGCGATGCGTTGGCGCGGCAGGTGCTGGCCTTGATTGCGCAAAGCTGCACCCTGGCCGGTGTGGCGCTGTCTGATGTTGCAGCCGTGGGCGTCGCATCCTGCGGGCCATTTGTGCTCAACGCGGGGCTGATCGAACTCGCAGCCCCCAACATCTGCGGGGGCTTGGCCGGTGAAGCACGCGGCCTTCCCAATGACTGGATCCGTGTGCCACTGGAGATTGTCCTGCGGCAACACTTTAAAAACGTGCGGATTGAAAACGACTGTATCGCCGCACTCGAAGCCGAAAGGCGCTGGGGCGCGTTGCAGGGGCTGGAGCATTGCGCCTATGTCACCTGGAGCACCGGCATCGGCATGGGTCTGTGTGTCGATGGGCGGGCGCTGCGCGGCAAGCATGGCAATGCGGGTCATGCGGGCCACATGTTTGTCAGTGATAACGATGACGCCCTGTGCGGCTGCGGCAATATCGGCGATGTGGAAGCATTGGTGGCAGGTAACGCCATAGAGCGGCGCTTTGGGGCCATGGGTTATGCCGACGCAGCAGCCCTGCTGGCCGCAGCGCAGGCTGGGGACGCAGGCGCGGTAGAGATCGTCGATGCACTGTGCCGCGTCATGGGCCGCGCGCTCTATAACCTGGTCGTGACGCTGGACCTGCAGGCCATCAGCCTGGGCGGCAGTGTTTTCTGGCACCACCGCGCGTACCTGTTGCCGCGACTGCAGCGCCAGCTCGATGGCAAGCTGCCTGCGCTGACGGGCGGTGTGCGGCTGCTACCGGCGGGGCTGCAAGACAAGGTGGGCGACTACGCTGCGCTGGCGCTGGTTAGCTGAACTGGACGACTATTTGCACCGCCTGACCGTGCAACAGAGAAAAAAGGGCGTGGCTGCAGTCCGCGTGCTGGTTAAAGCGCAGGCACCGCAAACGATTGTGGGTTTTTATACCTTGAGCGCCGCCCAGATTGAGCAAGACCAGCTCGATGAAAAAGCCAAAAAGAAGCTGCCGCGCTACCTCATACCCTGCTTTCGCATGGGACGTTTTGCGGTGGCATCGACACACCAGGCGCAAGGCATTGGCAAAGTGCTGATGGGCTGTGCGGTAGCACGTTGCCTGGAGGCAAAAAAGCAGGTGGCAAGCTATGCCTTGCTGGTGGACGCCAAAGACGAGCAGGCTAAAGCCTTTTATCTGCATTACGGATTTACCGCGTGCAATGACAACCCCATGGTTCTGTATCTGGCGTTGGGTGCCTGACAGGCGTCAATTTTTATCATCGACAGGTTTGAAACGACTTGTTCGAAAATTTCAATCAAATCGGGCTGCAGGGCATATTCGGCTTAGGCGAGCAGCTATTGATTCAGTAGCAGAGCTGTGAAATGGATGTCGAGCCGCTGGCGCAGTTGGTTCAGTGATTTTGCCGGGTTGGTGGCGGTTAATTCTTTATGTGAAAAGACTTCGGTCAGTGAGTTCATACCCTTTTGCATGTGCGAAACTGGTTGTCAAATCTGCGGTGTTTCCAGAACTTTTTATACCTGTATAAATTTGTACAAAATTTCGCTTAAAACCAGCAAGCATGCGGGTTGAAGAAGGATTTTGATGACCACGTTATTTTGCAGTTACATTTTTATCATGCGGCTTTTGCTGTCTACATTACGTTAGGCGTCATGACGACAGACTTCCGCACGCTCACTGATTTATCGCAGGCCATTGCGAAGCGAGGGACCGACTCCCCTCCCACAACTGAGCGCGCTTACTACGCTCACTGCCTTTTTATGAAGGCGTCGCTGCACGCACGATCCATAGTGTCGTTGTGTGACGCGGCCCTAAAACTAGATGAGCAGGCTGATGTGGGTGGAATATGTGTGCTTGCACGATGCCTCATTGAAGTGAGGAACGCGGCAGCCTATCTGCTTGAAGTAGGTATCTCGAAAGATGAAGCACACCTTCGCCTCCGTCTTGTCGGATTGAATCAATCGGTCGATATGCAGCGAATCAACAAGGGACACGAAGCTAGTCGAACCGACTTCTGGACAGAGCATTCAATTACCTATTTGCGCGAGGAGTTGGCAAAAAATCTCGCCTTTTTAGCTCTGGACTCCGATCACAGGAAGCACCTGCTGCGGGGAAAGAACCCGTACCTGCACTCAAGGTACCGAGGCAACCGCCCGCTCAGCACTACGCAGGAGTCTGCGATCTACACGCTCCTGTCCCACAGCGCACATGCATTTGCGCTCGGTCTCTCGGGCTTCGCAGGCTACGGGCGAGCAACTCCTGCCGGGACGCTCAATTCTTTCCGCATTGCTACGCTTGCCGCTCAGCTTTACCTTGCAGACACCGCAAAGACCTACTGCAAGTTCCGGCGTCGCGCGCTCGGGAAGTTGGGGGAAGATGAGAGGACGATGCTTGAACAATGTTCCGACCCAGCCGCCATGAACTCACTACTCAAAGGCATACGCGCCGCCGCTCTGCAATGACGTCTAACCCTTCCTTCAAGCGGACCTGCCTACGGCAGGCCGCTTAAGTCAAACGTTAAACCTTTCAAGCAACCTGCATGTTCAATTTCGAATGGGATGATCAAAAAGCGGTGAGCAACTTGCACAAGCATGGCGTGTCGTTTGACGAGGCTGTAAGTGTTTTTGGCGACACTCTGGCCTTGACCTTTTCGGACACAGATCACTCCGAGGCTGAGGAACGAAGTCGGACTTATGGAATCTCAAACAAAGAGCGGCTTGTGGTAGTTGTACACACAGAACGCCGCAACGGCATTCGAATCATTAGCGCAAGAAAGGCAACCCGATATGAAAAAGGCATCTACAAAAATGGCTGAGCAGGACATTCCTGAATTCAAGCGCGACCAACTTGGAAAAGGGGTGCGTGGCAAGTACCTCAAACACTTCATTCAGGGCAGCAACGTCGTCGTCCTGCAGCCCGAAATTTTGAAGGCGTTTCCGACATCTGAGGCCGTGAACAAGGCCTTGGCAAGCATGCTGGCTTTCGCGCATGAAACACAAGATTTAACAGCTCGCTCAAGCCGGACGTCGCGCAAACGCGCTGCAGCGTAGCTCAAACGTCAGAGCAAAACACCCTGTTCTCAAAATCCCAACATACACACCCGCGTTGGGTAACATGGCACATGCCAGGGGAATAATTCAGGTGACTTGGGGCGCGTGTCTGCGACGAGAGAAGCTTGTACAAGGCCTTTGGTGAGAGTGCAAAACTCCATACGCAACGCCCTCACAATCGCTCCCCTCACCCCAAAGCACAGCCAGTTGAAAACCCCAATTTTCAACCATCAAACAGCCCTCTAGCGCAGCATCTACAAGGGCTAGCAGCTACTAAATTTATAGCAAACTGAACGCCTGTACCGATCTGCAGCGGAATCGTCACTGGCCGGTTTGCAAGCATGTCGAAATCTACGCTGAAGTATTGAGCATGTTTGAGCATGTTTGAGCATGTTTGGGGCGTATTGGGCATGGCTTTCTTTCCCGGCCTGACCATCAAGCACCCCTTCTTTAATGGCCTTGACACATTGCCTCAGTAAGCTGGCACTCGGCACTCGCCAGATTGATGAACTGACCAACAGCTCACTGAAAGCCATTTATGTTTTTAGCAAACCCGCGTTCCCGTCGCAGCGTCATTCAATGCGCTGGAGCGCTTGCCGCAGCCGTAGCCCATCCTTCATTTGCACAGGGCAGCAAGAAGTCTGGGACTGCGCCGCGCAGTTTGATGGTTGCCCAGCTGGTGGACACATCGCAAGCGCAGCAAGACGTTGCCAAGGATTTTTTGATAGGTTCACGAGCCGCATGGCAAGACATCAACCTCAAGGGCGGTCTTCACGGCATCAGGGTCGACCATACAACCGTCGAGGTCGATGGCACAGTGCCGAGTCTTCGGTCTGCGTTAGAGTCTTTGAAAGAAAATCCCGGCTGCGTTGTACTTTCAGGCACGGCCGGGGACACGCTGGCAAGTCAGTTGACAGCCGAGTTGCAAAACAAGTCGTTTCCTGTCGCGCATGTCGCGCCATGGCTGCAAAGCTCCCGGCAAGACGTGGGCGACCACACGTTTGCCATTTTTGCTGCCCGAAAAGAGCAGCTCGGGCACGCACTGAAAACGCTGAACACCATGGGTATTCAGGATGTTGGCGCTGTCTACGCCTCAGCGCAGGAATATAACTTTTACCGTCAAGACCTGGAGGATATCGCCACAACCTTGAAGATCAGACTCAAGACTTACAAGGCAGATACAGATATCTTGCGGTTGGGGCAAAAGCTTTCACCGGTAACATCTGCCGTTTTGCTCTTCTTCGGCGGCACGCCCGAACTGGTGCAGTTCACGCAGGGATTGGAAAAACAGCAGCGCCAGCGCTACATCATTGCCATGGCGAACGTCAATCT